>NZ_BSQC01000012.1:0-215647 GCF_030268145.1 Brucella sp. NBRC 12950
CGCGGCAACCGCGAAAAAATACCCAACCGGTTCATAATAAACACCCTGGCGCGGGGTGGAGCAGCCCGGTAGCTCGTCAGGCTCATAACCTGAAGGCCGCAGGTTCAAATCCTGCCCCCGCAACCAATATCCCCAAAAAATAAACCAAATCTTATCGCTGGAACGAAGACTTCATCTTCGCTGGCGATCGTTGCTCGTCGTCCTGTGGACCATAACCTGAAGGATGACGAGGATAAGTAATCGATTGAGTATCGATTACCCGACGAACGGCAAAAAGCATCACACGCAACCAAAGCCCAAAAAACATCAATAAAATCAAAAAGCCCGGTGCATAAGAAGCCGGGCTTTTGCCGTTTCTGATAGATGATGAAAGCCGGGAAAGGCAAAGTCATCCAACAAAACCACGGCGCCAGCAAATCCATATCCCAATATCGTGATAGCAAAGAATTTTGTCGCCCCGTAGCAAACTGATAGAAGCCCAAGCGAAACCATCTCAACGGAGACTGTGATGAAGCTCTATTACAAACCCGGCGCATGTTCATTGGCACCTCACATCGTGCTCAGCGAAGCAGGCTTTTCCTATGATCTGGAAGTGGTCGATCTCAAGGAAAAGAAAACAGCGAGTGGTGCCGACTACCTGAAAATCAACCCGCGTGGTGCAGTACCTGCGATCGAGGTTGAACCCGGTGTCGTGATTACGCAGAACGCGGCAATCCTGCAGTATATCGGTGATCATTCAGATGTTGCAGCCTTCAAGCCTGCCTATGGCACGATTGAACGCGCCCGTTTGCAGGAAGCACTCGGCTTCTGTGGTGATCTGCATACAGCGTTCGGCGGTCTGTTCGCGCCCAATTTGACGGAGCAAGCAAAGACCACAGTGGTTGCCTCCATCAATCGTCGCATGGGTCAGCTTGAAGCGATGCTTTCGAGCGACCACGACTTCTGGCTTGGGGCCGATTTTACCCAACCCGATGCCTATGTATCCGTCATCATTGGTTGGGGCCTTATGTTGAAGGTCGATCTGACTGCCTATCCGAAGGCTCTTGCTCTGCGCGAACGCGTCATGGCGCGTCCGGCCGTGCAGAAGGCTCTCAAAGAAGAAGGCTTGATCTAAAGCGCATCCCGAAAGGTGTGAAACGGCTTTCGGACAACGATGCGCGTTAAAACAGAAAATTAGAGCGCGATCGGATCGAAACGCGCTCTAAACACTCAAAGCCCGGTGGCAAAATGTCGCCGGGCTTATTGATTCTAAAACGATGAATTGAAATCTGCTTGCATACCATCGACGCAACCAACGGTGCGACAGCTCTAACTATTCTCAGGAACATGCGGTGGGTTCGGTGTCAGCGCGTTCGAGGAAGGGGCGGCTTCTGCTGTCTGGGCTGTGGCCGCAGCCGTGCCCTCCTGCTCAAACTTATCGACATGCATTGACTGGTTCTTACGCCATCCGCCATGAAGATAAAGCGCGCCAGCCATAAGCATCGTCGAAAGCATGGCAACAGGGAAGCTGAGCCATAGGGCATCCGGTCCGAGCCAGTCTCTCATGCCGACGGCAACACCAAGCCGCACCGGGTACATCGAAACAAACAGAATGATAAGCGGCCAGATAACTTGTCCATTCGCCCGTACGGTGCCAAACAGAACCATGGAAACGCCAAAGGCGATAAAGCCCCAGGTTGCGATCTTGCCGATGTGCTGACCGATCGGGATGGCAGGGCTGTCAGAGCCCAGGAATATCTGCATGGCCTGCTTGTCGGCAATGAGCAGCACAACAACCAGAATACCAGTCATCAGAATAGCGTAGAAGACGCCGATCCGTGTGATGCTGTTGACGCGATCCCATTTGCCAGCGCCGATATTCTGCGCAGCCATCGCACTCACCGCTGCGCCAAGCGCCATAGCCGGCATCTGAACATAGGTCCATAATTGTTGTGTTGCGCCGAAGGCTGCGGTCGTATTGACGCCTTCCTGATTGACCAACCGCATCATCGTCAGCATGGCACTCGAGACCACGATCATCTGAATACCCATCGGAAGCCCTTTGCTGAAAATCAGCTTCAAGACCTTGAGGTCCGGCACCAGAAGCCAAAGCTCCTGTCCCTTGAGACGCAACGGCAAATCCTTGCGATAGACATAGATGAGCATGGCCGCGAGACTGATATAATTGGCCACGGCTGTGGCGAGTGCCGAGCCTGATATGCCAAGCGCGGGAATTGGGCCGATCCCGAGAATGAGCAGCGGGTTAAGCGCTATATCAAGGATGACGGCGAGGCCCATGAATATCAGAGGGGTCATGGAATCACCGCTGCCGCGTAGCGCCATCATAAGGATAGTCTGCATGAGAATGGCAGGCATTGCAACGAAGGTTACTTGCAGGAAAGCGCGCGCCAGCGGTTCAATCGTTTCCGGAGTGCCGAGCAGACCCAGGACATAGGGTGCGAGGAACCAACCAACCACAGCCACGATAATGCTGACAGGAATGAAGGCTCCGAGTGTCGTACCTGTGATGGCGCGTGCCGTTTCGATATCCCGCCGGCCAAAGGACTGGCCGATCAGAATCGTCGAGGCCATGCCGAAGCCGAAGACAAAGGCGGTTAGCAGAAACATCACCAGATTGCCGTTTGTTGTCGCTGCGAGAGCGTCTGTCCCCAGCAACTGACCGATCCAGATTGTATCGATGGAGCCGTTGGCCGATTGCAGGATTGACGAGCCGAGCGTTGGCAGAGCGAACAGCAACAGTGCTTGATTGATGGGCGCGGTTGTCAGATCAATGGTCTTTTTCATCCGGCCTCAATCATGTTGGACTGTATTACGTCATGGTTACGCGACTATCTAGTTCGCTTGATAATGCTTCCAAGTCTCAAACAATACAAATCGCTATCTTGGACGATCCAGTCTAATTTCGATGAAGATATAGCAAAAACAATGTTCTGGCTTTGAAACTGTCATTTGGCTGCTATCTTGTACCAGAATCAGGCGGGGCAACGTTTCATCCGATGCACCGTTTTGCTCGCAAGAACACAGATTTTCGGAATGGTGTGGCATGATTTCACGTTTTCTCATTGCTGGCATGACCTTGGTGTTGGCTGGCTCAGCGAATGCTCAATCGGATACTGCTCATCCAACATCTCTGGATAAGATCATCCCTGTTTCACAAGTCAGCGGCGTTGATATTGTGCGGCTTATAGAGCTGCCAAAGGCGCCAAAGAAAAGCGGAGACGCCGCTTCTTGTGATAACCAGGACACCAAAACGACAAGTGCCGAGGCGCGTGCGGTGGAAGAGCGGGGCTGGGCCGTGACCGGGCAAGCGAAGCTTGGCGCGTTGCAGGCTGTCAGTTTCGTGGCTGATATGGAACAAGGAACGAGCGGATCGTGCTTGTTGAAAGAAGGTAATCTTGCCTTTTATGAAGACGGCAAACTTGTTGCACTTGTGTATGCCGCCAAAAATGCAAGCCTCAGTTTGGGTCGTGTCGAACAGAACGGTGACGGCATACGCATTTGGGATGGCGACTGGGTACAGCAGCCGGTTGCTGATGTGAAGCTGGTTGGTGGCAAAGGTATCATTGTCACCGCATTACCGGGCGAAGAGAAATTCTGTTCTGGCCAGGTGACGGTACCTAATATTTATCGACTGCCGATTAGTCTGGCGCGTATCATGCTCATTGAACATGGCTGGCAGCCAGAAGAAAGTAAGGACGAGCTGGACATCATATCGAAGGGTTTGCGAGAGATGGGTATCAGCGAGGTTGATGGCTGCTCAGGAACTGGCTTCGGCTATTGCGGCTTCTCCTATAATAATGCCGGCCACAGCCTGTCTGTCACAACGGTAGGTGATACGCCATCGGTCCTGTCTTATGATGTGAAGTGCTCGAATTAGAGTGTAGTGCTCATCCCGAAAAGTGCGAAGCGGTTTTGCAGAACACGATGCGCGCAAAATAGATAGAGCAGTTCCAACATTTAATGAAAATTGGAAATGCTTTAACGCGTGCATCTCAAAAAGTTGAGGGCACTGATCTAATCAGCCACGATCTTTGCTTTCACGAAGACATCGTAGCGGGTGCTTTTACCGAGAATCTGATGGGAGGGCTTGCGTAGCCCTGCCATGGGCTCAGCGCGCAGCGGCCATTTCAGCACGACACGGTTTAGCGCGTGTTCAAGAGCCACAAGCATCAGCTTCTCAGAGTCTGCATCGGTGCCGACGATCTCGCGGATCTGACGCATTTCCTTTTTGACCAGAGCCGTATTGCCTCGCGGTGGATGCATGGGGTCAACAAGAACGACCATTGGCTTCAATTCCGGTATCAGCAGGCAGGAATCGCCATGTAATAGCGTCATGCGCGCCACTGTTTCCGCATATTGACCGCCTTCAGCTGCAGCGCGCGCCAGCCCTTCAGCCAGCAGCCTGTGCATTTTCTCTGATCGCTCTATCAGCGTTACCTTCGCACCCAGTGCGGCGAGCAGAAAAGCGTCGCGGCCAAGACCGGCTGTTGCATCCACAATGTCTGGCGTGATGCCACTTGCGAGACCCGCCGCCTTTGCCAGAGCCTGTCCGCGTCCCTCACCGGAACGAAAGCGATGCCCGACGGCACCGCCGACAAAATCAACAACCAGTTCCGATGTGTCTATTTTCTGCGACATGGGTATTTCCGAAACATAGCCATTGTTAGAAAGGGCAAGGGGCTGCGAATTGCACATGCCTACCATCCGGGTGATGGAAAGCGACTTCTTCTGCATGAAGAAGCAAGCGGTCTGCTGCGCCAAGTGCCTCACCTTCGGCATAAAACTCATCGCCAAGAATAACATGCCCCAGCGCTTTCATGTGAACGCGCAATTGATGAGTACGACCAGTCAGCGGAAACAACTGCATCCTCGTGCTGTTTTCATGACGCTCCAGCACCTGCCAGTGTGTTTGGGCTGGCTTGCCGTTATCAAAATCGACACGATGACGCGGTTTATTGTCCGGATCAATTGCCAATGGCAGATCGATCAGTCCCTCGTCTTGTTCCATTCGACCCCAAACCTCGGCAATGTAGCGCTTCTCTGTCGTGCGCGCTTCAAACTGCGCAGCAATAGCGGCGTGGGCTTTGCGATTGAGCGACATGAGCACGAGACCGGACGTGTCCTTGTCCAGACGATTGATCATCAAAGCTTTTGGAAACTGCTTTTGGACGCGTGTGGCCAGGCTGTCAGAAAGTGCCGGATGACGTCCGGGCACGGATAACAGTCCGCTTGGCTTATCCAGAACCAGTATATCCTCGTCGCGATGGATGACCGAAACATATGGCTCTAACGGCGGATTATAAACGGGAGAAACATCTGACAACACACTCATGACGGCCTTCTAGCACGGACTGGCCATTGCTGAGAAGCGGTGGCCGGAAGCACTCAGCAAGATCATTCTGTGTCAGGCGAGTTGACCTCTTGGCTTTGTCTCTTACTTCCTTTGCAAGTGAGGCTTGTTCGATTTCAAAGAGGAAATTGCTATGACGAAAGTGAATGTAGCTGTTCTGGTTGGGAGCTTGAGAAAAGATTCTTTCAATCACAAGGTTGCGCTCGGTTTGAATGCAGTAACACCAGACGACATGGCATTGACGATTGTCGAGATCGGCGACCTGCCGCTCTATAATCCGGATCTGGATACCGACGCCCCACTCGCTGCCTGGAAACGTTTCCGTGCTGAGGTGAGCAAGGCCAATGCCGTGTTGTTCGTAACGCCGGAATATAACCGGTCTGTGCCGGGGGGCTTGAAGAACGCGCTCGATGTCGGTTCACGTCCATATGGCCAGAGTGTCTGGAGTGGAAAGCCTGCTGCGATCATCAGCGGCTCGCCGGGCAATATTTCGGCCTTCGGTGCCAATCATCATCTTCGTCAGTCGTTGGTATTTCTGGATATGCCGACTTTGCAGCAGCCAGAGGCTTATCTCGCACATGTTGACAAGCTGCTGGATGAAAGCGGCAAGCTGGTGCCTGATACGGCCAAGTTCCTCGGTGAGTTCCTGAAGGCATTTGATCGGTTTGCTCAGAAGAACTTTTAGCGGCTCTTCAATCCGCAAGCATTACGGTATCTCAGGCGTGGTCCAGCAGTTGATGATTGTGGGCCGCGCAGGGGAGAACTGACGTCAATCAGCGATGTTCGGTGCGATGTCGTTTCAATAGATAAAATGGCGGAGAGGGTGGGATTCGAACCCACGGTGGAGTTACCCCCACGCCGCATTTCGAGTGCGGTACTTTCGACCACTCAGCCACCTCTCCGCATTGTGCACCACGGGTAAAGCGATCCATAAAATCGCGCCGTTGATAAGCATCTAAAGCGAATGCTAAGTGTGTAGCGGCTCAATAACGAGCCAGAGACGATTAGACAAGAGCTAATTTGCATTCTGTTGTGAAAATTCTTGACTTTTCTGCTGCTTCACACCTATAAGCACCAGACTTCAGGCGTGGAGTAATCCGCGCCTATTGTTTTGATTGCGAAATTTCGGGTTTCCGGAGTTGTAATCAAGGGCATAAAGCCCACTCACCAACCGACTGATAAAAAGACGGCCCATCACTTCGGCGCAAATGTCGTGGAAATGAGAGCTGGACCGAACAACCGAAAGGACAACAAATGTTCGCAGTCATTAAGACCGGTGGCAAGCAGTACCGCGTTGCCGCAAATGACCTGATCAAGATCGAAAAAGTTGCTGGCGAAGCTGGCGACATCGTAGAATTCGCAGAAGTTCTGCTGGTTGGCACGACGATCGGTGCTCCGACCGTAGCTGGCGCTCTCGTAACGGCTGAAGTCGTTGAACAGGGCCGTGCACGCAAGGTTATCGCGTTCAAGAAGCGTCGCCGTCAGAATTCGAAGCGCACCCGCGGTCATCGTCAGGAACAGACGACGATCCGTATCTCGGAGATCCTTACCGACGGCGCAAAGCCATCGAAGAAGGCCGCTGAGAAGAAGGCTCCTAAGGCAGACGCCGCTGAAGGCGAAGTCGCAAAGCCAAAGAAGGCAGCGCCTAAGAAGGCTGCAGCCAAGGCCGAGTCGGCTGAGTAAGTAGAAGAGATTGAAGGAGAAATCCAATGGCACACAAAAAAGCTGGTGGTTCGTCGCGTAACGGTCGCGATTCAGAGTCGAAGCGCCTTGGCGTGAAGAAGTTCGGCGGCGAAGCTGTCGTTTCTGGCAACATCATCGTGCGCCAACGCGGCACGAAGTGGCATCCGGGCGCCAATGTTGGCCTCGGTAAAGACCACACCATTTTTGCTACCACCAACGGTTCCGTTGCTTTCCGCACGAAAGCCAACGGCCGCACCTACGTATCGGTAAACCCGATCGCGGAAGCAGCAGAGTAAGCCGGGCACTCATAAATACCGGCGTCCCATTGGACCCGGTATATATGGCGACCAGCCTAAAGATCGAAGGGGAGATGGGACAACCATCTTCCCTTTTTGCATCTGGAGGACAGACAAATGGTCGTCGAAGTTTTAGAAGAAGAATATTACGAGAGCTGTAGCGAGCGGGAGGCCAGTTATGCTGATCTCTCGCCTGGATTAGCAGATCAGTTAGATTGCCCCGTCCTCGTAACGGACAGGCTGGTTCTCCGCCCGCCACATACCGAAGACGTGGATGCAATTTCCTATCTTGCCAATAACGCCCGCGTCTCGACTATGCTCGCCCGTATGCCTCATCCATACACCCGCGAAAATGCCGTGGATTTTGTCGAGCGCGTGCGAAAAGGCGAGATGGGCAATTGCATTTACGCAATCACCCAAGCTGAAACCGGTATCTTTATGGGTTGTTGTGGCATCCACCCGCATAGCCACGGCGAAGGCCTGGAGATCGGCTATTGGCTGGGTGAGCCCTATTGGGGGCATGGTTTTGCCACGGACGCTGCCCACGCATTGATCGATCTGGCCTTCCGTGCCACGCCAATCGAACGGTTGCATGTTTCGTGTCACGCTAGCAATGGCGGTTCGCGTCGCGTGATTCATAAGTGCGGCTTTCAGTTCAGCAGCATGGGCATGGCGGATTCACTAGCCGCCGGAAATGTTCCAGTTGAGCGCTATGTCCTCGACCGGCGGACCTGGATCGGCTTGAGAAGCTGGCAGTCATAATCAAAAAAGGTCCTGCGTGAAAATCGCAGGACCGATAATCATCGGGGAATATAATGAACGATATTTACGCTGTCGCCCGTGAAAGGGTTGTTGTTCGCGCACTGGATAAGGGAGACCTGCACCGGTTTCGCGCGATCCGCTTGTCTGCATTGCAGCTTGCACCGCAAGCTTTCGGGTCGACCTTTGAAGAAGAAAATGCCTATTCCGACAGCGTGTTTGCGCGCCGTCTGGAGCAGGTGAACGGCAATGTCATTTTCGGCGCCTTTGATGGTGAAAACCTGATGGGTATCGCCGGCTTGTTCCGCCATGAACGCAGGTCCGAGCGTCATCGTGGCACTCTGGTCAGTGTCTATGTCGCGCCGGAAGCGCGTGGCTTGCGACTTGGCAGGGCGCTTGTTGGGCAGATTATCGAACACGCGGCTGAGCACGTCGTGATACTGGATGCGAAAGTCGTGGCAACCAATGAGCCTGCGAAGCGCATCTATTATGAGCTTGGTTTCAAATCCTATGGTGTTGAGCCGAAGTCGCTTTATGTGCAGGGTCAGTATCTGGATCAGGAACTGCTCTATATTGATTTCAGTGATCCTGCGTGGAAACTGAATTTAGGCTGAAAACCTTATGTTTCTGCTGTTTGCAGGACACGGGTTTTGCTGTAATTGCAAATCGGATTGCGCGAGATTGCGCGCAATCCCAAAGTTTAAGACGCACCCAAGTCAAGTTCTATTGCGTCGTAAGAGGTAAGGTTCAATGAAATTTCTCGATCAGGCCAAGATCTATATCCGCTCCGGTAATGGCGGGGCGGGGGCCGTGTCGTTCCGCCGCGAGAAGTTTCTTGAATTCGGTGGCCCTGATGGCGGTGATGGCGGGCGCGGTGGCGACGTCTGGGTGGAAGCCGTCAATGGCCTCAACACGCTGATTGATTATCGCTATCAGCAACACTTCCGGGCCAAGACCGGTATGCATGGCATGGGCCGCAACATGACCGGCGGCAAGGGCGATGATGTCATCCTCAAAGTGCCGGTTGGCACGCAGATTTTTGAAGAAGATGATGAAACGCTGATCTGTGACATCACCGAAATTGGTCAGCGTTATCGTCTGGCCAAGGGTGGTAATGGCGGCTTTGGCAATCTGCATTTTACGACCTCTACCAATCGCGCGCCACGTCGCGCCAATCCGGGTCAGGACGGTATTGAGCGTACACTTTGGCTGCGGCTCAAGCTGATTGCTGATGCTGGTCTGGTCGGCCTTCCGAATGCGGGCAAATCGACCTTTCTGGCAAGTGTGACGGCTGCAAAGCCCAAGATTGCGGATTATCCTTTCACGACACTGCACCCCAACCTCGGTGTCGCGCGCGTAGATGCGCGTGAATTTGTCATCGCTGACATTCCGGGCCTGATTGAAGGCGCTAGTGAAGGCATTGGCCTTGGCGATCGCTTCCTGGGCCACGTCGAGCGTACCCGCGTGCTTCTGCATCTGGTGTCGGCGCAGGAAGAAGATGTTGCGAAGGCTTACACCGTCATTCGCGGTGAACTGGAAGCCTATGAACATGGCCTTGCGGACAAGACGGAAATCGTGGCGCTGTCGCAGATCGATACGCTTGATCCGGATGCACGCAAGGAAAAGGTGAAGGCGCTGAAGAAGGCTTGCGGACGCGATCCGCTGCTGCTTTCAGCGGTCAGCCATGAAGGCTTGAACGATGCGCTACGCCAGCTGGCTGCGGTTATTGATCAGAGCCGGGCCGTTGAAGCCGGTACTGCTGAAGACGAATAAGCATAGGGTTTTATTTGGTCGTGCATCTTGTCCGAAAACCGCTTCACGCTTTTCGGCATGCGCTTGAGAATGCGGCGAGGGAATGAAGGCATGTTGAAACAACTCAAAGACTATCGCCGCATCGTTATCAAAATCGGATCAGCCCTTTTGGTGGATCGCTCAACTGGTCTCAAGCAAAATTGGCTTGAGAGCCTGGGTCAGGACATTGCGGCGCTCCATCATGCGGGCGTCGAAGTTCTGGTTGTTTCATCCGGCGCTATCGCTCTTGGACGCACGGTTCTTGGTCTGCCCAAGAAATCGCTCAAGCTTGAAGAAAGTCAGGCAGCAGCCGCCGCCGGACAGATCGCGCTCGCAAAAGCCTATGCCGATGTGCTCGGCGGCCACGACATCAAGTCGGGTCAGATTCTCGTGACCCTTTCGGATACGGAAGAGCGTCGCCGTTATCTCAATGCACGCGCAACGATTGAAACGCTTCTGAAGCTCGGAGCAGTGCCGATCATCAACGAGAATGATACGGTTGCGACGACTGAAATCCGTTATGGCGATAATGATCGTCTCGCAGCCCGTGTTGCAACCATGATGGGTGCAGACCTTCTTATTCTGCTTTCGGATATTGACGGCCTTTACACGGCACCGCCGCATAAAGACCCGAACGCACAGTTTCTGCCGCTCGTTACAACAATCACACCTCAGATTGAGGCGATGGCGGGTGCTGCGGCATCAGAGCTTTCACGCGGTGGCATGAAGACCAAACTTGACGCCGGCAAGATAGCCAATGCGGCAGGCACTGCGATGATTATCACCTCTGGTATACGTATGGGGCCGCTTTCGGCTATTGATCGGGGCGAACGCGCGACATTGTTTGAGCCAGCGCGTGCGCCGGTAAATGCATGGAAGACGTGGATTTCCGGCAATCTCGAACCTGCTGGTCGTTTGCGTGTCGATGCTGGTGCAGCCAAGGCGCTGAAATCGGGCAAGTCGCTTTTGCCTGCGGGTGTGAAAAAGATTGAAGGCCAGTTTGAGCGTGGCGACACGGTTGCGGTTCTCAACGAGGACGGCCGTGAAATCGCGCGCGGTCTGATTGCTTATGATGCGGAAGATGCGCGCAAAATTGCCGGGCACAAAAGCGATGAGATCAGCGCCATTCTTGGCTATGATGCGCGCGCTGCAATGATCCATCGCAATGATCTGGTGGTACGGGGTGTGACCACTAGCGAGACGGAAGAAGCATAAGGGGAAGAGGATGTTGAACAAAGTGGACGCCGGAACTGACATCGCAGCCATCATGGCAGAAGTTGGTCGTAAAGCCAGACAGGCAGCGGCTCCGCTTTCCATCGCTTCGCCTCAACAGAAAAACAAAGCCCTGCTTGCTGCTGCAGATAGCATTCTCGCAAGCAAAGATGCCATTCTTGAAGCCAACAAGCTCGATCTTGCCAATGCTGCGGAAAGCGGGATGGCAGCTTCGTTTGTTGATCGGCTGACACTCGATGACAGTCGTATTCAGGCAATTGCCGACGGCATTCGCGCTATTGCTGAATTAAATGATCCAGTCGGTGAAGTGATTGCCGAGTGGGATCGTCCGAATGGTCTCCATATCGAGCGCGTTCGTACACCATTGGGCGTCATCGGTGTGATCTATGAAAGCCGTCCCAATGTGACGGCAGATGCTGGCGCACTATGTCTTAAAGCTGGCAATGCGGTCATCCTGCGTGGCGGTTCAGATTCCGCGCATTCGTCGGCTGCTATTCACAAGGCACTGGTTGCGGGACTGGAGGCAGCTCAATTGCCTGCCGATGCTATCCAGATCGTTCCGGTTACTGACCGTGCGGCAGTTGGCGAAATGCTAAAAGGTCTGAATGGCGCGATTGACGTGATCGTGCCACGGGGCGGCAAAAGCCTCGTTGCGCGCGTGCAATCGGAAGCGCGGGTGCCGGTTTTCGCGCATCTTGAAGGCATTTGTCATCTCTATATCGACAAGTCCGCTGATCTCGATATGGCGCGTGCGATTGCTGTGAACGCAAAGATGCGCCGCACCGGTATTTGCGGTGCGACCGAAACCTTGCTTGTGGATCGCGCGGTAGCTCAAACGCATCTGGTGCCGGTTCTTGAATATCTGGCTGCAAAGGGCTGCGAAATTCGCGGCAGCGATGAAGTCATAGCACTTTATGCAACCGCCACGCTTGCTACGGAAGAAGACTGGTCGACCGAATATCTGGATGCGATCATTTCGGTGGCGCTGGTTGATGGCGTCTCGGGTGCGATTGAGCATATCAACCGTTACTCCTCCCACCACACAGAAGCTGTTGTAGCTGAGGATGCGGATGTTGTTGCGCGCTTCTTCAACGAGATCGACTCTGCCATTCTTCTGCACAATGCCTCGACGCAGTTTGCAGATGGTGGCGAGTTCGGCATGGGGGCTGAAATTGGTATCGCGACCGGAAAGATGCATGCGCGTGGTCCGGTTGGCGTCGAACAACTGACCTCTTTCAAATATCGTGTTCGTGGGAACGGACAGGTTAGAGGCTGATGAAGTTCGGCTTCAGGCTTTCCGCATTAAAGGCGAGTTATCCGGACGTTGATGCGCAATATTTGCGTATGCCGCATGTCGAAAAGGGCATGACGGTAGGCCTGTTTGGCGGCTCGTTCAACCCACCGCATGGTGGTCATGCGCTGGTCGCTGAAATCGCCATTCGGCGGCTGAAGCTTGATCAGCTCTGGTGGATGGTGACGCCCGGCAATCCGCTGAAGGATAAGCGCGAACTTGCCCCGCTTGCTGAACGTCTGGAGCTCAGCGAGCATGTGGCAAGCGATCCGCGCATCAAGGTGACGGCGCTGGAAGCCGCGTTTGACGTGCGCTACACAGCCGACACTCTGGCGCTGATCCGCAAGGCCAATCCCAGTGTGCATTTCGTCTGGGTTATGGGGGCGGACAATCTCGCTTCCTTCCATCGCTGGCAGCGCTGGCGGGAGATTGCGCAGAATTTCCCGATTGCAGTCATCGATAGGCCAGGTTCGACCTTGGCTTATTTATCGTCACGCATGGCGCAAACATTTTCCGATAGCCGGTTAGATGAACATTACGCCCCGCTCCTTGCGCGGCGTACACCACCGGCCTGGACCTTCATTCACGGACCGCGATCCTCGCTCTCATCGACCGCACTCCGCAAACAGAAATTGAAAAAGTGAATGGTGTAAGCCATTCAACACTCTTGAAAGAATACAGGGACTCTGCCTATCTTAGGTATGTACGGTGCTTATGAATGCCGTACTGCGTTGTTCTTGTCGGAAAGGAACTACACTGAGAACAGCAATTGAGAAGAAGGCTCACCACGCGCCTTCACCGGTCGGGATGAACGAAACAGCTTTCGTGTCCCAGGCCTTCGACGCGGCTTTGGCCAGTCTCGAAAACTCCAAAGCAGAATCCATTATCCCCATCGACATCCGCGGAAGATCTTCGATCGGCGATTATATGATCGTCGCGTCTGGTCGTTCGCATCGTCATGTGACGGCTGTCGCTGACCATCTTTTGCAGGCCCTTCGTGAAATGGGCTGCAAGGATATGCGGGTCGAAGGACTCGAGGGCGGTGATTGGGTTCTCATCGATACAGGCGATATCGTCGTCCATATTTTCCGTCCGGAAATCCGTGATTTCTACAATCTGGAAAAAATCTGGATCAACGACGATTTCGAAGATCAGCGCGCATCGGGAACGGTGCACTGATTTGAGCGCATCCGAAACGTGTGAAACGGTTTTCGGATAGAGATGCGCGTTAAAAGAAAGAGTTAGAGCGCCGATCTGATCGAAATGTGCTCTAAGTCGTAAAGAGGACGTGATGCGTGTGAGTGTTATGGCCGTGGGCCGGATGAAAGCCGGCCCCGAGCGGGAGTTGGTCGAGCGCTATTTCGACCGTTTTTCCAAGGCGGGGCCGCCGCTTGGGCTTGAATTCGCCGGTGTGAGCGAAATCCCCGAAAGTCGTGGACAGACGGCTGAACTGCGCAAGGCCGAAGAAGCACAGCGCATCAATGAAGCACTGGATAATGGTGCTGCTCTTATCCTGCTCGACGAGCGCGGCAAGGCGCTCGGTTCGGAAGTTTTTGCTGAACGCATCGGCCGTATGCGTGATGATGGCAAGCGCCAGCTGATTGTCGCCATTGGCGGCCCGGATGGGCACGATCCTGCTTTGCGTTCGCGCGCCGATCTGGTTCTGGCTCTGGGAGAGCTGACATGGCCGCACCAGATAGCCCGCATATTGATTGCTGAGCAATTATATCGGGCCGCAACAATTCTTGCAGGACATCCTTATCACCGATCCTAATTATTTCATGTTCTTCCAATAGTTGATGCGCCGGGTCGGGTTTTGTAACTGCCTTGTGCATCATTTGAAGAATTGCATGTCGCTTTCATCGACGAATAAAACGCTGCCACAGATCGCATTCGTGACTGATCGTGGTTTTCTCAAGCCAACTCTGGTGGCGATGTGGGGTGTTCTGCGCCACTTGTCTGTCCCGGGTATCATCCATTTCTGGGGTGACGGATTAAGGGACGAGGATTGGGAGGCTGTGCAACGGGTCGCTTCCAAAAACCCTGCAGTCTCGCTGAATTGCCTTGCTCTTACTCAGGATGATTTGGACGGGGCAAAAGGGCCAACGGCCTATATCTCTGCCGCATCAATGGGGCGTCTGCATATTCCGACCAGAATTTCAGGTCGTGTTCTCTATATTGATGGCGATACGCAGGTAGTGGGCGACGTCGCCCCACTTTTCGCGCTTAATCTCAATGGATGTCCGGTTGGCGCGGTGCGCGATTGCGTTGTGGCGAAATGGTCTGCCCGCAATCTCAATGTGCGCGAAAAATGTATGCCCCGTGTCCGTGAGTTGCAGGGACTGATGCAGCAAAGCGATATATCGCGCTACTTCAATTCCGGTGTTCTTCTGCTTGATACCGATGCCATCCGCGCAGAGCCTGAACTGCACCGGGCCATGCATGATCTGGTTCGTGCTTCTGCCTGCCCGCTGGGCGATCAGGACCATCTCAACAATGTCTTTCGGGATCGCGTGCATTTGCTCAACCCGGCTTATAATTCGTCGTGGAGACAGGCCGCGAGGCAGCGGCGCCACATTGCCCGACTTGGTGGCGATGCTGAAGAAAGCAAATCCGTGCCGGATATCATCGTGCATTTCCATGGTCCGGAAAAGCCATGGAAACAGCCACGCCGCGACCTCTGGAAACACCGCGCACGCGCTGTCTGGCGTTATCGGCGTGAAATGCACGAATATGTACAGAGCTATCCTGATCTGGCGCCCTGAGCGAGATTTACTGCTGGTTATTTACGAGACCTGTGCGGGTCCAATTCTCATGGTAGATTTTACCTCTCAGTGTAAAGCGATTGCCCGTTTGCGGGTTGCTAACGCTTACGCTGTCGATGGTCTGTCCGGTAATTTCCAGCCCCAGTTCGTGGAGTATCATGAGGATACCGTAACGATTTCCAACCGTCGATGAAGCGATTTTCTCGCAGATATAGGTATGAATATAACCGCGCCCCTGGCGCCAGTCGGAGGCTAATCTGTGGGTGTTGATTGTCATTGACGCTACTCCGGCACAAACTAAACATATGCCTATTCCGAATTCATTTTTGAATTATTGAGGATTTTGCAGAATTCATATTTCAAGGCTAGATCACATACAGCTGGCGATGCCAAAGGGTGAAGAGGCAAAGGCGCGTGCGTTCTATGAAGGCCTTCTTGGAATTCCGGAAGTGCCAAAGCCGCAAAATCTAGCAGCAAGAGGTGGCTGCTGGTTTGAGGTGGGCTTGGTCAAAATCCATCTCGGTATCGACCCTGAGTTTGTTGCAGCGCGAAAAGCGCATCCGGCCTTCATTGTCGATAACATAACAGAACTGACCAAATTGCTGGCCAAAGCAGGTGTAACGATCTTTGAAGATGAACCATTGGCTGGCTATATGCGATGCTACGTTTCCGATCCTTTCGGAAATCGCATCGAGTTGATGGAACAGATCACATCATGATGCCCATATTCGTTACCATCTGTTTATGGTTGATGGTTCGTTAACGGTATCAGGCTAGTTTTGGCCTTGTTTCTTTCTGATATAGCGCGCCATGAGTCCTTTTCGCCTTTCAAAAAAGTCTTTGCTGTCTGCCTTGATGCGGGCTGGCCTTGTTGCGACTGCACTTATGTCAGGCGCAACGCTGGCTTTTGCGCAAGAAGGAATCCAGCAGCAGCGCGACAAGGCGGCAAGTGAATATGAGCAGCTCAGCACCGAACTCTCGGTATCAAGCGACAAGCTTAAACAGCTCGAAGACGAGGTAGCCAACCTTAAGAATGATCAGGCAACGATTACGGCAGCGCTTATCCAGTCTGCAAAGACAGACAAGAAGTTGCAGCAGGATATTGCCGATAGTGCCGACAAGCTGGTTTCCTTGCGCGAGCAGGAAGACGGCATTCGCAATTCTTTGCGCGCGCGCCGCAGCGTTTTGGCAGAGGTGCTGGCTGCATTGCAGCGCATGGGTTTGAACCCGCCGCCCGCTATTCTCGTGCGGCCCGATGATGCGTTGGCATCGGTGCGCAGTGCTGTGCTGCTGGGCGCCGTTGTTCCGGAAATGCGCGAACAGGTGGAAGAGCTGACCGGCGATCTGAAAGATATGCAGCGCGTGGTCGCCTCCATCGCTCAGGAGCAGGACAAGCTCAAGGAAACACGCACAGCACAGGCCGAAGAGCAAAAGCGTCAATCACTTCTTCTTGAAGAAAAGAAGAAATTGCAGGCCCAGTCCGAGCAGGAAATCGCAGCGCAGCGCAAGCGTTCGGAAGAACTTGCCGACAGGGCAGGCAGTCTCAAAGAGCTGATTGATGGGCTGGATGAGCAGATGGCTGGTGTGCGCGATGCTGCCGAGGCTGCACGTAAAGCGGAAGCTGATCGCCTTGCAAAAGCGCAGGAAAAGGCTGGAGAAGCAACGCCTGACGAGAACCGTCTGCACGCGCAGATTGATTTTGCATCGCTGCAAGGAAAGCTTGGATTGCCTGCTGCAGGCAAGACTCTCCGGCATTTTAACGAAAAAGACGGTGTCGGTGGCAACATGATGGGGCAGGTGGTTGAAACCTTGCCCGCTGCCACGATTACGTCACCTTCCGATGGCGTTGTACTATACGCAGGTACATTCAGATCTTATGGGCAGCTCTTGATCCTGGACGCTGGCGGCGGATATCATATCGTGATGGCTGGCATGGGCCGAATCGATGTGGCGCAAGGTCAGTTTGTGTTGGCGGGTGAACCTGTCGGCGCAATGGGTGAAAAACTTCTCGCAAGTGTTGCACCGATTGAGGTGGGCAATGGCGCGCCATTGCTTTACATTGAGTTTCGAAAAGATGGAAAACCCGTTGATCCGGCCCCGTGGTGGTCCGAGCGGCTTTCTGGAAGGACACAAAATGATACGTAAACTGTCGCTGCTGTTCGCCGGGGCCCTGATGGGGGCGTCAGCCATGGTGATGGTTCAGGGCGCGCCTGCCTCCACTGCTTTTGCCGCAGCGGGGAAAGATAGCGATGTCTATAAGGACCTGGCTCTCTTCGGTGATATTTTTGAGCGCGTGCGCCAGCAATATGTGACGCCGCCAGATGACAAGAAGCTGACGGAAAGCGCCATCAACGGCATGTTGACGTCGCTTGACCCGCATTCATCCTACCTCAACCCGGAAGCAGCGCAGGATATGCGCGTGCAGACCAAGGGTGAGTTCGGCGGTCTTGGTATTGAAGTCACCATGGACAACGATCTGGTTAAGGTCATTGCGCCAATCGATGATACGCCAGCCTCCAAAGCTGGTGTCCTCGCAGGCGATCTGATCAGTAAGATCGATGGTCAGGAAGTTCGTGGCCTCAGCCTCAGCGATGCGGTTGAAAAGATGCGCGGTGAAGTTGGTTCGCCAATCGAGCTGACACTTATTCGTCAGGGCGCAGACAAGCCGATCACGCTCAAGATCGACCGTGCTGTGATCAAGGTTAAGGCCGTTCGTTCTCGCGTCGAGAATGATGTCGGCTATTTGCGTGTGATTTCCTTCACCGAACAGACTTCTGATGACCTCAAGAAGGCGATCAAGGACATTCAGGAAAAGCTCCCGGGCGATAAGCTCAAGGGCTATGTGCTTGACCTGCGCCTCAACCCGGGTGGTCTGCTCGATCAGGCTGTCGCTGTTTCCGATACCTTCCTCGACAAGGGCGAAATCGTTTCGACCCGTGGTCGTGATCCGCAGGATGTGACGCGCTTCGATGCGCGCAAGGGTGATCTGGCTGATGGCAAGCCGGTGATCGTGCTCATCAATGGCGGTTCGGCCAGTGCGTCGGAAATCGTAGCAGGTGCGCTGCAGGATCATCGCCGTGCGACCGTGCTTGGCACACAGTCCTTCGGCAAGGGCTCTGTCCAGACCATTATCCCGCTTGGCGAAAACGGATCGCTGCGTCTGACGACAGCGCTCTATTACACGCCATCGGGCAAGTCGATCCAGGGCAAGGGCATCACGCCAGACATCAAGGTTGAACAGCCGCTGCCACCAGAACTGCGTGGTGAAGATGTCGTTCGTGGTGAGTCTGAACTCAAAGGCCACATCAAGGGCAACGAGGAAGACGATGCCGGTTCGGGTTCGGCCGCTTATGTGCCGCTTGAGACCAAGGATGACGTTCAGCTCAATGAAGCGCTGAAGCTTCTGCGCGGTGAAGAGGCCAATGCTGCCTTCCCACCAGATCCGAAGAAGAGCGTTCTGAACTGATCTGCCTTTGAAGACGGTGGAAGCATCAAACGCGGGAGTTCAGGCTCCCGCGTTTTCTTTTGTCGCAGTTCAATAACATTGAAACTGTATGTTCTGCCGCATATCAGTTGTGAAAACATTTGCGATTCACGGAGATATCATGTCGAAGCACAAAGGCCCCGTCGATCCTGAAGGCTTGCCCTATCGCCCTTGCGTGGGGTTGATGGTTCTCAACAAGGCCGGTCTTGTCTGGGCCGGGCGACGCATTGTTATTCCGGGCGACGAAATGGATGGCGCAACACAGCTCTGGCAGATGCCGCAGGGCGGTATCGATAAGGGCGAAGATCCTGCAGTTGCGTCGTTGCGTGAGCTTTACGAAGAAACCGGCATGAAGTCGGTGTCGCTGCTTGAAGAAGCGCCGAACTGGATCAATTACGATCTGCCAGCGCGTCTTGTTGGACAAGCGCTCAAGGGCAAATATCGCGGACAGACCCAGAAATGGTTCGCCTATCGCTTTGAAGGCGATGAGAGCGAGATTGCAATCAATCCGCCGCCCGGCGGTCATACGGCAGAGTTTGAGGAATGGGCGTGGAAGCCAATGCAGGAACTTCCTGAATTGATCGTGCCTTTCAAGCGCAAGGTCTACGAAGAGGTCGTGAGCGCTTTCCGGCATCTCGCGCCATAATTCGTCAGCCCCCTTGTCTAGCGGGGCAACATAATGTCAACTCGTTTCAGACGCGTCGCGGGCGCGTTCTGAGAGGGAGAATTGCTTATGGACGGTATGAGTCTTCTTGTATTCCTTTTCGTTGGTCTGATTGCCGGTTGGCTTGCTGGCAAGGTGGTGCAAGGTGGTGGTTTCGGCCTCATCGGCAATATCATCGTCGGCGTGATCGGTGCCTTCTTTGCGGGCTGGTTGCTGCCTCGCCTGGGCTTCTCGGTTGGCGGCGGTATTATCGCTGCGATCATCAATGCCTTCATCGGCGCGGCGATACTTCTGATTATTCTGCGGATCGTCAAACGCGTTTGATCGCGTATTTCATTTTTTGTAGTGGCCCGGTTTTTTTGAGCGCGTTTCGATCTGATTAAATCAGATCGGCGCGTCTCAATATTTGTTGTAGCGCGCATCCTTCCCGAAAACCGTTTCACACTTTTCGGGAAGGATGCGCTAAAGACCGGGCTGTTCCTTTTCAAAGTCCTGACACATGACACCGAATTCTCAGCTGTCGCTGGGGCTGGCTCTTACGGCCTCGGCAGGTTTCGTTGATGCAATTGCCTTTCTTGAACTGGGAGGCTTTTTCGCATCCTTCATGAGTGGGAACACCACGCAGCTTGGCATTGCCATCGCTGGTCAGCCCGACGTGATGGGCAACGTCGTCATATGGCTGCCAGCTGCATTGATCGCTCTGTTCTTTGTCGGCGCGTTTCTAGGCACGCTGGTGGTAAGAGCCTATCGCAAGGACGGAAGCCTCGCGGTGATGGCGAGCGTTGTGATTGTGTTGCTGCTGGTGAGTATCTTGCGCCGTGAAGGACTTGCGCTGGTCCATCCTGTGCTGCTGCTTGCAGCTGCCATGGGCGCACAGAATGCGGCCGTGCAGCCCATAGGTTCTGCGCGGCTTGGCGTGACTTACGTGACAGGCACATTGTTCAATTCTGCCGCTGATCTTGCCGGATCATTGCGTGGCGAGGTTCCGCGCTGGCGCTGGTTGCAGCATTTCGCGGTCTGGTTCTCGCTGATGGTTGGCGCTGTCTGCGGTGGTCTGGCGCATTATTTCATTGGTCTTGATGCGCTGTTTATTCCGGCAATCATGATTGTTGTCGTGATGGTGATCTACTGGAAAGCGCGATAGAGCGGCTTGTTTTTATCGCATTTCCGAACGCAAAACCGGTTCACATTTTTGCTGGAAATGCTTTAGCTAAACAGCGATTTCTCGTTCTCGACCAGATCCGAAATCAGCGCTGAAACAGCAGTCACGCGGCGAAGTGTGCGTGCGGATTCATGATATGTGAGCCAATAGGCACGGCGGATTGTGCGATCTGGAAAGAGCGGCACGAGATCGGGATCGGCGCGTGCGATGAACGCATGAAGAATGCCGATGCCAGCACCGGCCCGCACGGCTTCCACCTGACCCAGCGCACTCGATACTTCGAAATCCGGTTTCCAGTCACGGCTGATTTCCGCGGCATAGGCAAGCGACGGGTTGACCACGAGGTCTTCAACATAGCCAATCAGTCTGTGGCCACTCAGTTCTTCAGTCGTTTGCGGCGTGCCATGTTCTTCGAGATAGCTGCGATGGGCATAAAGACCGAGCGTATAATCCACCAGCCTTCGGGCAATCAGCCTGCCTTGCTCGGGGCGTTCCACAGTGATGGCGATATCCGCCTCGCGCCGTGACAACGAAAACGAGCGCGGCACCGGCACCAGCTGAATAGTCAGGTCTGGGTATTGCTGTGTGAGCCGTGCCAGTCTGGGGGCCAGAAAATTCACGCCAAAGCCATCAGGGGCGCCGATACGCACCGTGCCGGACACAGCAACATCGGCATTGCCAACCTGCGCACGGGCTGAAAGCATTTCCGCTTCCATACGTTCAGCCGCCAGAAGAAACTCTTCACCCGCCTGCGTCAGTGTCGAGCCATTGGTGCGGCGTGTCAGAAGTGTTGTCGAGAGTGCGGCTTCAAGCGCTGTCAGGCGACGTGCCACCGTGGTGTGGTTGATGCCTAATCTTTTGGCCGCTCCCAGAATTTGCCCCGAACGCGCCACGGCCAGAAATATCCGAATATCATCCCAGTTCATGGCATTGTGTCTCCGCACGATACCGAAAGCGGCTTCACATCTTTTGGCATCATGCGATTTTGTACTATAAAAAATGCACAACGGATACGCTTTTCAGTGACTTGCAATCATGAATTTGCAGAGTCAGGATAGGCGTTAGGATGGTAGCTCTTTTGCTGCCTGAAGGGATAACCACAAGCATAAGCAACGGGAGGCGTTTTCATGCGCAATGTAGGACATTTCATTGGCGGCAAGCATGTAGCCGGCAAAAGCGGTCGTACGGCTGATATTTTTCAGCCGCTTGACGGCACGGTTCAGGGCACTGTGGCACTCGCCACGAAAGATGAAGTACGTGCAGCTGTCGAAAACGCCAAGGCGGCTCAGCCAGCATGGGCTGCAACAAACCCGCAGCGCCGCGTTCGCATTCTGCGCAAGTTCCTTGAACTCGTCGAAGCTGAATATGACAGCCTTGCAGAACTGCTGGCCCGCGAGCACGGCAAGACGATTGCTGACGCCAAGGGCGACATTCAGCGCGGTCTGGAAGTGGTGGAAGTCTGCCTCGGTTCCGCTCATATGCTGAAGGGCGAATTCACCGACAATGCAGGTACGGGCATCGACACCTATTCGATGCGTCAGCCGCTTGGTGTTGTTGCCGGTATCACGCCGTTCAACTTCCCTGCCATGATCCCGCTCTGGAAAGCTGGCCCGGCGATTGCCTGCGGCAATGCCTTCGTGCTGAAGCCATCTGAACGCGATCCGGGCGTGCCGATGCGTCTGGCCGAACTGTTCATGGAAGCAGGTCTTCCGGCTGGCATTTTCAACGTCGTCAACGGCGACAAGGATGCGGTTGATGCGCTGCTCGACGATAAGGATGTACAGGCAATCGGCTTTGTCGGCTCGACACCAATTGCCCAGTATATCTATGGTCGCGGCTGCTCGAACGGCAAGCGCGTCCAGTGTTTCGGTGGTGCCAAGAACCACATGCTGATCATGCCGGATGCGGATATGGATCAGACCGTGGATGCCCTGATCGGTGCCGGTTACGGTTCGGCTGGCGAACGCTGCATGGCGATCTCGGTTGCTGTTCCGGTTGGTGAAGATACCGCAAACCGTCTGATGGAAAAGCTGATCCCACGCGTTGAATCCCTGAAGATTGGCCCGTCGACTGATAATTCGGCCGATTATGGCCCGGTTGTCACCAAGGCCGCTCTCGACCGCATTCGTGGCTATGTCGATCTCGGTGTCGAGGAAGGCGCAAAGCTCGTCGTCGATGGCCGTGGCTTCAAGATGCAGGGCTATGAAAACGGCTTCTATATGGGTGGCTGTCTGTTCGACAATGTAACGTCAGACATGCGCATCTATAAGGAAGAAATCTTCGGTCCGGTCCTCTCGGTTGTTCGCGCCAAGAACTACGAAGAAGCCCTCGCACTGCCGAATGAGCATGAATATGGCAATGGCGTCGCTATCTTCACCCGTGACGGTGATGCAGCCCGCGATTTTGCCAGCCGCGTTCAGGTCGGCATGGTCGGTATCAATGTGCCAATTCCGGTTCCGATTGCTTACTACACCTTTGGTGGCTGGAAGGCTTCGGGCTTCGGCGATCTCAACCAGCACGGCCCGGATGCATTCCGCTTCTACACCAAGACCAAGACAGTCACCTCGCGCTGGCCGTCTGGCGTTAAGGATGGTGCGGAATTCGTTATCCCAACGATGAAGTAACGCCAGACGCTTCTTTATGTTGCGTGTCCTCGCCTTGCTGCGGGCACGCGGCATGGCGTTAAGGATGGTGCGGAATTCGTTATCCCAACGATGAAGTGACGCCAGACGCTTCTTCATGTTGCGTGTCCTCGCCTTGCTGCGGGCACGCGGCATGGCGTTAAGGATGGTGCGGAATTCGTTATCCCAACGATGAAGTAATGCCAGATGCTTCTTCATGTTGCGTGTCCTCGCTCCGCTTTGGGTGCGTGACGTCAAATACCTCCCGCCAAGTGAGAAACCCTGCCCCACGGTGCCCTCGCCATGTGGCGGGTTTTCTTTTTCAATGCGCTGACAGGGAGGGAACTGAGTTTCCATCTCTCCGTTAAAAACAAGCATGAAGATTTCCATGCGGTCGTTTGAAGGTCTGTGCGATTCATCTATGTTGCAGGCATCGTCATCAGCCCGAGTTTTGCAGGAGTGCCACATGAGCGGAAAAATCAACCACCGTATCGTCCTTGCATCGCGTCCCGATGGACGGCCCACGGCAGAGAATTTTCGGCTTGATGAGGCCGCGATCCCGCAGCCGGGCGAGGGCGAAGTTCTGCTGAAAATCCGCTATCTCTCGCTCGATCCTTATATGCGCGGGCGAATGAGTGCGGCCAAATCCTATGCGGCACCCGTTGATATCGGTGCTGTCATGGAAGGGGGAACAGTCGGTGAAGTGGTGGAAAGCAAAAGCGCGGGCTTTCTTCCCGGCGATTTTGTTCTCTCGCATTCCGGCTGGCAGAGCTATGCGGTTGCCGATGCTTCCACGCTGCGCAAGCTCGATCCCCAGCAGGTGCCTGTCACGACGGCGCTCGGTGTCATGGGAATGCCGGGCTTCACCGCCTATTCCGGTTTGCTGACAATCGGCCAGCCCAAAGAGGGCGAAACAGTTGTGGTAGCCGCAGCGACTGGCCCGGTTGGTTCTGCGGTTGGACAGATTGCCAAGCTTAAAGGCGCGCGGGCGGTCGGTATTGCGGGCGGGGCGGACAAGTGCAAAGCGCTGATCGACGAGTTTGGGTTTGATGTAGCCCTCGATCATCGCTCGGATAATTTCGCGCAGGAACTGGCTTTAGCCTGCCCAAAGGGCATTGATGTGTACTTCGAGAATGTCGGTGGCAAGGTGTTCGACGCCGTTCTGCCGCTGCTCAACCAGTTTGCGAGAGTGCCTGTCTGTGGGCTGATCGCGCAATATAATCAGAGTGGTGCTTTTGACGGGCCGGATCGGTTGCCGTTGCTTATGCGCGATATTCTGACCAAAAGCCTGACTATTCGCGGATTCATTCAACGTGATTTTGCCGATCAGCGCCCGGCCTTTTATCATGAAATGGCAAAATGGATTGCTGACGGCCATGTGCGTTATCGCGAGGATATCGTTGAGGGGCTTGAGAATGCTCCCAAGGCTTTCATTTCCATGCTGGAAGGTGGCAATTTCGGTAAGCTCATCGTGAAACTAGGCTGATCAGACAATATTCTGCTTGCAGAACTGCAATCCGGGCGTGATGCTGTGTCCTGTCCCGGTTCGGGTCTCCGGGAAACGAGTCTTTTCTTGAGGGCAGGCAGATTATGGGTGAGCGCCATCAGGCGGGCATAGGCGAGGGCGGCAGTCCGGGGCGCGAGCGCCAGGACGAGGCTCAACGCATTCTTGAACGACTGGAGCGGGAGCAGACCGGCCCCGAGGGTATTGTGCGTCGTGGGCTTTCCCGTACTGCAAGTCATCTTGCTGCCAATGATGCACCGGAGAATGATCCTATCGAACTCTGGGCCACCCGCATCGGACGCGGACTTGGACTCATCATCACGCTGGCGATTATCGTCTGGCTCATTTCTTATCTCATGCAAAGCCAGGTTTAACATGACGCTTTCTGCGCCTTCGGACGCGACAACCGTTATTGTCATCTCGAGCCATGTCGTTCGCGGTTCTGTCGGAAACCGTGCCGCCGTATTCGCTCTGGAAACGCTCGGATTTCCCGTTTGGGCCGTGCCGACGGTGGTATTGCCATGGCATCCGGGCCATGGTCCTGCAGGGCGTATTGTGCCGCCCGCGCAGGAATTTGCAACACTGATGCAGGATCTTGAGCGCGCGCCATGGCTTGGCGAAGTGGGCGCTATCCTCACCGGCTATCTGGGCAACCCCGAACAGGCGAAAGCCGTGGCGGGACTGGTTAAAAAGGTGAAGGAGCGCAATCCCAACGCGCTTTACCTTTGCGATCCGGTGATTGGCGATCAGAAAGGTCTTTACGTGCCGGAGGCGACAGCGATTGGTATCCGCGATCACCTGATGCCGCTTGCCGATATTGCAACGCCCAATCGTTTTGAGCTGTCATGGCTGACGGGGGTTGAGCTTGAGGACAACAAGGCATTGATGGAAGCAGCACTTGATACCGGGCCAGCAACCATGTTGGTGACATCTGCATTTCCATTGATGGCGGGCAGCATCGGCAATATTCTGCTCACACCAACCCTTGCGCTGATGGCGGAACATCGTTGTGTCGATGGGCCGACCAATGGCCTTGGCGATCTGACATCAGCGGTGTTTCTGGCGCGCAGGCTTGCTGGCTTTTCAGAAGAAAAGGCGCTGCAAAGAACGACGGCGGCAGTATTCGAGATCATGGCCCGTTCAGCGAAACGGGGTGCCGATGAGCTGATGCTTGAAGCGGACGCCTCAAGCCTCGCAACGCCGATGGCGATGGTCCAAACCCGACGATTGGTGCATCCAACCAAGGGATTGCGTGCATAAGAGTTGGATTATAGCATTTCCGAGCCAAAAGTGGGAACCGGTTTTGCGTCGGATAATGCGTAAAAACAAATAGTTACAGCGGTTCCAACGATTCAGTCTTAACTGGAACCGCTGTAAGTGGCAACGGGTCGCAAGTTGCGGCCTCACGTTTTTGATTGCTCTGCGTTTTCGATAGGGATAATGGAAAGTCATGGCTGATATTCCAGATACACTCCTCGCCGGTTACCAAACCTTTATGAGCGAGCATTTCGCGTCTGAAACGGCACGTTATAAGGAACTCGCTGAAAAAGGTCAGGCACCAGAAACTCTGGTCATTGCCTGCTGCGATTCCCGCGCCGCTCCGGAAACAATTTTCAACGCGGCACCGGGCGAAATCTTCGTATTGCGCAATGTTGCCAATCTTATTCCACCTTATGAGCCGGATGGTGAATTCCATGCGGCTTCTGCGGCACTCGAATTTGCAGTGCAGAGCCTCAAGGTGAAGAATATTGTTGTCATGGGCCATGGCCGATGCGGCGGTATTAAAGCAGCGCTTGATACGCAAAGCGCGCCGCTTTCACCAAGCGACTTTATCGGTAAGTGGATGAGCCTGATTGCGCCAGCGGCAGAAACCGTCAGCGGCAACCAGCTGATGACACCGACCGAACGTCAGACCGCGCTGGAGCGTATTTCGATCCGCTACTCGATCAACAATCTGCGCACATTCCCATGTGTCGATATTCTTGAGAAGAAGGGCAAGCTCACCCTTTATGGTGCATGGTTCGATATTTCGACCGGCGAGCTTTGGGTGATGGATCAGCAGACAGGTGACTTCAAAAGACCTGAAGGTTCGGTGATAGAAGCACCGGAAACAGCAGCATAAGACGAAAAAAGCCCCGAATTTCGGGGCTTTTCTCTGTTCATTTTATGGCGAAACAATGTTCTCGCTTCGCCATAAGTATGATTATTCGTCGATTGCCTTGCCCATGACGGCAATAGCGCGCTGGTAGACCTGTGCAGCATTCCAGCCCTGGATTGCGCCATAATTGGCTTCACCCGGCTGATAGCCAGCGCCGCGACGCCAGCCGTGACCGACGAGGAAGTTGGCGGTCGAATAAAGTGCGTCAGCCTTCGAGCGGGCCATGTCGATATGACCGCTGCCATCACCATCCACGCCATATTTTAGGACGTTGACTGGCAGGAACTGGGTCTGGCCGATTTCGCCGTGCATTGCGCCGACTGCGTTTGGATCAAGATCTTCGCGGTCAATGAGCTTGAGCGCTGCGTAAAGCTGTTCGGTGAAGTAATCGCTGCGGCGGCAGTCATAGGCCAGCGTTGCAACTGCGGAAAGCGTATGCTGCTTGCCCAGATATGCGCCGAAGCCGGTTTCCATGCCCCAGATCGCGATCAGCGGGCCAGCAGGAACGCCATAACGCTTTTCGATATTGGCGAAGAGCGCTGCATTCTGCTTCTTGATCGATTTGCCGCGCTGGATGATCGTGTTTGCGCCGCGCTTCTGCATGAACTGCTCGAAGGAGAGCTTGAAGCTCTTCTGATTGCGGTCAGCATTGATGGTGGCCTGAGCGTATTTGGTTTTGCCCAGCGCATCGAGCGCACGCTTGCCGACGCCGCGGCCTGGTGCTTCCTTCAACGTCTGCTGAAGCCAGGCACTATAGCCGGCGGCATTGTTGCCGCACTGGGCTGCCTCGGCAACACCTGCACCCGTCATCATACCCACTGCAAGAACTGCTGCTGCGGTCCAAGACCGGCCCTTGGCAACCAATGCCATTCGTTTCTCCTTCGGAGTTGATTCTACCTCGGCGCGAATTTGCCATTCTTTACACCGAATGTCATGCTGCAATGAGACGGAAGGCCTGCAACGCAGCGGCGCGCTTATAGTCCTTTTTCCACGTATTCTTCAAGTTTTGGTAAATCGGGGCTATATGTCGTGGTTTAAGAGGCAGATTACCGGTTACAAAGCGCCGTTTCCCGCCTTTTGCTTGACATTGCAGGCTCAAGCCCCTAAAGCCACACCCAATCTATCCGCGATCTTCAGAACGCGAGCCACCGACCGGGACCCATTTGGTATAAAGAGATCCCGGAGGTCCACATCCGACAGCGCGATGCGCCCTCGGGTGCTGTATCGCTTTGGTTGCTTCTTGAACTGGTCTGATCAAAGAACGATGTATCCCTGACGAAGCCTTACGCCTCCTCTCGGATTAAAAGGAAACTCGATGTTTGAATCACTTCAGGAGCGTCTTGGCTCCATTCTGAACGGCCTTACCGGACGCGGCGCTCTTTCTGAAAGCGACGTGACGGCTGCGCTGCGCGAAGTGCGTCGTGCGCTTATTGAAGCCGACGTTTCGCTGGAAGTGGTTCGCTCGTTTACCGATCGCGTTCGTGAGAAGGCAGTCGGCGCAGAAATTCTGAAAAGCATCAAGCCCGGCCAGATGGTCGTTAAGATCGTCCATGACGAACTTATCGAAATGCTCGGCACTGAAGGCGTTTCGATTGACCTGAACGCACCGGCACCTGTCGTCATTATGATGGTGGGTCTGCAAGGCTCAGGTAAGACGACGACAACCGGTAAGATCTCCAAGCGTTTGACCGAACGTCAGCGCAAGAAGGTGCTGATGGCGTCGCTCGATACGCGTCGTCCGGCAGCTCAGGAACAGCTTCGTCAGCTTGGCATCCAGACCTCTGTCGATACATTGCCGATCATCGCTGGCCAGTCGCCGGTTGAAATCGCCAAGCGCGCCGTTCAGGCTGCAAAGCTCGGCGGCCATGATGTAGTGATCCTCGATACCGCTGGTCGCACGCATATCGACGAGCCGCTGATGGTGGAAATGGCGGATATCCGCAAGGCCGCCAATCCGCATGAAATCCTGCTCGTTGCTGACAGCCTGACCGGTCAGGACGCCGTTAATCTCGCGCGCAATTTTGATGAACGCGTGGGTATTACCGGTATCGTTCTCACCCGTATGGATGGCGATGGTCGTGGCGGTGCAGCCCTTTCGATGCGCGCCATCACCGGCAAGCCGATCAAGCTGATCGCCACCGGCGAAAAAATGGATGCGCTTGAGGAGTTCTATCCAAAGCGCATTGCCGACCGAATTCTGGGCATGGGCGACATTGTTTCGCTCGTCGAAAAGGCTGCCGAAAACATCGACGCGGAAAAAGCCGCTGCGATGGCCAAGAAGATGCAGTCGGGCAAGTTCGATCTCAACGATCTTGCTGACCAGCTGGGCCAGATGAAAAAGCTCGGTGGTATGGGCAGCATCATGGGCATGATGCCCGGCATGGGCGGAATGAAGGACAAGGCTGCAGCAGCCGGTCTTGACGACAAGGTATTTGATCGTCAGCTCGCCATCATCGGCTCGATGACCAAGGCTGAGCGCGCCAATCCCGACCTTCTCAAGCACAGCCGCAAGCAGCGCATTGCCAAGGGTTCCGGCACCAATGCTGCCGACATCAACAAGCTTCTCAAGATGCACCGCCAGATGGCCGACATGATGAAAGTCATGGGCAAGGGCAAGGGCGGAATGATGAAGCAGATGATGGGCGGCCTTGCCAACAAGATGGGCCTTGGTGGTCTCGGCGGTATGGGCGGTATGCCTGATCTATCCAAAATGGACCCAAAGCAGCTTGAAGCGCTTGCCAAACAGGCAGAAGCAGCTGGTCTCACCAAGGGTGGTGGTCTGCCGGGTCTTCCCGGTGGTGGTCTGCCCGGTTTAGGTGGACCTAAGCTGCCAGGTCTTGGCGGCGGTCTTCCCGGTTTGCCGAAGAAGAAGTGAGTAAGATGGCTGACGAACAGAACACTGTACCTGCTGAACTTCTTGCACTGCGTGCGTCCATCGATAACATCGATGCAGCACTGATCCACATGCTTGCGGAGCGCTTTCGCTGCACCAAGGCTGTGGGTGTCCTGAAAGCTGAGCGCGGCCTTGCTGCTGCTGACCCAGCCCGTGAGAAGCGTCAGGTCGAGCGCCTTCGTGGCCTCGCAGTTGATGCCCATCTCGATCCAGATTTTGCCGAAAAATTCCTGAACTTCATCGTGAAGGAAGTCATTCGGCACCATGAGCATGCCGCTGCCAATCACAGCGGAAACTGAACACCGTAAAAGCGGTTCAACCGATTGCCCGTCAGGGCAGAACTATTGTCTAAAGGAAAGAAAAAATGGCTCTTAAGATCCGTCTCGCCCGCGCTGGCTCCAAGAAGCGTCCTTACTACCACGTTGTTGTTGCTGACGCTCGCAGCCCACGCGACGGTCGTTTCATCGAAACCGTTGGTGCATGGAACCCAATGCTTGCTAAAGACGCTGAACGCGTAAAGCTCGACGCTGACCGCATCCAGCATTGGATTGCACAGGGCGCACAGCCAACCGATCGCGTTCTTCGCTTCCTCGATCAGGCCGGTCTTGCAAAGCGTGAAGAACGCAGCAACCTGACCAAGGGTCTGCCAGGTAAGAAGGCTCAGGAGCGTCTCGCTCTTGCCAAGCAGGCTGAAGAAGATGCAGCTGCAAAGGCTGCAGCTGAAGCAGAAGCCGCTGCTGCCGCAGCAGCTGCTCCAGCTGAAGAAGCTGCAAGCGAATAATCTTTCGCACATTGCGAATGGAAAGGCAGCGGAGCAATCCGCTGCCTTTTTTATGTTCTGATTAAAGGTCTGCCTGATTTTGTTTCAGATCCATTTCCCAGGTCTGTCCGATCAGATCAACGCCGAACAAATGGTGCGGTGCTTCATCGACAAGCTTAAATCCGGCTCGTTCATAGAGACGCCGGGCTGTGGTCAAAACGCTATTCGTCCATAAGGTGAGTTGATCGTGACCCACTGCGCGGGCGCGTTCAATACAAGCATTTACCAGCTTCGCCCCGACACCTGTTCCGCGTGCTTCCTGCTCGACATATAGCAAACGCAGTTTGCCAAGTTTTGGCCGGTCTCCACGCACCAGAAAGACCGAGCCAATGATGCGACCATCGAGTTCAGCCACCCAGGCTCCATCATGTGTTGGGTCAAAGGATTCAATGTAGTCGGCAAGAATACGGGCGACGAGTGCTTCATACTCGTGGTTCCAGCCATATTCTTTGCTGTAAAGCACAGCTTGCCGATGGATGATCCAGCCAAGGTCGCCAGCCTGCAAGTCGCGCAACTTCGCTTCCGGGCGGTGATCCTCATCGAATATGCGCATGATGGTGCCTGCGGCAGCCATCAGATTGGTGCGCTGGTCCGGAAGCAGTTCGTCGAGTAGCCCACCGACAGCCTTGCAGGTGTTGCTTTCGAGTGCCGAATAGGCTTTTCGCCCTGCGTCGGTCAGTTCAATCGGACGGCTACGGCCACCATCGGGATGCTGCGATGTTTCCAGCAAGCCACGTTCAGCAAATCGTTTCAACGTTCTGCTGAGCTGACCACGATCAAGCCCGAGAACGCGCATGACGTCTGCAGCAGTCGGCATGGCCCGATGTGCGATCTCGTAGAGAATGCGCGCTTCAGTGAGCGTGAACGGACTTTTGTCGAGATGGGCGTTGAGCAGGCCTAAGCGACGCGTATAGACGCGGTTGAAAGCGCGCAGCTTGCTAATATCGTCCTGATTTTGGTTGAGTTTCATACCCGCATCCGCCTTTTCATATTGCCTGTTATGTTGACTCTATCAATATACTGAATGTTGATAGAGTCAACATGATGGAAGAGCGTCAGTTTGTTTCGTCCAGGACGATGCTTCGATCATCTTGGCAAACGGGCTGGACGATGCGAGAAATTGCTTTATCTTATTGATTTGACGGCTCGCATTTTCGTGAACACGTATATGCGGGCAACCATGATTGTCTCTGGCGCTGCGAAGGCGCCTTTTTCAGGAGAACACTATGTCGGCTGTGACCGCTATCCGTTCTTTCTCATTCCCAGCATCGGTTCGCCGTATTTTCATTGCTCTGGGTCTTGTGATGCTTGTGCCGCTGCTTTCGGCTTGCGGTTTCAACACCATTCCCACCAATGAGGAAAAAGCCAAGGCTGCGTGGAGCGAAGTGCAGAACCAGTATCAGCGCCGTGCCGATCTCGTTCCCAACCTGGTTGAGACTGTGAAGGGTTATGCTGCCCACGAAAAAGAAACTCTGCAGGCTGTCATCGACGCGCGTGCCAAGGCAACGCAGGTGCAGATCACGCCGGAGACACTCAATAATCCAGAGCTCTTCAAGCAGTTTCAGGACAATCAGGCCAACCTCACCAGTGCGCTTTCGCGCTTGATGGTGGTGGTGGAGCGTTATCCGGACCTCAAGGCCAACCAGAACTTCCTCGCACTGCAGTCGCAGCTTGAAGGCACGGAAAACCGCATTGCCGTAGCACGCCGCGATTATATCGAAGCGGTCCGCGTCTATAATACGGCGATCCGCACCATGCCGACGATGATCTGGACATGGATCTGGTATCGTGATGCCGTGCCAATGCAGACATTCACTGCAGATGCTGCAAGCCAGTCGGCGCCTCAGGTCAACTTCAACAACTGATCGGGCGTTCCGTGGCAGCTTTGCTTCCCTTTCGTGAGGCGGTCGTTCGTGGCCTGAATGGGCCACGACTGCTTGCGGCTTTTCTGTTTTTTCTGTTTGCGAGTTTTGTTGCGGTTGGTGCGAATGCGCAGGATGCAGCACAGCCGGCACAGGTGCTGACGGGACGTGTCGTTGATGCGGCGGGGATCATTGATCCGGCTGAGCGGCAGCAACTCACCCAGAAACTCGCGGATTTTGAAGCAAAGTCATCCGATCAGGTGGTCGTGGTGACTGTTCCAAGCCTCAATGGCGAGGACATTGAAAGCTATTCCAATCGCTTGTTCCGTGCCTGGGCGCTTGGTCAGAAGCAGGAAAACAACGGTATTCTGCTGGTTGTGGCACCCAATGATCGCAAGGTGCGTATCGAGGTCGGTTACGGGCTTGAAGGCACGATGACGGATGCGCTTTCGAGCGTCATCATCAATGGCACGATTATTCCGGAATTCCGCACCGGCAATTATTCAAACGGTATCGTGCAGGGTGTCGATGGCATTCTGTCTGTGTTGTCCGGCGATGCTGCCGAACTTGAAGCGCGTGCCAAGCGGAATGTTCAGACGAGTTCCGGTTCCGATGACATCGATTGGGTTTTCGTCGTTTTCATTACCTTCTGGGCCCTGATCTTCTTCGGCGGTTTCGGCATGGCAATCCTGACACCGATTTTTGGCCAAAAGATCGGTCCGGGAAAATATCGCTGGCTTGGCATGGTGATGGATTTTAATTCCCGTGGCGGTTCCGGCGGCGGCGGTGGCTTTTCCGGCGGTGGTGGCGGATGGTCATCGGGCAGCAGTGGTGGCGGCGGGTTTTCCGGCGGCGGTGGTTCGTCGGGTGGCGGCGGCGCTTCGGGTAGCTGGTAAGGGAGAATTCTGTGCGAGGCAAAAACCTTATCAGCGATCAGGATCACAAGCGCATTGCCGAGGCGATCCGTGCTGCTGAAACCAATACGAGCGGTGAAATCTACGCGGTTCTGGCACGCACCAGTGATGACTATTTCTTTGCGGCGGGTTTTGTTGCGACCTGCGGCATCCTTATCGCATCGGTGATTGCAGCGTTTCTTGCGCATTGGTACTGGTTTGATATTCGCCTGCCGATGTTTGGTCTGGCCGTGCTGGCCTCGTTCATCACAGCGATGCTGGTACTGCGGTTTTTGCCGTCAATCCGTCTTCTGCTTGTGCCGCGCCGTATTCGCTACAAGCGCGCGCATCTCAATGCGCTACAGCAGTTTCTGGCGCGCAATGTCCACATCACTGAACACCGCACCGGTATTCTGCTGTTTGTTTCCATGGCAGAACATTATGCGGAGGTGATTGCCGATGCAGGCATTCATGCGCGGGTCGAGCAGGAAGAATGGAACGGCATTGTTGCCACACTGACGCATCACGCTTCGCGTGCGGAAGTGGCCGAAGGTTTCGTGCTGGCAATTGGTCAGGCGGGGGCTTTGTTGGAAAATCATTTCCCCGCGGGCGAGCACAATATCAATGAACTGGACGACCATCTGATCGAGCTTTGATCGGTTGAATTGCGCGGCAGATTCGCCGCTCATTTGTGGCGAAATTTAGCTTTTATGACGCTTACGTAAAGCTCGCATGACCATTTCCGGAAAGCCAAACGGCATATTTCGAAATTTCCCGAAGGGTTTTCGAAGTTTTGTTCCAAATTAAATGGATTAGATGCGAGTTTTCTGGCTTTCACGGAAATATTTGGTTGTTTTCAACGATTTGTCATCGAAACGGGTGCCTAATCTGCTAGTTTGGCGCGCATTGCCATCATGACAGGAGTATCCGACGTGACTGCAAAGCAGGATCGGTCGAGCAAAGTTAAAGGTTCCAAGGCAAGCAAGGAGGAGAAGAAGGGAGGACAGTCGAAGGCGCTCATTGCCTTTTCGCAGCTTCTCTTCGAATGGGCACCGCCCGAAGATCTTGCGGCTTACGATGCTGCAGCGCTCGATAAATCTGCCCAGTACGGCTATGAAGCGCTTGAATCTTATCGCAAGGGCAAGAGCATCATCAGCGTCGATAACAGCATCGAACGCCATGGCCGCCCCGTCAGCGTAATTACCATCGTCAACGACAACATGCCGTTCCTGCTCGACTCCATCATGGGTGAGCTGAACGATCATGTCAGCCAGATTTTCATGGTTGTTCACCCGGTTCTCGATATCGAGCGGGAAAAGGACGGCCTTACAATTCTGGGCGAAGCTTCGCAGCTCGCACCCGCCAAGGGTGTTGAGCGCGTCAGCCTTGTGCAGATCCATCTGCCAGCCCTCGACAAGCAGGCCAAAGCCGATTTGACCGCCGCTATCAAGCGTGTGCTCGGACAGGTTCGCGCTGCTGTCAGCGACTGGAAACCGATGCTGAAGCGTCTTGATGACGCCATCGCTGATTATAAGCGCGTTCAGGAACTGACGCTTGATCCAGCCATGCCGGAGGCACTCGCTTTCCTTGAATGGCTGCGTGATGATCGCTTCATTTTCTTAGGGATGCGCGAGCTGACCTTCAAGGGCAAGGGCGAAAAGCGTGAGCTGGTTCCGGTCAAGGAAACACTCGGAATCCTCAATGACAGCGAAGTCCGCGTTCTGCGCAAGGACGACGATGATACGGTTACGCCGCGCGAGGTTACAGAGTTCCTCGATAGCAGCGAACCGCTGATCGTCACCAAGGCCAATTCGCTATCACTGGTGCATCGCCGCTCTTACCTCGACTATGTTGGCGTGAAGATTTTTGGGCCGAATGGCGACGCGATTGGCGAGCTGCGTCTCGTTGGTCTGTTCACATCTGTTGCCTATATCAGCTCGGTTGCCGGTATTCCGTTCATCCGTTCCAAGGCTGATACGGTTATCAAGCACCTTGGCTTCAACCGTGAAGACCATTCCGGCAAGGCGCTTGTGAATGTGCTGGAAGAATATCCGCGTGATGAACTTTTCCAGATCGATGCGGAAAGCCTCACAGCCAATGCCGAACTGATCCTGGCTCTTGGCGAGCGCCCACGCGTTCGTGCAATCCCGCGTCTTGACCGCTTTGGCCGTTTTGCCACCGTGCTGGTCTATATCCCGCGTGACCGTTACGACTCTGTCGTGCGTGAGAAGATTGGTCGCTACCTCGTCGAAATTTATAGCGGCGACAGCTTCGAATTCCATCCAGTCTTCCTGCAGAATGGTCTGACGCGCGTTCAGTTCGTCATCCGTCGTCATGAACGTTCCACGCCGCATGTGGATCGCGATGCGCTGGAAGAAGAAGTGCGTTCGATCGTTCGCACATGGGAAGACGCCGTGCGTGAAAGCTCGGACAGCGCAGATGCAAAGACCATTGCTCTGGCTTCGAGCTTCCCGCAATCCTATCGCGAAATCTTCACGGCTCCTGAAGCGCTGGTCGATGCAGAACGCATTGCTGGCCTGAGTGCAGAAGCCCCGCTTTTCGTGGACTTCTATCGTTATCGCACCGATGGTCCGGATGCGGTTTCGCTCAAGCTCTACCATCATGGCGCGCCGGTTGTGCTGTCACAGCGCGTGCCGCTTCTTGAAAACATGGGCTTCCGCGTTGTTAGCGAGCAGACCATCGATCTGCCGCAAGCAGGCAAAGATGGTGCTGCCGTTTACGTGCATGACATGCAGCTCGTGAACGCCTATGGTGCGCCTGTTGATCTGTCCGATGATGGCGAGATGCTGGAAGATGTGTTCCGCAATGTCTGGGACGCTCTTGCTGACAATGACGGTTATAACGCTCTGGTGCAGACCGCACGTCTGAGCGCACGCCAGATCATGATCCTGCGTTCTTATGGCCGCTATCTGCAGCAGGCAGGTATTGCCTATTCCCAAGGTTTCATTGCCGCAGCACTCAACCGCTATCCGGAAATCGCCAGTGATCTTTATTCGCTGTTTGATCTGCGCTTCAACCCATCGGCCAAGCGTCGCGACGCTGCTGAAAAGAAGCTGGTCGACGGTATCGAAACGGCACTTCTCGGCGTTCCAAGCATCGATGATGACCAGATTCTGCGTCGTTTCCGCAACCTGATCGAAGCAACGTTGCGTACCAATGCCTATCAGCCGGATGCTGAAGGCAAGCCACGCGTGACATTCGCGTTCAAGCTTAATCCGCGGCTTGTCGAAGGTCTGCCTGATCCGCGTCCGTATCGCGAAATTTTCGTTTATGGCCCCGAAGTGGAAGGCGTACACCTACGCTTTGGCGCTGTAGCGCGTGGCGGTCTGCGCTGGTCGGACCGCGCACAGGATTATCGCACAGAAGTCCTGGGTCTCGTAAAAGCACAGCAGGTCAAGAATGCGGTGATTGTGCCGGTTGGTGCCAAGGGCGGCTTCTATCCGAAGCGTCTGCCGGTCGGCGGCGATCGCAATGCCGTGTTTGAAGCCGGTCGTGATGCCTATAAGGTCTTCATTTCCACGCTTCTGTCGGTCACTGACAATATTCATGACAATGATGTTGTGCCGCCTGCGGAAGTGGTTCGTCACGACAATGACGATCCGTATTTCGTTGTTGCTGCCGATAAGGGTACGGCAACCTTCTCCGATACGGCAAATGCGATCAGCCAGGCACATGACTTCTGGCTCGATGATGCTTTCGCATCGGGTGGTTCTGCCGGTTACGATCACAAAGGTATGGCGATCACCGCGCGTGGTGCATGGGAGGCCGTGAAGCGGCATTTCCGTGAGTTCGACAAGGATATCCAGACCGAGCCGTTCACCGTTGCAGGTGTTGGCGATATGTCGGGCGACGTGTTCGGTAACGGTATGCTCCTGTCGGAGCAGATCAAGCTGGTTGCAGCCTTCGACCACCGCGATATCTTCATTGATCCAAGCCCTGTTCCAGCTGACGGCTTTGCAGAGCGCAAACGTCTGTTCGAACTGCCGCGTTCGAGCTGGCAGGATTACGATCGCTCTAAAATCTCGTCGGGCGGTGGCGTTTATAGCCGCAGTCAGAAGACGATTACGCTGTCGGCAGAAGCGGCAAAGGCTATTGGCCTTGGCAAAACCACTGCTTCGCCGCAGGAAATTATGACGGCGATCCTGAAGGCGGAAGTTGATCTTCTGTGGTTCGGCGGTATCGGTACCTATATCCGAGCTGGTGCTGAAACGGATGCGCAGGTTGGTGATCGTGCCAATGATGCAATCCGTATCACAGGCTCGGAAGTTCGGGCGAAGGTTGTCGGCGAGGGTGCAAATCTCGGTGTCACGCAGCGCGGACGCATCGAATATGCACTGACTGGTGGCCGCAGCAATACCGATGCCATCGACAACTCTGCAGGCGTCAACTGCTCCGACGTTGAGGTCAACATCAAGATTGCATTGGCTGCTGCCATGCGTTCGGGCAAGCTCAAGCGTCCTGCACGCGACAAGCTGCTGGTGAGCATGACCGACGATGTGTCGGAACTGGTGCTGCGCAACAATTATCTGCAGCCGCTCGCACTTTCATTGAGCGAACGTCAGGGTCTCACGGAGCTGCCTTATCAGGCTCGTTTCATGGCCGAGCTTGAAGCGCGCAAGCTGCTGGATCGCAAGGTCGAGTATCTGCCATCGGACGCAGTGCTTAATGATCGTCAGAAATCAGGACAGCCGCTGACGCGTCCGGAACTCGCGGTTCTGCTCGCTTATGCCAAGCTGTCACTGTCGGACGATCTGGTGGCAAGCAGGCTTCCAGACGAGCCGTATTTCGAGCAACTGTTGTTTGGTTACTTCCCGAAGCGTATGGTGAAAACCTATGCTGACGAAATTTCCAATCACCGCCTGAAGCGCGAAATCGTCGCTACTTTGCTGGCTAACGATATTATCAATCGTGGCGGCATCACCTTCATCAGCCGTTTGGCCGATACGACAGGCAAGTCGCCTGCCGATATCGTCCGCGCTTATGTGGCGGTGCGCGATGGCTTTGAGATCAATGCGATCTATGACGCTATCGATGCGCTCGATAACAAGGTGGCGGGCGATGTGCAGAACCAGTTCTATCATCTGGTTGGCGAGATGCTGCTTGCGACGACCGCCTGGGTTCTGCGCAACGACACTACGCGTGCAAACCTGACGGAACTGGTGAACACCATCACCACAGCGCGCTCGGCTCTTGAACCACGCTTCGATAGCCTGATGCCGGACTACTTGATTGATGCAGTGCAGGCCGACAAGGCGACCTTTGTTGAAAAGGGTGCGCCTGAGAAACTTGCTCAGCGTCTGGCCAATCTGCAGCTTGCAGGCATCATGCCGGATATTGCGCTGATCGCACATCTGGCTTCTGCCGATCTGGTTGCAACCGCCAAGGCTTATTTCGGTGTATCGGAAGCCTTCCGCATTGGTCGTATCGAAGAAGCAGCACGCACCATTCCAGTCACCGACTATTATGACGGTCTGGCACTATCGCGTGCGAGCGATACGATCACGCAGGCAGCGCGTGGCATCACGATTGCTGCACTGAAAAAGCACGGCAAGGACAAGGATCCGGCGGCGGCATGGTTTGCGGAAGACGCAGCGCGCATCGACCAGATCAGAAACCGTATGGTTGCTCTGACCGAAGGCGGCGATCTCACCGTATCGCGTCTGGCTGTTGCCGCAGGGTTGATGTCTGATTTAACCCAGTAAGGGTTCGACAACTCTGATTTAAAGGGGCGACTTAGGTCGCCCTTTTTTGTTTATTGTCGGTGGTGATACCGCAGTATAAGGTCTGGCTTATTTATGACCGAATAGCTTTTTAACACCGGGGGCGAGGAGCAATTTGTTGAGCGATCAACCTTTAAGCGCGGGAGGTTATGCCTCGCGACGCGGCGTATGGGGCTGGATATTCTTCGACTGGGCGGCTCAGCCGTTTTTTACAGTTGTGATCACGTTCATCTTTGGTCCTTACTTCATTTCACGCATGGCCGAGACTGCAGAAGCCGGGCAGATTGCCTGGGGTTACGGTTTTGCTGCCGCAGGCTTCGCTATCGCAATTCTTTCTCCCATTCTCGGTTCGATTGCCGATCAGACAGGGTCTCGCAAGCCGTGGATCGGGTTCTTTGCCGTACTAAAGATCGTCAGTCTGATGACGCTCTGGTTGGCAGTGCCTGGCGCTAACCTGTTCTGGGTTCTGCTTGCCTTCAGCATTGCAATGGTTTCGGCAGAGTTTTCCATCGTCTTCAACGATTCAATGATGCCGCGTCTGGTGCCGCGTGAGGAGATTGGACGCATTTCCAATCTGGCCTGGGGCCTTGGTTATCTCGGTGGCATGATCGTTTTGATCTTTGTGGTCTTTTGCCTCGCCGCTTCACCTGAAACCGGCAAAACGATTATCGGTATGAAACCCTTGTTCGGGCTTGATCCTGTGCAAGGGGAAGATGCCCGTATAACCGGGCCGATCTCCGCGCTCTGGTATCTGATATTTATTCTGCCGATGTTTCTTTTTACGCCTGATCAGGCGCGCGGAAAGCCCTTGCGACAGGCGCTGGGCAAAGGTCTGTCTGAGCTCAAAGCAACATTAAGCGAGGTTCGTAAACGCCCCGGGATCGCACAATTTCTCATCGCGCGGATGGTCTATCAGGATGGCGTTAATGCAATCATTGCACTGGGTGCAGGCTATGCCGCCTCCATGTTCCAGTGGTCAATCACTGAGATCGGCCTGTTCGGCATGATCACCAATGTTATGGCGATTTTCAGTTGCCTTGTTGCGAGCCGCATGGATACGCGTTTTGGCTCCAAAGTCATTGTTATGATTTCACTTTGGCTTTTGTTGCTGGCGTCCGTTGGGATTGTATCGACAGGGCGCGATTATCTGATGTTCGGCATCATGCCGCTTGAATATTTGCCGGCTCAAGGTTTGTTCGCAACCCCTGCGGAACATGCCTTCCTGGTTTACGGCGTCATGCTGGGTGCTGCCTTCGGCCCTGTGCAGGCGTCCTCCCGGTCGTGGTTTGCCCGCAGCATCAGGCCTGAAGAATCAGGCCGTTATTTCGGTATCTATGCCTTGGCAGGGCGGGCAACGAGCTTTGTCGGCCCCTTCCTCGTGGCAACAGTGACCGCGATCACGCATTCAGCCGCAATAGGGATGTCGGTGCTGGTGTTCTTCTTTGCGATTGGCATTCTGCTTGCCGCAAGAACACCTTATCCAGCGGATCGATAAGGAAAGTCAGCGCGCATCCCGGCGCGCTGATTTCATCACTCAATCATTACATCATGCCAGCAGCTTTGGCGCATGTGATCGCGAGAAAGCCGCCGATGATCGGCGCTGCTACGGGCACCCAGGCATAGGACCAGTCCGAGCCGCCTTTTCCCGGAATAGGCAGCAATGCATGGGCGATGCGTGGTCCGAGATCGCGCGCCGGATTGATCGCATAGCCGGTGGGGCCGCCCAGTGAAACACCGAGCGCCCAGACAAGCAGGCCGACCATCAGTGGTCCAAGGACGCCTGTTGCGCCAACGGCCTTTGCTCCGATAGCAATCACCACAAAGACCAGAACAAATGTGCCGATTATTTCCGTCAGGCAATTGGCTGGTATGTTGCGGATGGCAGGCCCGGTGCAGAAGACGCCGAGCTTGAGGCTTTTGTCTTCCGTTGGCTTCCAGTGAGGCAGGTAGGCAAGATAGACAAGCACTGCGCCTGCGAAAGCACCAAGCATCTGCGCCGCAATGTAGGGAGCTACTTCAGCCGGCGGAAAAGTACCGGCCGCATAAAAAGCAAGCGTCACGGCGGGGTTCAGATGACCCGCACTGCCAGCCGCAACGGCAACCATCACACCACAGAGAACCGCAAAGCCCCAGCCCGCGGTAATGACGATCCAGCCGGAATTCTGGCCTTTGGATTTTGCAAGAAGCACGTTTGCAACCACGCCATCGCCCAAAAGGATAAGCACCATAGTGCCGAGAAATTCACCGATAAAACCATTACTCATCATCTACTCCGAGAGAATAATTTAGGTACTAAAAAGTCGCCCGGTGAGCGGATGTGCTCACCGGCTGTCGATAATCATTGATCGTTTTCAAGTTCGGTCTGTTACGAGAGCCTTAGAGCGTGTCGCGGTTAATTGTATCCACAACGCTCGCTCTAACTCATTGTTTTTACGCATGTCGTTATCGGAAAACCGGTTCCCACTTTTCCGCGACATGCTTTAGTTTTAATCGACCCAGTTGAGAGACCGCTGCACGGCCTTTTCCCACGCGTTGAACAGACTGGTGCGCTCCTTTGCCGTCATCTTTGGATGCCAGCGCTGGCCGACCTGCCAGTTCTCAATAATGTCGTTTGTCGACTTCCAATAGCCCACAGCAAGCCCAGCTGCATAAGCTGCGCCAAGGGCTGTGGTTTCGATGATCTTCGGACGCACGACCGGAACACTCAGAATGTCGGACTGGAACTGCATGAGCAGCTCGTTGATGGTCATGCCACCATCGGCACGCAGTTCAGTAATCTCTACACCTGAATCCTTGACCATAGCTTCCAGCACTTCGCGCACCTGATAGGCGCTTGCTTCAAGGGCGGCGCGGGCAATGTGACCTTTATTGGCAAAGCGCGTCAGACCAGTAATGACGCCGCGTGCGGAATCTTCCCAATGTGGTGCGTAAAGGCCGGAGAAGGCCGGGACGAAATAGACATCGCCATTGTCTTCGACCGTGCGCGCCAGTGTTTCAATGTCAGCGCTGGTTTTGATAATGCCAAGATTATCGCGCAGCCATTGCACCAGTGCGCCGGTGATAGCGATGGAGCCTTCCAGCGCATAGACCGGCTTTTGCTCACCAAGCTGATAGGCAACAGTCGTTAGAAGCCCATAGGTGGATGGAACCAGCTTTTCGCCAGTATTCATCAGCATGAAGCAGCCGGTGCCATAGGTGTTCTTGGCTTCGCCCGGCTCAAGGCAGGCCTGACCGAAAAGGGCTGCCTGCTGATCGCCCAGAATGCCTGCAAGCTTAACACTGACAAGCGCGGGCAGGGTAATCTCGCCATAGACTTCGCTGGATGAACGAATTTCCGGCAGGCAAGCTTCGGGAATACCGAACAGCTGCAAGATTTCCTCGTCCCATTTGAGCGTAGACAAGTCCATCAACTGCGTGCGTGACGCGTTGGTTACATCGGTGATGTGAATGCCGCCTTTTGCGCCGCCGGTGAGATTCCAGACAAGCCAGCTATCCATCGTGCCGAACAGCGCATCGCCTGCTTCTGCCTTTTCCCGCGCACCGGGAACATTATCGAGTATCCAGCGCAGTTTAAGGCCCGAGAAGTAAGTAGAAATCGGCAGTCCCGTCTTATCACGCAGGCGATCTGCGCCACCATCTTTGACAAAATGATCGACCAGCTCGTCCGTGCGTGTGTCCATCCAGACAATGGCATTGTAAAGCGGTGCGCCGGTCTTCCTGTCCCACAGCAGCGTTGTTTCGCGCTGATTGGTGATGCCGACGGATGCAATATCGGAAGCCTTGAGCTTCGCTTTCTTCAGTGTTTCGCCGATAACATGCTGCGTGTTGCGCCAGATTTCATTGGCATTGTGCTCAACCCAGCCAGCCTTGGGATAGATCTGCTCGTGTTCGCGCTGATCCATGGCGACAATATCGCCGTTCCGGTCAAAAATGATAAAACGTGAACTGGTGGTTCCCTGATCGATGGAACCGACGAACTGTGTCATTTACTATGCTCCTCCCGCTCGAATGGCAGAGATCTTGTCAGGATGCGAATATGTATGTCCGTTGCAACCCATTTTCACTAATCTCGAATGAATATATGCGTCTCTCCAAAAACCACTTTGCTCTTTTTGAGCAGGTGGCCACTTCAACATAATTCAGGCCCGTATTGCAGCACTCCCAATGCTTTTTCGCTGACATCCTTTATTTCATTTATGCATTAAATGAACTTAATCGAAATAATATGAATATCAAACGAAAGCAATAGGGGTATTTTAGAGCGATTATCCCGCCTCTTTGATAAGATTTGCAGGCTAATTAATAGGGTACACTTTCGTTTGCGAAAATCCTTCCTATTTATGAAGTTCTCAAAGAAAAAGCCCCGGCAACATAGTGTTGCCGGGGCTTTGGGGTTTAATATCGATTGCTGTATTAGAGCGACCTTTGTGCGCCCGGAAGGGCGCACGGCGCTCTAGTGACGGAAGTGACGCATACCAGTCATCACCATGGCAATGCCATGCTCGTCAGCTGCAGCAATGACTTCATCGTCACGCATCGAGCCGCCCGGCTGGATAACCGCCGTGGCGCCTGCCTGAACAGCGGACAGCAGACCGTCAGCAAACGGGAAGAACGCGTCGGACGCAACAACACAGCCCTTGGTCAGCGGCTCGGCAATACCGGCAGCTTCTGCAGCATCTTCTGCCTTTCGCGCTGCGATACGGGCCGAGTCCACGCGGCTCATCTGGCCTGCGCCGATGCCAACCGTTGCGCCATCCTTGACGTAGACGATAGCGTTCGACTTCACATGCTTACCAACGCGGAAAGCGAACTTCATATCGTTGAGTTCGGCTTCGCTTGGAGCGCGCTTGGTGACAACTTTAAGGTCAAGATCATCGACAACGCCGTTGTCGCGCGACTGAACCAGCAAGCCGCCTGCAACGGTTTTCGCTGCAATGCCCTTGGCGCGCGGATCAGGCAGACCGCCCGTTACCAGCAGACGCAGGTTTTTCTTGGCTGCAACGATGGCCTGTGCGCCTTCAGTGGCGTCTGGCGCGATGATGACTTCGGTGAAGATTTTGACAATTTCTTCAGCGGCAGCTTCATCAAGTGTCTTGTTGAGCGCGACAATACCGCCAAAAGCCGAAACAGGATCGCAGGCGAGCGCCTTGAGATAGGCTTCGGTGATGGTTGCAGCTTCGGCGACGCCACAAGGATTGGCGTGCTTGATGATGGCAACGGCTGCGGTGCGGGCTGGGTCAAACTCGGCTACGAGTTCAAAAGCTGCATCGGTGTCGTTGATATTGTTATAGGAAAGCTGCTTGCCCTGAAGCTGCGTTGCTGTGGCCACACCCGGACGCTGTTCGCCGGTCAGATAAAAACCAGCCGTCTGATGTGGGTTTTCGCCATAGCGCATGACAGAGTGCAGCTTGCCTGCAACCGAGCGATAGGTCGGGGTTTCCTCACCGATTGCTTCGGCAAACCAGTTTGAAATGGCTGCATCATAAGCGGCAGTACGTGAGAACGCCTTGGCTGCGAGCTTTTTGCGGAAAGAAATCGGCAGCGAGCCTTCGTTCTTTTCGAGCTCGGCTACAACGTCTGCATAGTCGGCCGGATCGACAACGGTTGCGACATAGGCATGGTTCTTTGCCGAAGCGCGGATCATGGCTGGGCCACCAATGTCGATATTTTCAACAGTGGTGTCGTAGTCGCCGCCCTTGAAGCGGACTTCTTCAAATGGGTAGAGATTGATGACGGCCAGATCGATGCCGCCAATGCCGTGGGCTTCCATTGCAGCAACGTGTTCAGGGTCGTTGCGCACTGCAAGCAGGCCGCCGTGAACCGATGGGTGCAGCGTCTTTACGCGTCCGTCCATGATTTCCGGGAAGCCGGTGACTTCCGAAACGTCCTTTACAGGAATGCCTTCTGCGGCAATCGACTTGGCGGTGCCGCCGGTCGAGAGGATTTCAACGCCATGGGCATGAAGTGCCTTGGCGAAATCGATGAGGCCGGTCTTGTCGGACACGGAAAGGAGGGCGCGGCGCACCCGATGAAGATCGGGAGCGGGAATATGCTTGGAGCTGACAGCCATAGGAAACGGTCTCTTCGTTGCTGAAGCGTTTTGCGTTCAGGAAGGGTGGGACGATGGCGAGTTAGCACAGCTGAGACACGAATCATACCCTAAAAGCCAGCAATCGGGGCATTGTTGATTAGGCGTAACTTCCAATCGCAACGCGGCTGAATTGCCAGTTCACTTCCGGCAGTTCAGAAGCCGGGAACGAAAGGACGATCTGCTTTGATGTCACAGGTCCGCGGAAGCCGGCAAAGAAGATGCTGTCTTCCAGTTGCGGAGCAACTTCAAAACAGGAAAAGGCCCATGTGTCGTCATGCGGGGCACTGAGAATAATCAGGCCGTTTTCATCAAACGAGATATCCACCGATGGGTGGATATGAAAGCGCACCGCGACATTGTCGCGACCATTGGCTTTCAAAGCCTTGGCATCGCCACGATAGAAACGGTCGGCACCCTGAATGACGCTACCATTATGCGAGAGCACAACGCGGCGCTCATGGTAAATACCGAAAAGGCGGGCATAGCCATCATGGCTTGCGACAAAGCCTTGACGTCCAAGGTCTTCCACGCGGTCGCGCTGAACTTTTGTCGGGCCTGCAATAATCGGCGTGCCGATCATGTTGGAGAGGCCCGCATTCAGGCTGAAACGGCAGGATGATGTGTCATTGATGGTGGCAGTCGAGTGCGCAGCCGTCGAGCGACCCAACGGACGAAATTCCGGTGGGCCGTAACGGTCGACACCGGAATTGACGATATAGCGCTGACGGCCCGAAGACATTTCAAAGGCGAGACAGCCCGCATGGGCATCGCGCGATGCCGTTACAGGCGGCGGAAGGCCGGTATCGGCGATAATGGTCGTCGCACCCATCGACAGGCGTTCATAGCCCGAATAAGGCGCGTGGGTCAGCGGTGAACCTGCGGTTTCATCGTGACGCAAAACAGAAATGATGCGCTCGGACAGTGTTGGTCCAACACCATTGAAAAGCGCTAGGCTGCCATCCTGATGCCGGAAGAAACGCAGTGCTGGCAACATGCGCTCGACAGCTTCGATCAATGCCTTGGGCGGGGATTCCGTGCCATTGGCATAGGTCTGACGCAGTGGCAGAAGGTCGGCCAGCAGTTCAAGAATGGTAACCGGGTTGCGCGAGATATGCCCGCCATCGGGCAGGATCTGGCGCTTCAGCTCATATTCCAGATTGCGACGGGCGGCGCGCGCGGTCGGCGGCGAAACCGGCAAGGCGAGTGCTGCAAAGGCAAGCGCAATGCGCGCACGCAGACGTTCTTCGCCGTCATCCATGGCGGAGGCGACGGTGCGCAGGTAACGCACCTGCATGGCAAGCGAACGCATGAATTTGCGGTAGGCAGGCAGTTCTGCGCCAGAGAGAATGAGGTTGGAATGCTGCAGCCAGGCGATGATGCGCTGCGCCGTTACTTCCGGCGACCAGGCAAGACCGCCGATGCGTTTGCCATAAAGGCGCATCCAATCGTCAACGAGCGCACGCGCATTGGCGGTGGCAAGCTCGCTATTGGCGCTTTTCAAGTGACGCAGCCAGCCAAAGCCCTGAAGGGCTGCTTCCCATTCAGGAGTAGGCGGCTCTACTGCAAAGGGCGACATGCCGCCGGTTTCGACGAGCCGACCGGCCAGTGCGAAACGGCCGTGATAGAACTCCTGCGCCAGCTGAGGGTCGGCAACGCGAAGATCAGGAGGTGCGATGAGGATGCGCTCGGGTGTGAAGCCGGTGAAACGCCAGCGAAAAAGCGGACCCATGCGCAGACGGCGGCTGAACCTGCGCCAAGCCTGTGCAACGGCCAGTCCCCAAAGATGCGGGGTTTCGCTCAACGCGACTGCCACCCTCTCGTTCTCCGTATTAAAATTCATTCGCAATGGACCCGATAAAGGCAGGTCCGTCCTTTCATGGCATGATGTATCGAAATGCTGGTTTCCAGATTTCGGAATCATGCATTCTTAGAATCGTCGATAATGGTGAATCGAGTGTTAACCATAATGGGCGCAGAGCACCCATTATGCCAAATTCATCGATTTTAATCAGCAGTTGCTAACTGATTAAAGCGCGTCGCAATTTTTCATATTTAAGAGACGCGCTTTAAGTCATTGTTTGTACGCATGTCGTTATCGGATCGAAGCGGGATCAGAAATTAGTCCAGTGGACTAATTTCCCCGCGAAGGCGGTTCCCACTTTTCCGCGACATGCTTTAGGCCTTACGTCTGAAACGAGCGGCGAAAAAGCCGTCCATGCCTGCCATATTCGGATTGCCATCAAAATTTTCAGCAGGCAGATCGGCAGGGGTCGACCGCAGGAAGCCTTCTTTGGTGATCAAACCTTCAAGGCCGGGGCATTCTTCAAGCGTAATCGGATAGGCTTCAATGGCCGGATTTTTGAGCGCATTACGGGCCATGTCCTCGCCCTCCTGCGGATGCAGCGAGCAATTGGAGAACAATACTGTGCCGCCGGGTTTCACAAGCGTGATGGCCTTATCAAGCATTTTGGCCTGAAGGGTCGCAAGCTTCTTAATGTCCTGCGGTGTCTTGGTCCATGGCACATCCGGGTGACGGCGCACGGTGCCGGTGGATGAGCAGGGCGCATCCAGCAGTACGGCATCAAACAACGTATCCGGCTTAAAATCCATCATATTGCTAGCAACCGTGCGGGCTTTAAGGCCCAAACGTTCCAGATTACCGTCAAGGCGCTTGAGGCGGTTTTCGGACATATCAAGCGCTGTCACATCGGCACCCTGAAGCACAAGCTGAGCAGTCTTGCCGCCGGGGGCTGCACAAAGATCTGCCACGCGCTTGCCCTTGATGTCGCCCATCAGGCGCGCTGGCAGGCTTGCGGCGGCATCCTGTACCCACCAATCGCCCTCGGCAAAACCGGGCAGGTCGGTGAGGTTGCCCGCAACCGTCTCAAGACGGACAGAACCGTTAGGCAAGGCTACACCGCCGAGTTTCTCTGCCCATTCCTTCGGATCACTCTTAACGGTGAAATCGATTGGTGGCTCGTAACCATGCATGGTCAAAATAGCTTCGGTTTTTTTCGGGCCATAGGAATCGGTAAGGCTTCTTGAAAACCATTCCGGCACATTTTTTTCAGGCTGCAATGTGTGCTCGAGTGCACGCTCTTTGTTGCGCGACAGACGGCGCAGAAGAGCGTTCACCAGACCTGCATATTTACGATTACGCGGGTCATAATTCGCCGCTTCAACGGCCAGGTCAACGGCAGAGTGATCGGGCAGGTTGAGATAGAAAATCTGCGCGACGGCTACATGCAACAGGTGTTTGAGCGCATGCGCGTTTTCTGGCAATGGGCGGTCGAGACGCTTGTTTATTGCTCGATCAATGCTACCGCGATTGCGTAGCGCCGAGCCCAAAATAGCGCGAACGAGTGAACGGTCGCGTGGCTCAAGTGCCAAATATTGCGGATGGCCATGGCTGTTATCGGTCAGACCGTCGAGCGAAGTATTCTTTTCAATCACTGCGCCAAGCAGGCGGGCCGCAGTGAGACGTGCGGCAAGACCGGGCCGTTGCTGTTCGGCACGGTCTGCGACGTAGTCATGTGTCTGCGGCTTGTTATTTCCACGCTTTGGCGCAGGTTTCTTATCGTTCACGCTGTTCTACTTTATCTAACGCTTGGGATGCGTTTCTACGACCACGGGCCTCGGTAGCCAGAATTGGAACCGGAACCACCACTGTTATTTTTGTCTGCATTACCACTAGTTTGTCCCCAAGGACCACTGTTTTGTGCAGGGGCTGTGTTGCGCTGCGTCATTCCAGCCGAGCGAATACCCATTTCTGCAGCCATCTGCTCCAGCGCCTGAATACGATTATCCGTGTCCGGATGTGTCGAAAACAGGTTGTCTGCACCACGTCCGCTCAGCGGGTTGATGATAAACATATGTGCGGTTGCCGGGTTGTGCTCGGCTTCTTCATTGACAACAGACTTAGCGCCACGGGCGATCTTGCCAAGGGCGGATGAGAGCCAGAGCGGGTTGCCGCAGATTTCAGCACCGCGACGGTCGGCAGCATATTCGCGGGTACGGCTTACCGCCATCTGCACGATCATCGCCGCAAAAGGAGCCACGATCATTGCAAGAATTGTACCGATGACGCCGATAATCCCATTGCCGTTTTCACGGTTTCCACCGAGGAAAAATGCGAAATTTCCGAGCATGGAAATGGCACCGGCAAGTGCGGCCACGATTGTCATGGTCAACGTATCGCGGTTCTGAACGTGCGCCAGCTCATGTGCCATCACGCCCGCAACTTCTTCCGGTGTCAGTCGATTGAGAAGGCCGGTCGTGGCTGCAACGGCAGCATTTTCCGGGTTTCGACCCGTTGCAAAGGCATTGGGCTGGTCTTCGTGGATAATATAAACCTTTGGCATCGGCAGGCCCGCATTGGCAGCAAGCCCTCTGACCATGCGATAATAATCGGAGCCGGAACGCTCATCCACTTCCTGCGCATTGTACATGCGCAGAACCATCTTGTCGGAATTCCAGTAGCCAAACAGGTTCATCGCAACAGCGACCACCAGCGCGATCATCATGCCGCCGCCGCCGCCCAGCAAATAGCCGATGCTCATGAACATGACTGTCATGAGAGCAATCAGCATGGCAGTTTTCGTCATATTCATGCGTATAGGTCTCCGGTTCAGCAACAGTTTACTTAATCGGGGTTTTGCTTCCCCGTCAGGTTTAACTATATGATGGGTATGAAATGCCTGATCTTCAATAATGGGCTCTAATAACGGATCGCAAACAGATGACCGATAAGTTCAACGAACCCGCCAACGATGATAATGCCGAACCGCGCAAGTTTGAAGATTTGCCACCGGCTGCCCAGCGCGCGCTGAAAGAAGCGGAAGAGCGCCGCGCGAGTGAAAATGCCGAAAAGCTACCGCGTGAAATTGGCGGTCGCGGCGGCAAAGATCCAGCGCGCTTTGGCGACTGGGAGATTAAAGGGCGCACGATAGATTTCTAAGTTAGGGATATTTTTGTCTCGAACGAGTGGCGATGCAAAGTTAAGAAAAGCCCCGGTTTCCCGGGGCTTTTTATTACTTCTTGTTCTGGCGATTTTCGATCAGATCGTCCACGACGCCCGGATCAGCGAGTGTCGACGTATCGCCCAGTGAGCCGAACTCGTCTTCAGCGATCTTTCGCAGGATACGGCGCATGATCTTGCCGGAGCGGGTCTTTGGCAGGCCCGGCGAGAACTGGATTTTGTCCGGCGTTGCAATCGGGCCGATTTCCTTACGCACATGGCTTACCAGCTCTTTGCGCAGAGCGTCTTCGTCCTGCACGGCTTCGCCGGTCATCAGTGTGACATAGCAATATATGCCCTGTCCCTTGATCGGGTGCGGGTAGCCAACAACAGCGGCTTCCGAAACCGAGTGATGCGAGACGAGTGCCGACTCGATTTCCGCTGTACCAAGACGATGGCCGGAAATGTTGAGCACGTCATCGACGCGGCCTGTGATCCAGTAGTAACCGTCTTCATCACGGCGGCAGCCGTCGCCGGTGAAATACTTGCCCTTATAGGTGGAGAAGTAAGCTTCGATGAAGCGCTTGTGATCGCCGTAAAGGGTACGCATCTGGCCCGGCCAGCTATCGATGATGCAGAGATTGCCGTCGGTGGCACCTTCGACAATCGCGCCTTCATTGTCCACCAGCTGTGGTTTCACGCCAAAGAAAGGACGGGTTGCAGAACCCGGCTTGAGGTCCGTTGCGCCCGGTAATGGCGTGATCAGAATACCGCCGGTTTCCGTCTGCCACCATGTATCAACGATTGGCGAATGCTGATCGCCGACCACGTTGTAATACCATTCCCAAGCTTCCGGGTTGATCGGTTCGCCGACCGAGCCGAGAAGGCGCAGCGTTGAACGCGATGAGCGGGTGACGAATTCGTCGCCAGCGCCCATCAGTGCGCGGATCGCCGTTGGTGCGGTGTAGAAGATGTTGACGTGGTGCTTGTCCACCACTTCCCAGAAACGACCCTGATCGGGGAAGTTCGGCACACCTTCAAACATCAGTGTGGTGGCGCCATTGGCCAGCGGTCCGTAAACGATATAGGAATGGCCTGTGACCCAGCCCACATCCGCGGTACACCAGTAAATGTCGCCATCATGATAGTCGAAGACATATTGATGGGTCATCGAAGCGTAGACGAGATAGCCGCCGGTGGTGTGCAGCACACCCTTTGGCTTGCCGGTGGAGCCGGAAGTGTAGAGGATGAACAGCGGATCTTCCGCGTTCATTGGTTCCGGTTCGCAGGTCGGTTCGACGCTTGCGACTTCCTGATGATACCAGAGATCGCGGCCCGGTCCCCAGCTGACCTTGCCGCCGGTACGGCGCACGGTCAGAACCTTGTTGACCATCACATATTGCTTGGCAGCGATGTCGATAGCGGTATCGGTGTTTTCTTTCAGTGGAACCGGCTTGCCGCCGCGCACGCCTTCATCCGCCGTGATGACGAAAGTGGATTCGCAGTCAACGATACGACCAGCCAGCGCTTCCGGCGAGAAGCCAGCGAAGACGACGGAATGCACCGCACCAATACGGGCGCAGGCGAGCATTGCGTAAGCTGCTTCCGGGATCATCGGCAGATAGATGGTGACGCGATCACCTTTTTTGACGCCATGCTTCTTCAGCACGTTGGCAAGGCGGCAGACATTTTCATGCAGCTCGCGATAGGTGATCTTCTTGTCGATATAGGGATTGTCACCTTCCCAGATGATCGCAACCTTATCGCCACGGCTTTTCAGATGACGGTCGATACAGTTGTAGGAGACGTTAGTTACGCCATCCTCATACCACTTGATCGAAACATCGCCGTTGAAATCGGTGTTCTTGACTTTGGTGAAGGGTTTGAACCAATCAATCCGTCGGCCGTGCTTGGCCCAGAATCCATCCGGGTCGGTCACGCTCTCATTGTACCATTCGAGATACTTCTCGTTGTCTATGAGCGTGTTCTTCTTTGCCCCCGGCAGAACAGGGTAAAGCTTTTCCGACATGTCATCCTCCTTGCTGTACGGCGATCCTCCCGCCGTAATCGATAGCTCGCATCGGGGCGAAGCTATCGCCAGACTCATCTACATTCCGTCTGGCTAAACGTAAATTAGACATTGGGATCGACTATGGTCCAGAGTGACGCAGCACAAAAATATGATCAACGTGGCAGCACTCATCTCGATATGGTGCTAACATATTGTTTTTACTATTTAAAAACTATTTTTGACGAGTATGATTATTGTCGGAGCCTCTCAATGTTCACAATAGGCTCCCTATAAAAAGGGGAAATCGCTATGACGACATCCGCTTTTAATTCAAAGCCAGCCCTCGGTGCGAAGTCGGCTTTTGAGCGCCAGCTTGCCGGTTACGGTCTGACAACGGCAAAGCTTTTCTACCACATGCCTGATCATCCGCATCTGCTGCAGCTCTTTGTCTGGCAGGATTATGATATCGCGCCAGATTTCCCCGTGCTGCACCACTTCATCGAGTACTGGAAGGAGAAGATCGACGGTCCGCTGCATTCAGTGGTCTATGTTCACTGCAAGCTGCTTGGTCCGTCTGACTGGAAACATTTGCAGGGAGAGATGCTTTTGCATTGACCGAAGCTCCTCTATGATCGGCATCATGGTCTGATTTCAGCGAGGATTAAGACTCATCAAATGGCGTTTGTGCATCTTTCTCACCCGGAAAAAGCGCTGCTCTACGCCTCCAAGACATTGCTTGGCTGTCTGATCTGCTGGTTTGGATTGCAATGGGCGGGGATTGAGCATCCGATATGGGCGGTGATTACCGTTCTCATTATTTCCGATCCCGATGTCCGCACCACGCTTGCGCTTTCGCAAGCACGCGCCATTAATACGGCAGTGGGATGCATGATCGGTATGATCACGATCTGGCTCGTGGGATATTCGCCGGTTGCCAGTCTGTTTGGAGCAGCATTAACCGTCTTCGTGATCCTGATGATCGACCGTTATCCGGTCAATTGGCGTCTGGCGCCCGCAACCGTGGTGATTGTGATGGATGCGGGACGCTTTGCTCAAACGCGCAATGAAGAGCTTCTGCTTGCACTATCGCGGCTCATCGAGATAGCGCTCGGCTGCGTGGTCGCAATCATTCTGGCCTGGATTTACACCAAACTTATTGAGAAGGTACGTGCACACCGGCAGCCTCCACGGCCTCAAGCAGAAGGCGAATAGCTTCTGCTGCCGAAAATCGCCGATCCCACGCGCACTGAAGTTGCGCCGAAACCGATAGCGGTTTCATAATCACCCGACATGCCCATGGAGAGCTTTTCAACGCCTGCGGCGCGGGCAAGCTTTTCAAGCAGTGCAAAATGCGGCCCCGGATTTTCATCTGCAGGCGGGATGCACATCAGGCCTTCGATGGAGAGGCCATGTTCGGAGCGGCAGCGTTCGACAAAGCTGACTGCTTCTTTTGGCGGGATGCCAGCCTTTTGTTCTTCAAGGCCGGTATTGACCTGCACATAGAGCTTCGGGCTTTTGCCCTGCTTTTTGATCTCGGCGGCTAAGGCGGCGGCGATCTTTTCGCGGTCGACGGTTTCGATGACGTCGAAGAGGGCCACGGCGTCTGCTGCCTTGTTGGATTGCAGCGGTCCGATCAGATGCAGCTCGATGCCCGAATAGGCTTCACGTAAGCCGGGCCACTTGGCTAGAGCTTCCTGAACGCGGTTTTCACCAAAGATCCGTTGGCCGAGATCAAGTGCCGGGCGAATTTCATCGGCTTCGAAGGTTTTTGAAACCGCCACCAGTGTTACGGAGCCCTTTTTGCGCAGCGCTTCTTTTTCTGCATTGGCAATCGCGGTCTTGACCGTGTTCAGGTTCGCACCAATATCTGACCCAATATCTGACATGGAATTCTCGCTTTCAGGCTTTTAAGTCCGCAAAAGGTTGACGCTCTCGCCAATACGTGGTGAAGGTCGCCATTAAATATCGACTCTCCTTATTGCATCACCTTCGTACGAGTAAATACGCTCATGGCATCCGAACGTTATAATCCGCGTGTGGCGGAAGCTCATTGGCAGAAAATCTGGGAAGAAAACCAGACTTTCGAAACCGACAACAGCGATCCCCGCGAGAAGTACTACGTCCTAGAAATGTTCCCTTATCCATCAGGGCGCATTCACATGGGTCATGTGCGCAACTATGCGATGGGTGACGTTGTTGCCCGTTACAAGCGCGCCAAGGGTTTCAACGTGCTTCATCCGATGGGCTGGGATGCGTTCGGTATGCCTGCGGAAAACGCGGCGATGCAGAACAAGGTGCATCCGAAGGAATGGACCTACCAGAACATCGACACGATGAAGCGTCAGCTGAAATCCATGGGCCTGTCGCTCGACTGGTCGCGTGAATTTGCGACCTGCGATGTCGAATATTACCATCGTCAGCAGATGCTGTTCATCGATCTGTTTGAAAAAGGTCTGGTGACGCGCAAGACATCCAAGGTCAACTGGGACCCGGTCGACAACACGGTGCTTGCCAATGAGCAGGTGGTGGATGGTCGCGGCTGGCGCTCTGGTGCGCTGGTCGAACAGCGCGAGCTGACACAGTGGTTCTTCAAAATCACCGATTTCAGCGAAGATCTGCTGGCCGGTCTCGACACACTTGACCAGTGGCCGGAAAAAGTCCGCGTCATGCAGAAGAACTGGATCGGCAAGTCGGAAGGCCTGCAGGTTCGTTTTGCGCTGAATGCGTCGACCGCACCTGCTGGCTTCTCAGAAGTTGAAGTTTACACGACCCGTCCGGACACACTGTTCGGTGCGGCTTTCGTGGCGATCTCTGCCGATCACCCACTGGCGAAGAAGCTTGCAGAAAACAATGCCTCGCTCACCGGCTTCATCGATGAGTGCCATCAGCATGGCACGTCGCTCGCAGCGCTTGAAACCGCTGAAAAGAAGGGCTTCGATACCGGCATCAAGGTCAAGCACCCGTTCGATGAGAATTGGGAACTGCCGCTCTATGTCGCCAATTTCGTGTTGATGGAATATGGCACTGGCGCTGTCTTCGGCTGTCCTGCACATGATCAGCGCGATCTGGATTTTGCCAATAAATATTCGCTGAAAGTGACGCCGGTTGTCCTGCCGAAGGGCGAGGACGCTGCAAGCTTCAGTGTGGGCGAAACGGCCTATACCGACGATGGCGTGATGATCAATTCGCGCTTCCTCGATGGCATGACGCCTGAAGCAGCTTTTGCCGAAGTGGCGGAGCGTCTGGAAAAGACCGAGCTCGATGGCCGCCCGCAGGCTGAACGCAAAGTTCAGTTCCGTCTCCGTGACTGGGGTATTTCGCGTCAGCGTTACTGGGGCTGCCCGATCCCGATGATCCATTGCGAAAGCTGTGGCGTCAATCCGGTGCCGCGTGCCGATCTTCCAGTCAAGCTGCCGGATGATGTCGAGTTTGACCGCCCGGGCAATCCGCTCGACCGTCATGCGACTTGGCGTCATGTGAAGTGCCCGAAATGCGGTGGCGAAGCTCGTCGCGAAACGGACACGATGGATACGTTCGTCGATTCGTCCTGGTATTACACGCGCTTCACCGCGCCGTGGGAAAACGAGCCGACAGATCGTGCGATTGCCGATCGCTGGTTGCCTGTCGATCAGTATATCGGTGGTGTTGAGCACGCGATCCTGCATCTGCTCTATTCGCGCTTCTTTACCCGCGCCATGAAAGTGGCAGGTCATGTCGGTATCGATGAGCCATTCAAGGGCCTGTTTACGCAGGGCATGGTGGTGCATGAAACCTATAAGGCCGATGGTCAGTGGGTTGCGCCTGCCGATATCCGCATCGAAGACGTTGACGGCAAGCGCGTCGCAACGCTCATCGAAGGCGGAGCGCCGGTCGAAATCGGTTCGATTGAAAAAATGTCGAAGTCGAAGAAGAATGTGGTCGATCCTGACGACATTATCTCGTCTTATGGTGCAGATACCGCGCGCTGGTTCATGCTGTCTGATAGCCCGCCGGAACGCGACGTCATCTGGACGGAAGCCGGTGCCGAAGGCGCGCATCGTTTCGTACAGCGCGTCTGGCGCCTGGTTTCGGAAGCTGCTGCTGGCTTGAAGGATGTAGCGCCAAAGGCTGGCACACAGGGCGATGCGCTCACCGTATCAAAGGCTGCACATAAGACTGTACAGGCTGTTGGTGACGACATCGAAAAGCTCGCCTTCAACCGTGCTGTTGCCCGCCTTTACGAGCTGGTCAACACGCTTGCAGCGCCACTGCAGCAGGTTGCAGCTGGTAAGGCTGACGACGAGCTGAAAGCTGCATTGCGTGAAGCGACCGAAATGCTGGTTATGATGCTTGCACCAATGATGCCGCATCTGGCTGAACAGTGTGCAATTGAACTGGGTGGCAAGATTGCCGGTCAGGAAACACTGGTCGCCCGCGCAGCATGGCCGAAGTTCAATGCGGCTCTGATCGTGGAAAACGAGATCGTTCTGCCGGTTCAGATCAACGGTAAGAAGCGTGGGGATTTGACAATCGCGCGCGACGCTGATCAAGCTACAATCCAGCAGGCGGTGCTCGAACTTGACTTCGTCAAGGCCGCGCTCGAAGGGGGCTCGCCGAAGAAGATCATCGTGGTTCCGCAAAGGATCGTCAATGTCGTTGCCTGATCGCTTTATTTCAGCATTTAAGGCCTTTCGTGTCGCAATCGCTGCTCTTGGAGCAGCGGTTCTGATTGCAGGCTGTACAGTGCATCCGCTTTATTCGTCAGGTGGTGCCGGTGGCACGATCGGTGGCAGTGTTGCACCCGATATGCGCAGCAAGCTCGCGTCGATTGCCATCGACCCGGCAGGCAATGTGTTCCAGCAACAGGTTCGTAATCGCCTGATCTTCCTTTTGGGAGGTGGTGCTGGCGAACCTGCGACTCCGAGCTATCGTCTCAGCCTTGGTCTCAGCGCAAATACGCTGAATGCCGTGAGTGTCGATATCGGCGATCAGACCGACCGTACCGGCCGTCCATCCGCTGGTATCGTGAAGGCTACGTCGAGCTACGTATTGCGTGACAAGGATGGCAAGCCTCTTGTGTCCGGCACTCGTACCGCTGGTGCATCTTTCGACCGTCCGCGTCAGGAATTCGCCAACCTGCGTGCGCAGCGTGATGCGACCAAGCGTGCAGCCGAAGAACTGGCCGAGCAGATCTATCTCGCACTTGCAATGCAGATGTCGAAGCTCTGAGCGCGTCAGCTTGTTTGAGTTTGAAAAGGCGGCGCATCTTGTGCCGCCTTTCGTTTATCTAGAGCATTTCCGGTTTTTATTGAATCATTGGAAATGCTCTATCTCTTTGTTTTTGCGCGCATCTTGTTCCGAAAACCGCTTCGCACTTTTCGGGATGCACTCTAGGCTGAGGAAATCATGCGGCTCGTTTCATTTTCGGCAAAAGGCTATCGCTCGCTTCGGTCTGTCCGGTTTGATCTGGGGCAGGTCACGGTCTTTGTCGGTGAAAACGGTGCTGGAAAATCCAATCTCTATCGCGCCTTGCAGCTCGTGAAAGCTGCTGCAGAAGGCACATTCTCAACTGAGATCGTGCGCGAAGGCGGTATGCAATCTGCCATGTGGAGCGGTACCCGGCGCAAACATGAACCGGCGCGAATCATCCTTGAGGCTGAATTTGAAGATGAACGCCTCGCTTCGCGTCTGTCTTACCGTGTCGAAGCAGGACTCCCGCCGCCGGTATCGGGCGCTTTTCCGTTTGAGCCGCAGATCAAGGAAGAGCAGCTCAATCTCGACACCGGTCGACGTCCGGTCGACCTGATGGACCGCAAGGGGCCAGCAGTTTTTGCGCGTGACGGGGAGGGGCGGCGAACCGAGCATCCGAGCCGCCTTTTAACATCGGAGAGCGGCCTCTCCGTCTTGGGACAGTCAGGGCATTATCCGGAGATCGGTGATCTCGCAGCGCAAATGCGCGGCTGGCGCTTCTATCATGGCTTCAGAAGCGACCGCGATGCACCGGTGCGTCAGCCATCAATTGCCGCAACCGCTGCGATGCTCGATGAAGACGGCAGCAATCTGGCTTCGGTTTTTGCGACGCTTGCCCATATCCGTCAGGATACGGTCGATCTTGATCATCTGATTGCCGATGCGCTGGAAGGTGCAAAGCTGGTCATTCCGTATCCGGAAGAAACCGCAACATTTGGCCTTAATTTTCCGGCCTTTCCGCCACGCGTATTTCGGCCGGGCGAGCTATCTGACGGGCAGATACGGCTGCTCGCGCTTGCAGGCGCGCTTCTGTCCTATCGGCTGCCGCCCTTGATTGCTCTGAACGAGCCGGAGGCCAGCCTGCATCCTGACATGATTCCATCGCTTGCGAAGATGATCGCGCGAGCTTCCGAGCGCAGTCAGATATGGGTGGTCACGCATTCGGCCCGGCTCGCGGAAGCCATTACGGAATATTGCGGCAGCAGGCCGATCCATGTTGCCAAGCATGACGGCGAAACTGAACTTGGATAAACAAAAACGGCGGATCAATGATCCGCCGTTTTACATTCTAATCAGTAGACTGATTAAGCAATTTTCTGGCCGGTCTTCGCCCAGTCGGCGAGGAAGGTTTCGAGGCCCTTGTCGGTCAGCGGATGCTTGACGAGTGCCTTGAGTGTTGCGGGAGGTGCGGTAACGACGTCGGCGCCGATGAGAGCTGCTTCCTTGACGTGGTTTACGGTACGAACCGAAGCGGCGAGGATTTCAGTGCGGAAATCGTAGTTGTCGAAAATGGTACGGATTTCAGCAATCAGTTCCATGCCGTTGACGCCCATGTCATCAATGCGGCCGATGAATGGCGATACGAAGGTCGCGCCTGCTTTTGCTGCGAGCAGAGCCTGATTGGCCGAGAAGCAGAGCGTCACGTTGGTCTTGTGACCATCGGAGGTCAGTGCCTTACAAGCCTTGAGGCCATCGAGCGTCAGTGGCAGCTTGATGCAGATATTGTCTGCGATCTTGGCAATGACAGCAGCTTCCTTCATGATCTGCTCGTATTCTGTTCCAGCAACTTCAGCCGAAACCGGGCCCTTGACGAAGGAGCAGATTTCTTTTGTTACTTCGAGAATATCGCGGCCAGACTTGAGGATCAGCGACGGGTTGGTGGTCACGCCATCGACCAGTCCGAGGTCGTTGAGTTCGCGGATTTCCTTGACGTCCGCAGTGTCGACGAAAAACTTCATAACAGCGTTCCTCCATAATGAGCGCGGGGTGTTGTGGGAAACTAAATCCATTTAATTCCCGGAAGGTGGCTTTTCTTTAGCGCAAAGCCACGCCAAGGTCACGCAATCATGTCGAAAGATTCGCACGATATTTTGAGCCTTTTCGCGGAACCCACTCCGAGTGTGGTGCCGGTGCTTGTACCCATGCCCGCGGAGCGGCCTTATTCTTATATGGTGCCGGAGGGAATGCATGTCCAGCCCGGTTCAATCGTGCGCGTGCCGTTGGGGCCGCGCGAGGTTGCGGGAATCGTTTGTGATGGCGCGACCGATGCTGTTGACGCCAAGAAGTTGCGTGCAATTTCTGAAGTTTTCGATTGCCCGCCTGTGGATGCTCAGATGCTGCGTTTCATGCGCTGGGCCGCCGATTATACGCTTTCGCCGCCCGGAATGGTGGCGCGCATGGTGCTTCGCGCGCCCGCAGCCTTTGATCCTGAGCCGAAAGTACCGGGGCTTCGTTACAATGGTCACGAGCCGGAGCGCATGACGGATGCCCGCGCCCGGGTGATGGAACTGGCACGCGACGGTTTGGCGTGGACCCGCTCTGGGTTGGCCCATGCCGCTGGTGTTTCGCTGACAGTTGTGGATGGTCTGAAAACGCAGGGCGTGTTTGAGGAAGTGATGCTTCCGCCGCCTGCTGTCGTTGCCACGCCGGATACGGATTATTCGTGGGCCACGCTGTCAGAGGATCAGCAAGCTGCTGCCGAAATGCTGGCCGAATCGGTTGAGGAAAACTCTTTCTCAGTTTCGCTACTTGATGGCGTGACCGGCTCCGGCAAGACAGAAGTCTATTTTGAGGCCGTCGCCAAGGCGCTCGAGATGGGCAAGCAGGTGCTGATTCTTCTGCCGGAAATCGCGCTGACACAACAGTTTCTCGACCGCTTTCATGATCGCTTCGGGGCAAAGCCTGCCGAGTGGCACTCCGATCTTGCGCCGCGCACACGCGAGCGCGTCTGGCGGCAGATTGCGGAGGGCACCGTGCGTGTGGTTGCCGGTGCTCGTTCGGCATTGTTTTTGCCGTTCAAGGAGCTTGGCCTGATTGTGGTCGATGAAGAACATGATCCGGCTTACAAACAGGAAGATCGCGTTTTCTATAATGCGCGCGATATGGCGGTCGTGCGTGGCCATATTGGCGGATTTCCGGTGATATTGGCATCGGCAACGCCTTCTATCGAAAGTCAGGTGAATGCCGATCAGGGGCGCTACAAGCGAATCAAGCTCTATGGTCGCTATGCGGAAGCGGCACTTCCGACACTGAAGACTATTGATATGCGGCGCTCTCCGCCTCCGCCGGGACGGTTTTTGTCGCCAGCCCTGACCGAGGCTGTGGGTAAGACTGTCGAGCGCGGCGAACAGGCGCTGCTGTTTCTCAACAGGCGTGGCTATGCGCCGCTCACGCTTTGCCGTGTTTGCGGTCATCGTTTTCAGTGTCCGCAATGTTCAAGCTGGCTGGTTGAGCACCGTTTTCGTGGGCAGTTGATGTGCCATCAGTGCGGCTATCATGAGCCGGTGCCGGAAGCCTGCCCGGAATGCGGTACGCTTGACCATCTGGTTGCCTGTGGACCGGGTGTTGAACGCATTGCCGAGGAAGCGGCTGCAACCTTCCCGGACGCGCGAATCATTGTTCTTTCGTCGGATATGGCGGGCGGCGTTAAACGTCTTCGGCTTGAACTGGATGCCATTGCCAAGGGCGAGGCGGATATTGTCATCGGCACGCAGCTCGTGGCCAAGGGGCATAACTTCCCAAACATGACGCTTGTGGGCGTTGTGGATGCCGATCTCGGGCTTGCCAATGGTGATCCGCGTGCAGCCGAACGCACTTTCCAGCTGCTCAATCAGGTAACAGGCCGCGCAGGCCGAACGGGCCGCAAGAGCCTTGGTCTGCTTCAGACCTATCAGCCTGACCATCCGGTGATGCGAGCTATCGTCAGTGGTGATTCGGAAGCGTTTTATGCTCGGGAAATCGAGGAGCGCGAACGAAGTGCCCTGCCGCCATTCGGACGACTTGCCGCGCTAATTATATCCGCTGACAACCGGCCTGATGCTGAAAATCATGCGCGCGCGTTAAGGCGTGCAGCACCTCATTCTTCTGAGGTTTCGGTGCTTGGTCCAGCTGAGGCGCCGCTTGCACTGGTGCGTGGCAGACATCGGTTCCGCATCCTGGTTCACGGAACGAAAAGAGCGGATATTCAAGGGTTTATCCGTGCGCTTCTTGCAGCTGCACCCAAAGAGCGTGGCTCTATCCGGGTGCAGGTGGATATTGATCCGCAGAGCTTCCTGTAGCGTCCAAAGCTATGGAAACGCGTCGGGTTTTTCGCTATAGCGCTTGAAACCAAGAGGGTGAAACGCAATGGAATTTTATCTCCCCATGACCACCGGCGAGTGGCTTGCCTGGAGTGCTGCGGTCGTAACGGCGCTAGCGGGACTGATCATGCTTTTTGCGCCGGGCATCACCATGAAGCTGCTGCGTCTTCAGCCGATCAACGCGCGTCCGGAAGCTTATAGCTCCATCCGCGCTGCTCTGGCCGGTCCTTATCTTGGGGTCGGGCTCGGTTGTCTCATCTTCGCACAGCCTTTTCTCTGGGTTGTGCTGGGTGCCGTATGGGGATTTGCGCTCTTCGGTCGCTTCATTTCAATGATGTCGGATAAAAGCGCAACTTTTTACAACATTGTTGCTGCCGTCATCGAATTTTTGCTTGCCGCCGGACCTTTGCTTTACGCTTTTGGTTTCGTCAGCTGAGAAGCCAGGTAAGGGCAGGGCGGAGGCGAGAGTCGAGGCCAAGTTGCCGTGCTAAAAAGCATCCTGCTTCATTAGTGGGCTTGGTTAGTAGTTTTCTAACCTAAAATTGCGGCAAAACTTACACAAAAGTGCGGGATTCGCGTGTTGCGAGTCCGGTTCGTCTATGCTAGACGGCAATCACATTTCGGTGTTGTCGCGCTCGCGCGTCAGGGGTTCCCCGGAAACATTCAATAAAATCATCTGCTTGGGCCTTTTGGTCCTGCTGAACTCCCAAAAAGATGGTTTCAACGTAGAGAGCAGGTTGTTCGTGGCAGAAACGTCTTCGCTCATTTCAGGTGTCGCACAGCGCTACGCCGGATCGTTGTTTGAGCTTGCGCTCGATGCAAAATCCGTTGCTGCTGTGGAAAAAGATCTTGGCCGTTTCGAGGCGCTTCTGAGCGGAAGCGAAGACCTGAAGCGTCTGATTTCCAGCCCGGTCTTCAATGCTGAAGACCAGCTTCACGCCATTGGCGCGATTGCTGACAAGGCTGGCATCAAAGGTCTGGTCGGCAATTTCCTGCGCGTCGTGGCGTCTAATCGTCGCCTGTTTGCGCTGCCGGGCATCATCGCCGCTTTCCGTGAGATTGCAGCTGAACATCGCGGCGAAGTTTCCGCCGATGTTATTTCTGCGCATGAGCTGACGACCGCTCAGCAGAACGAATTGAAGGCAACGCTGAAGAGCGTGGCCGGCAAGGACGTGACGATCAATGTCACCGTAGATCCTTCGATCCTCGGCGGGCTTGTCGTCAAAATGGGTTCGCGTCAGATCGACACGTCCCTTCGCACTAAACTTTCTTCTCTCAAGCTTGCACTGAAAGAGGTCGGCTGATGGACATCCGCGCCGCGGAAATTTCCGCTATCCTGAAAGAGCAAATCAAGAACTTCGGCAAGGAGGCTGAGGTCTCCGAAGTCGGTCAGGTTCTGTCCGTCGGCGACGGTATCGCCCGCGTTTACGGTCTGGACAATGTTCAGGCTGGCGAAATGGTCGAATTCCCTGGTGGTATTCGCGGCATGGCGCTTAACCTTGAAACCGACAATGTCGGTGTGGTTATTTTCGGTGCCGACCGTGACATCAAGGAAGGCGACGTCGTCAAGCGTACCGGCGCGATCGTTGACGTTCCAGTCGGTCCAGGCCTGCTCGGCCGCGTTGTCGATGCTCTCGGCAATCCAATCGACGGCAAGGGCCCAATCGTTGCTACTGAGCGTCGCCGCGTCGACGTTAAGGCACCGGGCATCATTCCGCGTAAGTCGGTTCATGAGCCAATGTCGACCGGCCTCAAGGCTGTTGACGCTCTGATCCCTGTTGGTCGTGGTCAGCGCGAGCTGGTCATCGGTGACCGTCAGACCGGCAAGACTGCTATCATTCTCGATACCTTCCTTAACCAGAAGCCAATCCACGACAACGGCCCAGACAGCGAAAAGCTTTATTGCGTTTACGTTGCTATCGGCCAGAAGCGTTCGACTGTTGCTCAGTTCGTTAAGGTTCTCGAAGAACGCGGCGCTCTCGAATATTCCGTCGTGATCGCGGCTACCGCTTCCGATCCGGCTCCGATGCAGTACCTTGCACCATTTGCAGGCTGCGCTATCGGTGAATATTTCCGTGACAATGGCCAGCACGCTCTGATCGGCTATGACGATCTTTCCAAGCAGGCTGTTGCTTATCGTCAGATGTCACTTCTGCTTCGTCGTCCTCCGGGCCGTGAAGCTTACCCAGGCGACGTTTTCTATCTGCACTCGCGTCTTCTTGAGCGCGCTGCAAAGCTCAACGACGAAAACGGCGCTGGTTCGCTGACGGCTCTGCCAGTCATCGAAACGCAGGGCAACGACGTTTCCGCGTTCATTCCGACCAACGTGATCTCGATCACCGACGGCCAGATCTTCCTCGAAACCAACCTGTTCTATCAGGGTATCCGTCCGGCTGTTAACGTCGGTCTGTCGGTTTCCCGCGTTGGTTCGTCCGCTCAGATCAAGGCCATGAAGCAGGTTGCCGGTTCGATTAAGGGTGAACTCGCCCAGTATCGTGAAATGGCAGCATTTGCTCAGTTCGGTTCGGATCTTGATGCTTCGACTCAGCGTCTGCTTAACCGCGGTGCACGCCTGACCGAACTTCTCAAGCAGCCACAGTTCTCGCCGCTCAAGACGGAAGAACAGGTTGCCGTGATTTACGCTGGCGTGAATGGCTATCTCGATAAGATCGCCGTCAACCAGGTTGGCAAGTTCGAAGCAGGTCTTCTTTCTTCGCTGCGCACCGAGCACAAGGATGTTCTCGACGCGATCCGCGACGAAAAGGCACTCACCGACAACATCAAAGCAAAGCTCAAGGCAGCGGTCGACGCGTTCGCCAAGTCTTTTGCTTGAACTTTGTGACGGGATGAACGGATGCCTTCACTAAAGGATCTGAGAAACCGTATCGCCTCGGTCAAGGCGACGCAGAAAATCACCAAGGCGATGCAGATGGTCGCCGCGGCGAAGCTGCGCCGTGCCCAGGAAGCTGCGGAGGCTGCACGGCCTTATTCGCAGCGCATGGGCGCCGTTCTCGCTAACATCGCGCAGAACGTGAGCGGTGAAGATGCACCGGCTTTGATGGCTGGTACAGGTAAAGACGACGTGCATCTGCTCGTCGTCGCTACTGCAGAACGTGGCCTTTGCGGCGGTTTCAACTCGCAGATTGCGCGTTATGCGCGTGATCATGCCCGCAAGCTCCTCGCTGAAGGCAAGACAGTCAAGATTCTGACGATCGGTAAAAAAGGTGCAGACATTCTGCGTCGTGAATTTGCTTCGTTGATCATTGACCATGTCAATCTGCGTGAAGTCAAACAGCTTGCTTTTGTGCATGCCGACCAGATCGGCCACAAGATCATTGAACTGTTTGAACAGGGCGCATTTGATGTCTGCACGCTGTTCTATTCCGAGTTCAAGTCGGTGATCGCACAGATTCCGACCGCACAGCAGATCATTCCGGCTTCGGCTGGAAATGCTGAGCAGGCGGATACTGCAGGCGATGCGATTTATGAGTACGAACCTGATCCTGCGGCGATCCTGAGCACGCTGATCCCGCGCAATATTTCGGTCCAGATTTTCCGCGCTCTGCTGGAAAATGTGGCGGGCGAAATGGGCGCGAAGATGAGCGCAATGGACAATGCGACGCGTAACGCCGGTGACATGATCAACAAGTTGTCGATCACGTATAACCGTCAGCGTCAGGCTCAGATCACCAAGGAACTGATCGAAATCATTTCGGGCGCGGAAGCGCTCTAATCGGAAGGTAAAAGGATCGATGGCAAAAGCAGCGACCCCGAAAACTACCGCCGCGGCCGAAGCGAAGCCAGCTGCGGCCAAGGCTCCAGCCAAGAAGGCTCCAGCCAAGACTGCTCCAGCTAAGGCGGCCGCCGCTAAGGCTGACGCAGCTCCTAAGGCAGCAACGACCGGTGCAGTAGGCAAGATCACTCAGGTCATCGGCGCTGTTGTCGACGTACAGTTCGAAGACGGTCAGCTCCCGCTGATCCTCAACGCTCTGGAAACCGACAACCTCGGCAACCGTCTGGTTCTTGAAGTTGCACAGCACCTGGGCGAAAACACCGTTCGCACGATTGCTATGGACTCGACCGAAGGTCTCGTCCGTGGTCACGAAGTACGCGACACGGGCAACCCGATCATGGTTCCGGTTGGCGAAGAAACGCTTGGCCGTATCATGAACGTTATTGGTGAGCCAGTTGACGAAGCAGGTCCGATCAAGACCACTGCACGTCGCGCGATTCACCAGGAAGCTCCTGAGTACATCGAACAGTCGACCGAAGCTGAAATCCTCGTAACGGGCATCAAGGTTGTTGACCTTCTCGCTCCTTACGCAAAGGGTGGTAAGATTGGTCTGTTCGGCGGTGCGGGCGTTGGCAAGACCGTTCTCATCATGGAACTGATCAACAACGTTGCTAAGGCGCACGGTGGTTACTCCGTATTCGCAGGCGTTGGTGAACGTACCCGTGAAGGTAACGACCTTTACCACGAAATGATCGAATCGGGCGTTAACAAGCTCGGTGGCGGTGAAGGCTCGAAGGCCGCACTTGTTTACGGTCAGATGAACGAGCCTCCGGGTGCGCGCGCTCGCGTTGCTCTGTCGGGTCTGACGGTTGCTGAAAACTTCCGTGACAAGGGCCAGGACGTTCTGTTCTTCGTGGACAACATCTTCCGCTTCACGCAGGCTGGTTCGGAACTTTCGGCACTTCTGGGCCGTATTCCTTCCGCTGTGGGTTATCAGCCAACGCTGGCAACCGACATGGGCGCGATGCAGGAACGCATCACCACGACGACCAAGGGTTCGATTACTTCGGTTCAGGCAATTTACGTTCCTGCCGACGATTTGACCGACCCTGCACCGGCAACGTCGTTCGCTCACTTGGACGCGACCACAACGCTCAACCGTTCGATCGCTGAAAAGGGTATTTACCCGGCTGTGGATCCTCTGGAATCCACCTCGCGTATGCTCGATCCAATGATCGTCGGTGAAGAACACTACAATGTTGCCCGTCAGGTTCAGTCGATCCTGCAGCGCTACAAGTCGCTTCAGGACATCATCGCCATCCTCGGCATGGACGAACTGTCGGAAGAAGATAAGCTGACCGTTGCGCGCGCTCGTAAGATCGAACGCTTCCTGTCGCAGCCGTTCTTCGTTGCTGAAGTGTTCACCGGTTCGCCAGGCAAGCTGGTTGACCTCGCCGACACCATCAAGGGCTTCAAGGGTCTTTGCGCAGGTGAATACGATCATCTTCCAGAACCAGCCTTCTACATGGTTGGCTCGATTGAAGAAGCGATCGAAAAGGCGAAGAAGCTGGCTGCTGAAGCCGCTTAATGAATTGAGTTTTCGGCGGGCTCTCAAGCCCGCCGAAAATGCCTGTTCATTTGTTTGAGTATGATCTTTTCCGGAAGCCGGTTTGCATTCGGGATCAAGCTCTAGAAATTTAAGTGAGAACCATGGCTCAAGCTTTCCAATTCGAACTCGTGTCGCCAGAACGCCTCCTGCTTTCCGCACAGGTGACGGAAGTCGTCATTCCGGGCAGTGAAGGCTACCTGACGGCTCTCGCAGGTCATTCGCCGCTGATGACGACGATCATGCCGGGTGTCGTTTCGGTGAAGCTGAGCGACGGCAAGTCTGACGCCTATGTGGTTTTTGGCGGCTTTGCCGACATTACCCCGCAGGGCTGCACCATTCTCGCGGAATCCGCCACGCATGTTGATGACGTCGATCCCGCTGATATTCAGAAGCGCATCGAAATTGCTCGCAAGCATCTCGAAGACGCTTCGACGAACGAACATCGCACGAAGGCAGAGATTTTCCTGCATCAGCTGATGACGTTGCAGGGTACGGTCCTTCCGGCCTGAAAAGGTTAGGCTTCGGCTACCCTAAGCGAATGTTTAAGAAAGCGGGCTTCGGCCCGCTTTTCTTTTTTGAACACTACTGTGAGCGGGAAATTATCGGTCAACTGGGCGACTGACCGTGCTTATACCATCACGCTTGCGTGAGTTTGGTATGATCGCTTGAAAACCGTGTGCTGGCCATTTATCTCATTAGTTAATTGTTAGGTCACTAATATAAGGCTTTCATTATGAGCAGAGCAGATCTCAGCGCGGAAATGATCGATGCCATGGCGAAGGTCAATCGTAGACTGCGGACATTATTTGATGCTCGGGTTAAAGAACGCGGCCTGACGCTGGCGCGTGCGCGCACCCTTCTCACATTGATTGAGCAGGAAGGCCTTTATCAGAAAGAATTAGCGGAAGTGCTCGAGATCGAGAACGCGACCATGGTTCGCCTGATCGACGGTCTGGAACGTCAGTCTTTTGTCGAACGTCAGGCGGTCGAAGGCGATCGTCGTGCCAAACGTATTGTGATGACTGAAGAAGGCAAGTCTCTGGCAGAGCAGGTGGTGAAGCTTGCTGGCGATGTGCGTGCTGATCTGCTTGAAGGTGTCAGCGACGAAGAGCTAACTGTGGCTCTAAAAGTTATGCGCAAAATGTCCGACTCGATGAACAAAGCGCATTAACGCAGTTGTCGCTCTCAGTTTTGTGAATTGCCGCCACCTCTAAAGCTGAACTTTGCCATCATTCGAACATCAGCTAGCGCTTAATTTCATCCGTCAAATTTCAAGGCGGAGCGTTGGAGATGCGTTATTCGTCGCAGGCAGTTTTGGGCCTTTTGGCCATTCTTTCTATCGCTTCAGTTCAGACACTCGATATGAGTCACGGCTCCCGGCATTTTTATGCGAGAGCCGTAAATGATATCGGTACGGATGATGGTCTTATTTTCGATACAAGATCAACCACAACAGTGGACATGGACGCAGTGGCCCATGCGCGAAACGCCTTGGGCGCTGCCTGAGAACACTAGGCTTATGGTGCAAGCGTTCGCAGATAGGACATCAGCTCGCTAGCTGTGTCGCTTGCCCGGTCTGGTTCGCGGGAAATGATTGCTTCGATCAGCGTTGCATGGGCATTGGCAGAACCGGTAATGCCGGTCGATGGGCGTAGTCTGAACCAGAATCGACGGCTGTGGGTTTGCAGCGGTGCCGCAAGACGCGTGGCATAGGGATTACTGGCAGCTGAGCCGAGCACGATGTCGAAGGCCTTATCCGCATCTAAAAACAGCGAAACATCTTCTGACGGAATAGCCTCGCGCATTGCGTCGGCTGCCGCTTGTAAGCGTTCGTAGTCGCGCGGAGTGCCAAAGCGTGCGGCATCACGCGCCAAAACACGCTCGACACCTTCCCGGGCATCGAGCACTTTTGAGAAATCCTTGGGATCGATCTGCGTGATGGCGATGCCGGAACGCGGGCGGACTTCGACAAGCCCTTCCCAGGCGAGCCGTTGTATGGCTTCGCGGATCGGCGTGCGGCCCATTCCTGTCAGTTCAATCAATGTGCGCTCATTGACGACTGAGCCAGGTTCCAGTTCAAGCGTTACGATCGAGCGCTCCAGCAAACGATAAGCTTGCTCGGCAAGGCTTTCACTGCCCCAGCTATCTGTCAGCGCTGCGCTGCCTTTTGCAACTTTCTCGTGGACCCTTGCATGTTCCATGCAGATTGAAGCCTCATACTATGCGATTGACATCTTTTGACCCTACAGATATATCTCTGATATATCAATGATGGGCGGTGCGCCGTTAAAAAATAATAACAATGCAGGCGTTGTGCGAATATCATCGATAACGGGCTTTTTGCATGGTGTCATTCCAAAAAATGGATGGACAAAACCAGTGCAGCTGGCGTGAACTTACGTCAGCCTTATAAGCTAAGGCGAATATACAAGACCGGTCGGGAGCCGCGCATAAATGAAATTTGATCCCAGTAGGCAGCGCGACATCGTCATTATTGGTGGCGGCATTGTCGGCGTGGCTACGGCAGCACTTCTTGCCGAATCAGGGCGCGAAGTTCTTGTGATTGATCGAAGCGGGATTTGCGAGGAAACGAGTTCAGGGAATGCGGCGGCACTCGCCTTCTCCGACATACTACCGATGGCCTCCAAAGGTGTTATGGGTAAGGTTCCGGGCTGGCTTATGGACCCGCTCGGACCTTTCACGATCCGCCCCTCTTACTTTCCAAAGATGATCCCCTGGCTTTATCGCTTCTGGCGTGCAAGCAGCGCGGAAGCTCTTGAGAAGACCACGGTTGCCCAGGGCAATATGATGCAACTTGCGCAACGCGAGATGCTGGGGCTGATCGATAGAGCGGGCTTACGCGACCGTTTGCAGGAAGATGGCAATCTGGAACTTTATGAAAGTGAAGCCGAACTTGCTGCGTCGCAACCCGGCTGGGATGCAAAGGCAAAGGCCGGTATCGCTTATGAGCATGTGCGTGGAACCCGCTTGAAGGAGCTGCAGCCGGGGCTTGATCCTCGTTTTGTGGCCGGCACGTTTGTTCCGGGCTGGAAGAATGTCAGTGATCCGAAGCTCTTCGGTCAGGCTATCTGGGCATATGCTGAAAGCAAAGGTGCGCGTTTCCTTCATGCGAAAGTGAAACATGCCGCCAGCCAACATGGCGGTGCGACGGTTCATCTGGAGGACGGCACCGAGATAAGGGCTGCGCATCTGGTGCTGATGGCTGGAGCCTGGTCAAAGAATCTTGCGCAAGGATTTGGCGATGCAGTGCCGCTCGATACGGAGCGTGGCTATAACACGACGCTTCCGGTTGGCAGTTTTGATGTTAAGCGCCAGCTGACTTTCCCAGGCCATGGTTTTGTAATCACGCCGATGGCGACTGGCTTGCGTGTAGGTGGTGCGGTGGAGTTTGGTGGCCTTCAGTTGCCGCCCAATTATGCCCGTTCAGCTGCAATGCTGAAAAAGGCCTCCATGTTCCTGCCGGGATTGAAGATTGAGGGTGGGCGGCAATGGATGGGGTATCGACCGTCTATGCCAGACTCTATGCCCGTTATCGGTCGTGCCTCTGCAGGCGGAAATATCTATTACGGCTTCGGCCATGGCCATCTTGGCCTCACACAATCAGCGGCGACAGGCAGGATTATCTGTGACCTGATCACGGGTTCTGCGCCGGCTGTCGATATCGAACCTTTCAAGCCACAACGTTTTCGGAACTGACCATCATGGCAAGACATTCATTTTTCTGCGTCGACGGACATACCTGCGGCAATCCAGTGCGTCTGGTTGCTGGCGGTGGCCCGAACCTTGAAGGTTCGAACATGATGGAAAAGCGCGCACATTTCTTGCGTGAGTATGACTGGATCCGCACGGGTCTGATGTTCGAACCGCGTGGTCATGACATGATGTCCGGCTCCATTCTTTATCCACCGACACGTCCGGATTGCGATGTAGCTGTGTTGTTTATTGAAACATCCGGCTGTCTGCCAATGTGCGGTCATGGCACAATCGGCACTGTGACAATGGCTATCGAGCAAGGGCTTGTAACGCCAAAGACACCCGGAAAGCTCAACCTCGATACGCCTGCCGGTCTGGTGGCAATCGAATATGAGCAGAATGGTCAATATGTCGACCGCGTGCGGCTGACCAACGTTCCAGCCTTCCTTTATGCCGAAGGATTGGAAGTGGAATGCCCTGATCTCGGACCAATTAAAGTCGATGTTGCATATGGCGGAAACTTCTACGCAATCGTAGAGCCGCAAGAAAATTACAGCGACATGAAAGATTATTCCGCGCTGCAGCTAATTGCCTGGAGTCCGGTGCTTCGTCAACGCCTGAATGAGAAATATAAATTCCAGCATCCAGACCTTCCAGACATTAATCGTCTGACGCATATTCTCTGGACCGGCGAGCCGACACATCCTGAAGCTCATGCGCGCAATGCCGTTTTCTATGGCGACAAGGCAATCGACCGTTCGCCTTGTGGAACCGGCACTTCTGCCCGTATGGCGCAGCTTGCTGCCAAAGGAAAGCTGAAACCGGGTGATGATTTCGTGCATGAATCCATCATTGGTTCGCTGTTTCATGGCCGTGTTGAACGCGCCGTGGAGGTCGCTGGCGGCACCGGAATTATCCCTTCAATTGCCGGTTGGGCACGCATGACGGGCTACAATACGATCTTCATTGATGACCGTGATCCGTTTGCACACGGATTCACTGTTGCGTAAAACGGGTACGGTAGGCAAAAATAGGGAGACGCTCCCTATTTTTTGTCTGTGACGCGTTGGGGAAATTATGGAATAACGGGCCCGAATTAGGAGAAAAGTATATATACAGGGCCCTTTTTAGGGGACATAACTAGTTTGTGGAGGAATGAAGTCATTAGTCTTTTGTCTGAGACAAAAGGGGCTTGCATTCCTTTATACAGCCGTTAGGTGTAATTATCCGGGAATAAACAGAAGTCGCACGAAATAATGATGCGGCAATAATACCGGGTAGAGTTAAATGGGTGGCTTCTCGATGGAATATTTCTTCCAGCAGGTGATCAACGGGCTCGCGCTCGGATCGATCTATGGCCTGATCGCCATCGGCTATACGATGGTCTACGGCATTATCGGCATGATCAACTTTGCACATGGCGATGTCTTTATGCTCGGCGCCTTTATGGCGCTGATTGTTTTTCTAATCATCACAACATTCATCGGAGCGCTGCCAATTGCGCTCATGCTTCTGCTGATGATGGTTGTTGCAATGCTTCTGACGGGGCTCTGGAGCTGGACGATTGAGCGGGCTGCTTATCGGCCGCTGCGTGGATCGTTCCGTCTCGCGCCGCTGATCACAGCGATCGGTATGTCGATTGCATTGTCGAACTTCGTTCAGGTCACGCAGGGTCCGCGCAACAAGCCGGTGCCTCAGCTCCTGACGGGCTCCTACAATATTTTCGGAACCAACGTGACGATCTCGCTCAAGCAGATCGTGGTCATCGTGGTGACGGCGGTGCTGCTGACGATATTCTGGTATATCGTCAATCGAACATCGCTTGGTCGTGCGCAGCGTGCCTGCGAGCAGGACCGCAAGATGGCCGCGCTTCTTGGCATCAATGTCGACCGCGTTATTTCGCTGACCTTCGTGATGGGTGCCATGTTGGCGGCCGTTGCCGGTACGCTTTACCTCTCCTTCTACGGTGTTATTTCCTTTGCTGACGGGTTCATTCCTGGCGTCAAGGCGTTTACGGCGGCCGTTCTGGGTGGGATTGGCTCGCTGCCGGGTGCAGTGGTTGGTGGCTTGCTCATCGGTCTCATTGAAGCATTGTGGTCGGCTTATTTCTCGATCGATTACAAGGATGTTGCCGCGTTCTCGATCCTTGCCATCGTGCTCATCTTCATGCCGTCCGGCATTCTTGGCCGTCCTGAAGTCGAAAAGGTGTAATCATGGCCGTACAAACAGGTTCACGCCCGGATTCCCTTTTTGCCCGGGCCATTCGTGAAGGGTTCATTGCCGGTCTTGTGGCTTTGGGACTTTTCATTCTGATCGTTGGTTTCAAGACCGATCAGAACATCAATAACGAGCTGGTGTTGCAGCAGCGCTGGGGGGCGCTGGCAATTCTGGTGGCTTTGGCGGCTTTTGGTCGCTTTGCCTTTATCGCGTTCCTGCAGCCCACGCTTGAGGCTCGCAAATTCGCAAAAGCAAGCCGCCCTGTGGTGGCTGCTGAAGCGCCGTCTTTCTTCCGCGCTCATTTCTCAAAAATTGGTGTGGTGTTTCTTTTCGTCTACCCGGTCCTGATCGTTACCATGCTTGGTTGGCAGGGATCGTTGAAGTGGGTCGACAATTTCGGCGTCCAGATCCTCATCTATGTGATGCTGGCCTGGGGCCTTAATATCGTGGTTGGCCTCGCTGGCCTTCTCGATCTCGGCTATGTCGCTTTCTACGCTGTGGGTGCATATTCCTACGCGCTTCTTTCGGCATATTTTGGTCTGTCCTTTTGGATGTTGCTGCCGATTGCAGGCATTCTGGCTGCGACCTGGGGTGTTATTCTCGGCTTCCCGGTCTTGCGTCTGCGCGGTGACTATCTCGCCATCGTGACGCTGGCTTTTGGTGAAATTATCCGACTTGTCCTTATCAACTGGACGGATCTCACTAAGGGTACGTTCGGTATTTCCGGTATCGCCAAGGCAACCTTCTTCGGTCTGCCTTTCAATGCCAGCAAAGACGGCTTTGCCGCCTATTTCGGCCTGACATTCTCGGCTGCTCACTACAAGTTCTTCCTCTATTATGTGATCCTCATACTCGCGCTGATTACGGCTCTCGTTACGATCCGTTTGCGTCGTATGCCTGTCGGTCGCGCATGGGAAGCGCTGCGCGAAGATGAAATCGCCTGCCGTTCACTCGGCATCAATACCACCACAACCAAGCTCACCGCTTTTGCGACGGGTGCGATGTTCGGTGGTTTTGCGGGTTCCTTCTTCGCTGCCCGTCAGGGTTTTGTCAGTCCGGAATCCTTCGTGTTCCTTGAATCCGCAGTCATTCTTGCTATCGTCGTTCTTGGCGGTATGGGGTCGCTCGTCGGTATTGCGATTGCTGCAATCGTTATGATCGGCGGCACGGAAATCCTGCGTGAAATGGGCTTCCTGAAAGCTATTTTCGGCGCCAACTTCACACCTGAACTCTACCGTATGCTGATCTTCGGTCTTGCCATGGTGGTCGTCATGGTCTGGAAACCGCGCGGATTTGTCGGAAGCCGAGAACCGAGCGCGTTCCTCAATCAGAATAAGTTGGTGTCGGGTGCCTTTACCAAGGAAGGGCACGGCTGATGGCGGAGACAAAAATTATGGCTGGCAATGGTTCGAAAGACACCATTCTTACAGTTGAGCATCTGTCGATGCGCTTTGGTGGTCTCGTCGCGATCAATGATCTGAGCTTCGATGTGAAGCGCGGCGACATCACAGCCATCATCGGTCCTAACGGTGCGGGCAAGACGACGGTCTTTAACTGCATCACCGGCTTCTACAAGCCAACCGGCGGTATGCTGACGATGAACCGGAATACGGGCGAAAAGTTCCTTTTGGAACGCCTGCCCGATTTCAAGATTACGCAGGATGCCCGCGTTGCACGTACGTTCCAGAACATTCGTCTGTTCTCGGGGCTGACCGTGCTGGAAAACCTGCTTGTCGCACAGCACAACGTGCTGATGCGTTCGTCAGGTTACACGATCCTCGGTCTTCTGGGTCTGCCGGGCTATAAGAAAGCCGCCAAGGCAGCGGTCGAAAAAGCGCGCTACTGGCTTGAGAAGATCAATCTCATTGATCGTGCGGACGACCCGGCTGGCGATCTGCCTTATGGCGATCAACGCCGTCTGGAAATTGCGCGCGCCATGTGCACTGAGCCAGAAATTCTCTGCCTCGATGAGCCGGCCGCGGGTCTTAATCCTCGTGAATCGGCAGAGCTCAACAAGCTGCTGCTCGATATTCGCAAGGAAACCGGCACGTCGATCCTGTTGATCGAACACGATATGTCAGTGGTTATGGAAATTTCCGATCATGTGATCGTGCTTGAATACGGCACAAAGATCTCTGACGGCTCACCGGAAGCAGTGCGCAACGATCCACGCGTTATCGCCGCCTATCTCGGCGTTGATGACGATGAGATCGCAGAATTGATCGAGGAAGCGGACAAGCCGGGCACTGGCGATCCTGCAGACTTTATCGCAACTCAGCTTGCTGTAGAGGCAATCGAGGAAGAAAAGGCTGAAGAGGCCGTTCGTTTTGCAGGCGGATTGGCCGCAGCGCGTGATGGCAAGCCTGATAATCTGACGCTCATCAAGGGCATCGGTGAAGTCAACGAGAAGAAGCTCAACGAGCACGGCATCTATCATTTTGATCAGATTGCCGCCTGGACTGAAGCTGACATCGTTCAGGCTGAAACCTATCTGGAATTCGACGGTCGCATTGCCCGCGAAGACTGGGTGGGGCAGGCAGCACAACTTGCTTCGGGTCAGGCCACCGAGTTTTCAACCCGTGTTGAAGCCGGAGATGTCCCTACGAGCCATAAGACTGCTCCCGCAAAGGCAGCCAGAGCCCCTAAAGGCACGAAAAGCGCCAAAGCTCCGGCAAAGCCCAAGAAGGGAGCTGAATGATGACGGCTGACACTATGCAAACAAAGCAACCGCTTCTGGCCGTCGAAAAGGTCGAGACCTATTACGGCAACATCCGCGCACTCAAGGGCATCGACCTGACAGTCAACGAGGGTGAAATCGTAGCGCTGATTGGCGCCAACGGTGCTGGCAAGTCCACACTCATGATGACCATCTTCGGTTCGCCGCGCGCTCGTACTGGCCGCATTCTTTTCGGCGGCAAGGACATTACGTCAATGCCGCCGCATGAGATTGCGAAGCTGCGAATTGCACAATCGCCGGAAGGTCGCCGCATTTTCCCGCGCATGACAGTGCTCGAAAACCTGCAGATGGGTGCGAGCCTCGATCATCAGCAATATTTCGAGGAAGATGTTGCGCTGATGTTCGAACTTTTCCCGCGTCTGAAGGAGCGTATCAATCAGCGTGGCGGCACACTTTCGGGTGGTGAACAGCAGATGCTGGCGATTGCGCGCGCGCTGATGGCCCGTCCGAAGCTTCTGCTTCTTGACGAGCCGTCACTGGGTCTTGCTCCTCTGATCGTCAAGCAGATCTTCGAAGCGATCAAGGAACTCAACCGCACGCAGGGTCTCACAGTGTTTCTCGTCGAGCAGAATGCTTTCGGTGCGCTGAAGCTAGCTGATCGCGGCTATGTTATGGTCAATGGATCAATCACAATGAGCGGCGCTGGCCGCGAACTGCTGGCTGACCCGGAAGTGCGTGCCGCCTATCTCGAAGGCGGAAGGCATTAAGGAGAAAAATCATGCAGGGAATTCTCTACGAAGAACCGTCATTCTGGCTGTTTTTTCTCATCACCTGCCTTCTGGGTGGCTGGGCTGCCTGGATGACAGGCCGTGCCTGCGCACAGACATGGCGGACCTATCCGCAGCTTTTGCTCTATCTGATCCCTTTGGGCGCAGCCGTGCGGTTTATCCACTATGCGCTGTTTGAGGGCACGCTGCTTTCGCTGCACTACTATCTGGTTGATGTGATCGTGCTGATGGTCATCGGTACGATCGGCTATCGTTATACGCGCACCAAACAAATGGTGCGCCAGTATAACTGGCTCTATGAAAAAGCTTCACCACTTAGCTGGAAGGCAAAATAATTCGAAGCTTCGCCGTGAGAGCATGTCCCCCAGAAGTGGGAACCGGTTTTGGGGGACTGCTTAAAAACAATAATTCAGAGCATTTCCTCTGATAAAATAGAAAACTCAAAATGCTCTGGCGGCGGAGCTTCTTTAAAAAGATCACGCTGAAAAACAGGTTCAGCGTAGATATTGCTGGCAAATCAGCAAGATAATAAAGCGATGCAAAAACATCGTTCGGGGTAACTATAATCGGGAGTTCAAGTAATGAAGAAATCGCTTTTCTCAGGCGTTGCTCTTGCAGCGGTGATGGCTTTCAGTGGCTCGGCTTGGGCAGATGTACTTTTGGGCATCGGCGCACCGCTGACTGGTCCAAACGCTGTGTATGGCGCGCAGATCCAGAAGGGTGCGGAAGCAGCCATCAAGGAAATCAATGATGCTGGTGGCATCAACGGCGAAAAGATCTCGATTACGCTCGGTGACGACGTGTCGGATCCAAAGCAGGGTATTTCGGTTGCAAACAAGTTTGCCGCTGATGGCGTGAAATACGTGATCGGCCACTTCAACTCCGGTGTTTCGATCCCGGCGTCTGAAGTCTATGCCGAAAACGGTATTCTCGAAATTTCGCCAGCAGCGACCAACCCGGTCTATACCGAGCGCGACCTGTGGAACACGTTCCGTACCTGCGGCCGTGACGATCAGCAGGGCATCGTTGCCGGTCAGTATATCTTCGACAACTTCAAGGACGCGAAGATTGCTGTGATCCACGATAAGACCCCTTATGGTCAGGGTCTTGCCGATGAAACCAAGAAGAAGCTCAACGAGCTCGGCGCCAAGGAAGCCCTTTATGAAGGCGTGAACGTCGGTGAGAAGGACTTCTCTGCACTCATCGCCAAGATGAAGCAGGCAGGCGTCACCGTCGTTTATTGGGGTGGTCTGCATCCGGAAGCCGGTCTCATCATCCGTCAGATGGCTGATCAGGGTCTGAAAGCTCAGTTCATTTCGGGTGACGGTATCGTTTCCAACGAGCTGGCTTCGATTGCAGGTCCAGCTGTTGAAGGCACGTTGAACACATTTGGCCCAGATCCACGCAACAACCCAGCCAATGCTGATCTCGTCAAGAAGTTCCGCGACGCAGGCTTTGAACCAGAAGCCTACACGCTCTACTCCTATGCGGCTGTTCAGTCTCTGGCAGGTGCTGCAAAGGCAGCTGGCAGCAACGACCCACAGGAAATTGCTAAGGCGTTGAAGGAAAAAGGTCCGTTCCCAACTGTGCTTGGTGATCTTTCCTATGATGCCAAGGGCGACCCGAAACTCCCAGGTTACGTAATGTATAAGTGGGAAAAGGGTGCAGACGGGAAATATAATTACATTCAGCAGTAAGTCTCTGTCTGTATTATTACGTCTCTAAGAAAAGTGCCCGGCTATATGCCGGGCATTTTTATTTTACGAAAACTTTAAATTCATGACATCATGCGGAAAAAGCATCAAATTTAGATATTAATGAGGATGGACAATACTGATCAAAGCCATTTTACCTAATGCAACGACATTGTTTGGCGTAAAGCACGGTTGGCAATTCGTTCCCTGGAGGAGGGGCGAGGGTGTCGGGAAGCGTTGGGTGCATGGATTGTCAATTCATAGCATCAGGCCTGTCTCTCGCACGGGGTATGAAAAACTCTCTTCCAGTGGAATTGGCGGCTCCGGAATTCAGTCCGGAGATCGTGGTTCAATGGGAGTAACTGAAATGAAAAAATCCTTATTCTGTGGTGTGTGCCTTTCCGCTTTGGTTGCGATGGGCGGAGCGTCGTTTGCTGATGTGCTGCTGGGCGTTGGCGCACCATTGACCGGTGGTCAGGCGGCTTATGGAGACCAGATCAAGCGCGGCGTTGAAGCGGCTGTGGCAGAAGCCAATGCCAAGGGCGGCATGAACGGCGAGCAGATCACGATCGTTTATGGCGATGATGCTGCCGATCCACGTCAGGGGATTTCGGTTGCGAATAAGTTCGTCGGTGACGGCGTGCAATTCGTGATCGGCCATTTCAATTCGGGCGTCAGCATTCCAACCTCCGATATTTACGCTGAAAACGGCGTGCTGATGATTGCGCCCGGTACGACCAACCCAACCTTCACTGAACGCGAATTGTGGAACACCTTCCGCACCTGCCGTCGTGATGATCAGCAGGGCATCGTTGCGGGCAAATACATTGCCGATACCTACAAGGACGGCAAAGTCGCGATCCTGCATGACAAGACCCCTTACGGTCAGGGTCTTGCAGATGAAACCAAGAAGTCGCTCAATGCCAATGGCAAGGAAGAGACGCTGTATGAAGGCGTTAATCAGGGCGATAAGGATTTCTCAGCGCTGATTTCCAAGATGAAGGCTGCAGGCATTACTGCCGTCTATTGGGGCGGTATGCATCCGGAAGCAGGCCTTATCATTCGTCAGATGGCCGATCAGGGTCTGAAGGCACAGTTCATCTCCGGTGACGGCATTGTTTCCAACGAGCTGGCTTCGATTGCTGGCGATGCGGTTGCGGGTGTTCTGAATACGTTCGGCCCGGATCCGCGCGATGATGCAGCTAACGCTGATCTGATCAAGGCGTTCCGCGACAAGGGTTTTGAGCCGGAAGCCTATACCTTCTACGCTTATGCAGGTGTGCAGTCGCTGGTTGATGCAGCCAATGCTGCCGGAAACAACGATCCGCAGTCGGTTGCTGAAGCCATGAAGGCCAAGGGTCCGTTCAAGACGGTGCTCGGTGACGTCTCTTATGATGCAAAAGGTGATCCAAGCCTTTCACCTTATGTCATGTTCGAATGGCGCAAGGGCGACGATGGAAAATATAACTACTTCCAGAAGAAATAAGACTGAAAGAGGCAGACTCACCTATAAAAGTGATTTCTGAACAGTGTTCAATTGGCTGAATGTACTATTTAGCCAGTAATACTGTGCAGATTGCCTCATATATTAGCAAAATTTGCTTCAAATTTTGGCAGGATGCCCGACTTTTGGTCGGGCATTTTGTTTTTGTATCGCAGTTGCACAGTTTGTTTGCGCTTGCTTAGATTGCAGGCTAATCAAAGCCATACCGATCATTGCAGTGTGGGAGTTCTGCCTTGTCCATCCGTAAAATTCTGGTCGCCAACCGTTCCGAAATCGCTATCCGCGTGTTCCGTGCAGCCAATGAGCTTGGCATAAAAACGGTGGCCATATGGGCAGAGGAAGATAAACTCTCACTGCATCGCTTTAAAGCAGATGAAAGCTATCAGGTCGGTCGTGGACCGCATCTCGCGCGTGATCTCGGACCGATTGAAAGCTATCTGTCGATTGATGAAGTCATCCGCGTTGCCAAGCTTTCAGGTGCTGATGCCATTCATCCAGGCTATGGCCTTTTGTCGGAAAGCCCCGAATTTGCCGATGCTTGTGCTGAGAACGGCATCATCTTCATTGGCCCGAAGCCTGAAACCATGCGCCGTCTCGGTAACAAGGTAGCTGCGCGTAATCTCGCAATTGAGATTGGCGTTCCGGTTGTGCCTGCGACCGATCCGCTGCCGGACGATATAGCGGAAGTGAAGAAGCTCGCAGCCAAAATCGGCTATCCGTTGATGCTGAAAGCATCATGGGGTGGCGGTGGTCGCGGTATGCGCGCCATTCGTGCCGAGGAAGATCTTGATCGTGAAGTGACGGAAGCCAAGCGCGAAGCCAAAGCAGCTTTCGGCAAGGATGAAGTCTATCTCGAAAAGCTCGTCGAGCGTGCGCGTCACGTTGAAGTGCAGATTCTGGGCGATACGCATGGCAATGCGGTTCATCTTTATGAGCGCGATTGCTCGATCCAGCGCCGTAACCAGAAGGTTGTGGAGCGTGCGCCAGCACCTTACCTGAATGATGCGCAGCGTCAGGAACTGGCAGGCTATGGCCTGAAGATCGCCCACGCCACCGATTATATTGGTGCGGGTACGGTCGAGTTCCTTATGGATGCCGATACCGGTGCGTTTTACTTCATCGAAGTTAATCCGCGCATTCAGGTGGAGCATACTGTCACGGAAGAAGTGACGGGTATCGATATCGTCAAGGCGCAGATTCATATTCTGGAAGGCTATGCTATCGGAACGCCGGAATCAGGGGTGCCGGAGCAGAAGGATATTCGCCTGAACGGTCATGCGCTGCAGTGCCGTATCACCACCGAAGACCCTGAGCAGAATTTCGTCCCGGATTATGGACGCATTCAGGCCTATCGCTCGGCTTCGGGCTTTGGCATTCGTCTTGATGGCGGCACGGCCTATTCGGGTGCGGTCATCACGCGTTATTATGATCCGCTGCTGGTGAAGGTTACGGCGTCGGGTTCGACACCGATTGAAGCTATTCGCCGTATGGACCGTGCGTTGCGCGAATTCCGTATTCGCGGTGTCGCGACGAACTTGACCTTCGTTGAAGCGATCATCAATCATCCGCGTTTCCAGTCGAATGATTACACGACGCGCTTCATCGATACGACGCCTGAGCTTTTCACGCATATGAAGCGTCAGGACCGCGCGACCAAGCTTCTGACCTATGTGGCTGATGTCACTGTCAATGGTCATCCGGAAACCAAGGGCCGTGCAGAACCATCGCAGGATGCAGCGAAGCCGATAGTGCCGTGGTTTGGTGATCGTCCGGTGGTCAATGGCACCAAGCAGCTGCTCGACAAGCTTGGACCGCAGAAGTTTGCCGAATGGATGCGCAATGAAAAGCGTGTTCTCTTGACCGACACGACCATGCGTGATGGGCATCAGTCATTGCTGGCAACGCGTGTGCGCACCTATGATATTGCGCGTGTGGCCAATGCCTATGCGCAGGCGCTGCCAAACCTCTTCTCGCTTGAGTGCTGGGGCGGTGCGACTTTTGACGTGTCGATGCGCTTTTTGACTGAAGATCCATGGGAACGTCTGGCAATGGTGCGCGAAGGCGCGCCAAACATCCTGCTGCAAATGCTGCTGCGCGGTGCGAACGGCGTTGGCTACAAGTCCTACCCGGACAATGTGGTGAAGTATTTCGTGCGTGAAGCAGCGCGTGGCGGCATGGACCTGTTCCGCGTGTTCGACAGCCTCAACTGGGTCGAGAACATGCGCGTATCGATGGATGCGGTGCTGGAAGAGAACAAGCTTTGTGAAGCGGCCATCTGCTACACGGGCGATATTCTCAATCCGGATCGCGCCAAATACGACCTAAAATATTATGTCGAGCTGGCCAAGCAGGTTGAAAAGGCTGGCGCGCATATTATCGCTCTCAAGGATATGGCGGGTCTGTTGAAGCCTGCGGCGGCACGCGTGCTGTTTAAGGCGCTGCGTGAGGAAACCGATCTGCCGATCCATTTCCACACCCATGATACGTCGGGGATTTCGGCGGCGACTGTGCTTGCTGCGGTTGATGCCGGTGTCGATGCGGTTGATGCGGCAATGGATGCCTTCTCCGGCAATACATCGCAGCCATGCCTTGGTTCGATTGTAGAAGCTCTGCATGGTTCGGAACGCGATCCGGGTCTTGATACGGAAACGATCCGCCGCATTTCCTTCTATTGGGAAGCGGTGCGCAACCAGTATGCGGCCTTTGAAAGCGACCTCAAGGGACCGGCTTCGGAAGTGTACTTGCATGAAATGCCGGGCGGTCAGTTCACGAACCTCAAAGAACAGGCGCGTTCGCTGGGTCTTGAAACCCGCTGGCATGAAGTGGCACAGGCCTATGCCGATGTGAACCGCATGTTTGGCGATATCGTCAAGGTCACGCCGTCCTCCAAGGTGGTGGGCGATATGGCGTTGATGATGGTCTCTCAGGACCTGACCGTTGCCGATGTCGAAAACCCGGACAAGGACATTGCCTTCCCGGATTCGGTTGTGTCGATGATGCGTGGTGATCTTGGTCAGCCGCCATCGGGCTGGCCTACATCGCTGCAGAAGAAAGTGCTGAAAGACGAAAAGCCTTTTACGGTACGTCCCGGTTCGCTGCTTCCAGCCGCTGACCTTGATGCCGAGCGCAAGTCGATTGAGGAAACACTTGGTCGCGAGATCACGGATCAGGAATTTGCTTCTTATCTCATGTATCCAAAGGTCTTCACCGACTATGCGGCGGCACAGGAAAACTATGGCCCGACCAGTGTCCTGCCAACGCCGGTTTACTTCTATGGCTTGAAGCCGGAAGAAGAAGTTTTCGTTGATCTTGAACGCGGCAAGACGCTTGTGATCGTCAATCAGGCGATGTCTGAGACCGACGAGAAGGGCATGGTCACTGTGTTCTTCGAGCTCAATGGTCAGCCGCGCCGCGTCAAGGTGCCAAACCGCGCCAAGGGTGCGTCGGGTGGTGTTAAGCGCAAAGCGGAACTAGGCAATGACAAGCATGTCGGCGCGCCGATGCCGGGCGTTGTGTCCACGGTTGCTGCCGCACAAGGCCAGAACGTGAAGGCAGGTGATGTGCTGCTTTCCATTGAAGCCATGAAGATGGAAACGGCTCTGCGTGCTGAACGCGATGGCTCAATTGCAGAAGTGCTTGTGCGCCCCGGCGAACAGATCGATGCGAAGGATTTGCTTGTCGTTTACGCCGACTGATCCAGCTTTCACATCATAGAATGATTGACGCCGTCCCCTGTAAAGGGTGCGGCGTTTTCTTTTGCTTGCATGGCCATAAAAATCTGTTATGCACGTTTTTACCGATTTATGCACGTTTATGCATGGTGGCAGGAACGAGCGATGACAGAGCTATTACTGGACGAAAGACAAGCGCGTATTCAGGAGCTGCTTGAGCAGTCCGGGCGCGTATTGGCGAGCGAGCTTGCGGAGTCATTCGGGGTTTCGGAAGACACGATCCGCCGTGACCTCCGCGAGATGGCGGCGGCGGGGCTTTGCAAGCGCGTCTATGGCGGTGCTTTGAAGGCCGCTCCTTCTTACGCGCCGCTCGCAGAACGTGATACGGAAAGACCGGAGGCCAAGACAACCCTTGCCGCTGCGCTGGCTGCTCTGATTGAGCCGAACATGACGGTGTTTCTGGATTCATCCTCAACCAATCTGGCGCTTGCGCGACTTTTGGCTGATCGGGGTGATGTGATCACCGTTGTTACCAACACGCCCTCCATTGCTGCTATTGTTCTGCAGTCAGACAAGATCGACGTCGTGATGATCGGCGGCCCTATTGATCGTCGCGTGAGTGCGGCGGTTGGTGCACGCGCTTTGCGCGATGCGGAACTGGTGCGGCCTGATCTTTGTATGCTCGGTGTCTGCGGCTTTTCAGCGGAAACGGGCATCACAGCACTTCATCTGGAAGATGCGGAATTCAAGCGGGTTATTGCCGGGCGCAGCCGCAAGGTGGTTCTGGCAATCACCAGTGACAAGCTCGGCACAGTTGCTGCGCACGATGTCATACCCATTGAGGCGGTCAATGTTATGGCTGTCGAACAGGATGCGAATGAAGATGTGCTTGCGCCCTATCGGGCATCGGGCATGACGATTATACACGCCGTAGAAGGGCGTGACTGAGGACATGATGGAACAGACGGCCGGACGAAACGATGCGCTGAATGACCGTGCGCCAATTGTAACCAGAGAGCGTATCGCTGTGGCGCTGCTCTTTCTGATGAATGGTTATATCTTTGGCGGCTGGGCACCGAAAATTCCCGAATTTGCAGGGCGTCTCGGGCTCGATACCAGTGGCATGGGATTGATGATCCTCGTCTTCGGTGTCGGCTCTCTGTCGATGATGCCGGTGGCCGGTGCATTGTCCGCACATCGCGGTTCGGGCGCCGTCGTCAAGCTGTTTGCAATCGGACTTATCCCCGCTTTGCTGATTATTGCGCTTGTGCCGAATATCGTCACAGCTGTGATTGTCATGTTCTATTTTGGCGGCATGATCGGTGCGATGGATGTCGCAATGAACGCCAATGCGGTCGCTGTTGAGAAGAACATGCGCCGGGCCATAATGTCGTCCTGTCATGCCTTCTGGAGCCTTGGCGGACTGATTGGTGCCGCGACCGGTGGCTTTCTCATCGCGCATGTCGGCTCGACTATTCATGCGCTGATTGCGACCGTTGTGGCAGCAGGATTGCTGATTTTTGCATGGCCTTCGATTGTCGCGGACAAGTTTCATCATCCAAGCGGCGAGAAGCAGAAGCTGGTGCTGCCGCGCAATGCGCTGCCATGGCTGGTCGGCATTATCGCATTGTTCTCGATGATCCCGGAGGGCGCAATACTTGATTGGGGCGCATATTATCTGCGCGATGAAATGGGTGCGTCCGTGACGGTCGCTGGTTTTGGCTTCGCAGCTTTCTCCATGACCATGGCGATCATGCGCTTTGCAGGCGATATTGTCCGCGACCGTTTCGGCGCGATCAACACGCTGCGCTTCTGCACATCGATTGCCATTATCGGCATGGTGATTGTCGGCCTGTCGAGCCACCCTTACGCGGTGATCTTTGGCTTTGCCATTTGCGGTATCGGCATTTCCAACATGGTGCCGATAGCCTTCTCGATTGGCGGCAATCTGCCGGGCATCAATCCAAGTGTTGGCCTGTCGATTGCCACCACCATGGGCTATTCCGGTATGCTGGTTGCGCCTTCGCTGATCGGCTTTGTCGCCAAGCATAGCGGTTTCAGCGTCGTGTTCCTGTCATTGCCTGTGCTGTTGTTAGTGGTGCTCGCCTTCTCAGGACTGGCAAAATATGCGGATAGTTCGCACTGACTTCATTCAGCGGTCCAGCCGCCCTCGACCGGCAGGGCGGCACCGTTGATCTGCGCTGCGGCATCCGTTGCAAGGAAGGCCGCAAGCGCACCTATCTGAGCAGTGGTCACGAATTCCTTCGTCGGCTGTTTATCGAGCATGACTTCGCGGATTACTGTTTCGCGATCCATGTTATGGGCCTTCATCTGATCGGGTATCTGCGCTTCGACAAGCGGGGTCAGCACATAGCCGGGGCAGATGGAATTGGCCGTGATCCTGGCAAGGGCAAGTTCAAGTGCCAGCGTTTTTGTGAAACCGACAATGCCGTGCTTTGCTGCCACATAGGCCGACTTGAATGGCGAAGCGACAAGTCCATGGGCCGAAGCGATGTTGATGATCCGGCCCCACCCAGCTTTTTTCATATGTGGTATTGCAGCCGCTGACGTGTGGAATGCTGAGGTCAGGTTGATCGCGATGATCCGGTCCCATTGCTCGGTCGGAAACTCTTCGACCGGTGCCACATGCTGGATACCGGCATTGTTGACGAGGATATCGGCACTGCCCAAGGCTTCCACGCTCTTTTCAATCAGCGCGCGGCAGTCATCAGCTTTGGACATATCGGCGCTGACATAGATCACGCTTACGCCATGTTCTGCGGCGATTGTTTTTGCCAAATCGTGGTCTTCGCTACGGTCCGTGAAGGAGTTGATCACAACATTGTGCCCGGAGCCCGCAAGCGCGTGGGCAATGCCAAGTCCGATGCCTGAATTGGAACCGGTGATAATTGCGGTTTTGCGGGCATTCGCATTTGGCATTTTTTATCTCCTCCTCTGGAATCATCCCATAATGAGGAGGCGACAAGGCGTCGGCAAGTGATTATATAACAACAAAGCGAGGCGGTCAGGCGTTGACAATTGCGCCTTGCTACGCCACCTGAAAGCAGGCCCGTACCAAGAGCAGTTCCCGATGCGTGAAATATGGTTTCCATCGGCAATTGCGGCAGGACAAAAGAACAGAGCACAATGTCTTCCGAGACCGTCAGCTATTTTTCGTATCCATTTCCCCGTCGCCAATCCGTTGGCGTGAGCGTTGGCGGAGTTATCGTTGGCGGCAGCGAACCTGTTGTTGTCCAGTCGATGACCAATACCGATACGGCTGATATCGATGGCACTGTAGCGCAGGTTGCAGCTTTGCATCGCGCGGGTTCCGAGATTGTGCGCATCACGGTGGATCGTGATGAATCCGCTGCTGCCGTTCCAAAAATTCGTGAGCGTCTTGAACGCCTGGGCATGAATGTGCCGCTGGTCGGAGACTTCCATTATATCGGCCACAAGCTACTCGCCGATCATCCGGCTTGTGCGGAGGCGCTCGCAAAATATCGCATCAATCCTGGCAATGTCGGCTTCAAGGACAAGAAAGACAAGCAGTTCGCCGATATCGTTGAAATGGCGATCCGTTATGACAAGCCTGTCCGTATCGGCGTTAACTGGGGATCGCTCGATCAGGAGTTGCTGACCACGCTTATGGATCGCAATCAGGCTGAGGGTGCGCCATTGAGCGCGCAGGAAGTCATGCGTGAAGCCATTGTTCAGTCGGCGCTGATTTCGGCAAATCTTGCAGAAGAAATCGGCCTTAGCCGCGACAAGATCATCCTGTCGGCCAAGGTCAGTCAGGTGCAGGATCTCATTGCCGTTTACACAATGCTTGCACAGCGCTCCGATCACGCGCTGCATCTGGGCCTCACCGAAGCCGGCATGGGCACCAAGGGCGTTGTCGCTTCGTCGGCTGCCATGGGTATCCTGCTTCAGCAGGGCATTGGCGATACGATCCGTATCTCGCTGACGCCGGAGCCCGGCGGCGACCGCACGCGCGAAGTGCAGGTGGCACAGGAACTTCTGCAGACCATGGGCTTCCGTCAGTTCATTCCGATTGTTGCCGCATGTCCGGGTTGCGGACGCACGACCTCAACCGTGTTTCAGGAACTGGCACAGAATATTCAGGACGATATTCGTCGCAGTATGCCTGTCTGGCGCGAGAAATATCCGGGCGTGGAATCGCTTTCGGTCGCAGTCATGGGCTGCATCGTCAACGGTCCGGGCGAATCGAAACATGCTGATATTGGCATTTCGCTTCCCGGCACGGGCGAAACGCCGTCCGCACCGGTCTTTGTCGATGGCAAGAAGGTTACGACGCTGCGAGGACCTGAGATTGCCGCCGATTTCCAGAAGATGGTTGCCGAATATATCGAAAACCGTTTCGGGCTTGATCGGAAGATCGCTGCTGGTCAGAACTGATTTCAGTTTGATATGTGGCGCGTAGCGACATCCGGCATTGATTTACGGGTCGCAGCCCAGAATGTGAGTGTGAAGAGGCTGATGCCACCACCCAGCAGGCAGACACCGTTCCAGTCTGCATAAGCATAGATCCATGTTGAAAGAGCCGAGCCGCTTGCGCTGCCGATGGAATAGAAAACCATATAGGCAGCGGTGAGTCTGTTCTGTGCCTCGGGTCGCACGCGATAGATCATTGCCTGATTGGTGACGTGCACAGCCTGAAGTCCGAAATCGATGACCAGCACACCTGCAATCAGCCAGAGCAGTGAATAATCGAGCAGGGCAATTGGTATCCACGATAATAGCATCAGCGTGAGCGCGATGCCGGTCATGCGCTGAGCCTGCCCGCGGTCGGCAGCCGTTCCCGCACGAGAAGCGGCAAGCGCACCTGCGGCTCCGGCCAGGCCGAACAGTCCGATTTGCGCATGGCTCAATTCAAAAGGCGGTGCGCTGAGGGGCATGACGAGCGGCGCAAGCAGCGTGGTGATATCAGCAAAGATCAGCATGGCAATGATTGCGCGGACACGGAGCACGGGTTCGGAGCGGAACAGCGTTACAAGTGACAGAATAAGCGCGGGGTAGCAGACGCTTGTCGTTTGACGATTCTGTTGTGGCAGGTTGCGCCAGAGAAGAAGCGAAATCAGCAATGTGAGTGCTGCGGAACTGAAGTAAACGCTGCGCCATCCGCCAATATCGGTGAGCGCGCCAGCTATGGCGCGTGCCAGCAATATGCCAAGTACGATGCCGCTTGTGACAATCCCCACCACATGACCGCGCCGCATCGGATCGGCAAGGCTCGCCGCATAGGCAACGAGTGCCTGTGTGACGACAGCCAGAAGCCCCGTCGTGGCCATTGCCAGCAACAACATGGTAGCAGTTCCTGCAAAGCCAATGGCTAGAAGCGATAAGACCGACAGCAGGAAATGCGCGAGAATCAGTTTTCGCCGGTCGAAAAGATCGCCAAGGGGCACCAGAAAAATGAGGCCGATTGTATAGCCGACCTGGCTTGACGCAATGATAAGGCCCGCTGTCGAACGTTTAAGCCCCATATCATCTGACATCACATCAAGAAGCGGAGGCGCGAAATAGACATTGGCCACAGCGAGGCCACTGGCAATGGCAAACAGCAGCAGTGTCGCTCGGGAAAGCGAAGGGCGCACAAGGTCGTTCGCGGCAGACGGTGCTGCCGCGCTGGGATAGGACTGCATGATTGGCTCCTGCAAAATGGTTTTAAAATGAAACCATTTTGCTTTTAGCGTGATTGGTTTTATATTGCAACCAAGTTGCAATGCATGGAGTAAACATGGTTCGCAAAAAGAGCCTGAAAGGTGACTATTGCCCAAGTGCGCGTGCGCTGGATGTGATCGGCGACTGGTGGTCACTATTGATCGTGCGTGAAGCTTTTGACGGAGTAACGCGGTTCAGCACCTTCCAGAAGAATCTGGGCATCGCGCGTAACATTCTGGCTGAACGGCTGCGCAAGCTGACGGGCGAGGGCATTATGGAGATGGTGTCCGATCCCAATGGCGGCGCACATCAGGAATATCGACTGACCGACAAGGGTCGTGATCTGTTGCCTGTTGTCGTTGCCCTGCGGCAATGGGGCGAGAACTATCTGTTTGCGCCTGATGAGCCGCATTCAAAACTGGTTGATACCATCAATGGTGAAGGCGTGGCGAAGCTTGAGGTGCGTGCACTTGATGGCCGTCAGCTCTCGGTCGATGACGTTGCCATCATCAAAGTGCGTGAAGACGATCTCTAAGAGTTGGTTTTGACGTGCATCTGGTCCGAAAGCCGTTTCACATTTTTCGGGATGCGCTTTAGCTCTGTCGCTCTGCAATGAAGCGAGCGGCCTGTTTGAGAATCACTGCATCTTCGCCAAATGGTTCCAGCAGGCTTTCCGCCTGAGCCACCAGACCGGAGAGCTGCTTGCGCGTCCAGTCGATGCCATGCAACGCAACGAGCGTGGCTTTGCCTGCCGCCGCATCCTTGCCTGTTGCCTTGCCCATGATCGCCGCATCGGCAGTTACATCAAGAAGATCGTCGGCAAGTTGGAAGGCGAGACCGATGGCCGAACCGAATTCCGCCATGCGTTCGCGGTCTTCGCGCGATGCACCTGCAATGATCGCTCCGGCTTCACAGGCAAAACGAATCAGCGCACCGGTCTTCATGGCTTGCAGCGTGATAATGCCTGCTTCATCGGGTTTGTTATCTTCTGCCATCAGATCAAGCGCCTGACCACCGGCCATGCCGCCAATGCCGGAAGCCCGCGCCAAAGCCGAGACCAGCTCGATGCGAATGCTGGCGGGAAGATCGGTTTCGTCTGAGGCCACGATGTCAAAAGCGTAGGTCAGCAGGCTGTCGCCCGCGAGAATCGCTGCGGCCTCATCAAAAGCCTTGTGTACGGTCGGTTGACCACGCCGCATATCATCATTGTCCATCGCTGGCAGATCGTCATGGACGAGCGAATAACAATGGATGCACTCAAGCGCGGATGCCACGCGCAGAACCGCATCGCCATGCTGGCCAAAAAGGGCTGCACTTTCTATGACCAAGAAGGGACGCAGTCTTTTGCCGCCATTCAGCACGCCATGACGCATGGCAGCGAGCAGTCGCTCGGGGCGAGCCACTTCGCCGGTGCGCAAACGAAGATCCAGAAGCCCAACCAGCATTGTCTCGACTTCGAGCGCGCGTAGGTTCAGGGATTGAGCAAAATCGACAGACACGTTTTCCATGTCTAAAGGGGATGGACGAAAGCGCTGATTTGGTCAACTGGCCACATCGATCAGCACAGGCTTTTTCATCAAGCGGTCATCAAACAGCGGATTTTGAGCCATAAAGCGCTCAATTTGGTCGCTGAATTCCTGCGGCTGATTATGGAATCAGGTTCATTATTGTTAAGGAATAGTTTATGTCGCTTGAATGGGGCTAAAGCAGTTCAAGCTAACACTCGAGCTGCTTTATCTATTTGTCTTACGCATTTTCGAACGCAAAATCGATTCTCACTTTTGCTGGAAATGCTCTAACAGGCGGTGGACGTGGCAAAAATCATTCTCAAGAGCAAAGATGGTCGCGGTTACTTGGCTGATCCCGTTTGGGGTGGCAGAATTGCCCTCATGCTCAAGATTTTGGTGGTGCTTGCGGTTCTGCCGCTTTTTCTGATCCTGGTCTATTCGGTTCCTTTTGTTCGTCCGATTTCGACATTGATGGTGAAGGACTATGTTCTTCTGCGCGATGTAGATCGGCAGTGGGTGAGCATTGAGGATGTTGCACCTGTTCTTGTGAATTCGGTGATGATGGCTGAGGATGGACAGTTCTGCAGCCATGGCGGCGTGGACTGGCACCAGCTCAGCCTCGTGCTTGATGATGCGGGTGAGGGCGGTCCAAGCCGCGGCGCATCGACCATCACCATGCAGACTGTAAAGAACCTATTCCTGTGGAACGGCCGGTCTTATGTCCGCAAGGGGCTCGAATTTCCTTTGGCGCTGGTCGCCGATGCCGTGCTGTCAAAACAGCGGATTATGGAGATCTATCTCAATATTGCTGAATGGGGACCGGGCATCTATGGAATCGAGGCGGCCGCTCAGCATTACTTCAATCGGCCTGCATCACGTCTGACTGCCCAGCAAGCCGCTTTGCTTGCCGTAACGCTTCCCAATCCCGCTTTGCGCAATCCGGCAAAGCCAACGCGCAACATGCAGCGTATCTCGCGCATCGTTGCCGGGCGCGCTTCCAGGGCTGGGCCCTATGTGACATGCGTTCGATAAACGGCTGGACAGGAAAAAAGATAAGACTCTGACTGGTCAAATGCAGTGAGAGCGTGTATAGGCACGTGACTTTCCGGAATTATGTCCGATGTGACAGGCTCCTCGGGGCCGTGCCGGACGTTTGTTTATCGATCAGTGGAGCTGGATCCATGGCAGTACCAAAACGCAAAACGTCTCCGTCGAAGCGCGGCATGCGCCGTTCGGCAGACGCTCTCAAGGCCCCGACTTACGTCGAGGACAAGAACTCGGGCGAACTTCGTCGTCCGCATCATATCGATCTTAAGAGCGGTATGTATCGCGGCCGTCAGGTCCTCGAAGCTAAGGAATAGTCTTAGGCTGCATCGCAGCTGAAAGATGAATTTCAAAAACGCCGTTTCCGGTCTCCGGAAGCGGCGTTTTTTTGTTCTAATGCAATAGCAACTAAGTATTCTATGTTTATTCAATTTTTTATCAAAAGGTAAAAAATCACAATTTTGCCTTATAAATTAAGAAGCATCACCCTTGTTAGTTATTCAACTTTTTATGGGTTATAAAAATGGATGATGTTATCAAAATTATTATCGGTAACGGCGGTTTATCTGTAAATTCCGGTGTTTCATTTTTTAATGTTGTAAATTGTACATTATATAATGAAGGGTATATTCAAGTTATATCGGATACACCTTCTTTTGTTGGCAGCGTGGAACATGCCTTGCCGGGTGCAATAGCGCATTTTGCGAATAAAAATCTGAAATGATAATTCGGGTGTCTTCAATACAATTCTATGAAACGCCGCGTATATTGATGGGATACGCGGCGTTTTGATCTTCTTATCCGATGTCGGCTGTAAAGCTCGCGCCTTCGATGCCGGCTACGGCTGCTGCTTCATCATTGTCAGATGTATCACCGGAGATGCCGACAGCGCCGATAATTTCGTTTGTGCTGTCTTTAATCAGCACGCCGCCGGGCACGGGCACGATTCTCCCGCCTGAGACGCCTGACAGCCCCTCAAGAAAATGCGGACGGTCTTTGGCCTGATTGTGGAGCCAGCGTGAGCCAGTACCGACAGCCAGTGCGCCGAAAGCTTTTCCGGATGCAATTTCAAAGCGGAGAATCGAAGTTCCGTCCTGTCGCTGAAAGGCTTTCAGATGGCCGCCTGCGTCGAAAACAGAAACGACGATCGGCTTCAACTGCAACTCGGCAGCCTTGGCAAAGGCGCCGGTAATGATCGCATTGGCATTATCTAATGTCAGGCTTGGCATAGAAATCTCCTTTGATTGCATGAAGCTAATCTAACGACTGTTGAAGGACACGTATGGTGAAAACTATATGTGTGGAGAAGAAACTGATTATCGTTTTGAGCGAAGGTGCCAAACCCGCGGACACGCCAGAGCTTGCCAAGGTGTCTGTTTTGGTCTTTCTCTGTCGGTGATTTTTCAAGGAGGAAAGAATGACTGCATCGCAAAGCCAGAAAGCCATAATTATTGCCAGCGCAGCCCGAACAGCGGTGGGCGCGTTTAATGGCGCTTTCGCAAATGTGGCTGCGCATGAACTGGGCGCTACTGCAATCAAGGCAGCTCTTGAGCGCGCAGGCGTGGATGCTGCTGATGTGGATGAAGTCATTCTCGGTCAGGTGCTGACGGCAGGCGAGGGGCAGAACCCGGCACGACAGGCTGCGATGGCCGCAGGATGCCCCAAGGAAACGACTGCATTCTCGATCAACCAGCTTTGTGGGTCAGGCCTGCGTGCCGTCGCACTCGGTATGCAGCAGATTCTGTCGGGCGATGCGAAGATCATTGTGGCAGGTGGTCAGGAATCGATGTCCATGGCACCCCATTGCGCGCATTTGCGTTCCGGCGTGAAGATGGGCGACTTCAAGATGATCGATACGATGATCAAGGATGGCCTGACGGATGCCTTCAATGGCTACCATATGGGGATCACCGCAGAAAACATCGCCAAGCAGTGGCAGCTCAGCCGCGATGATCAGGATCAATTCGCATTGGCATCGCAAAACAAGGCCGAAGCTGCACAGACCGCAGGTCGTTTCGAGGATGAGATTGTTCCGTTTGCCGTAAAGAGCCGCAAAGGCGAGACGATTGTATCTGCTGATGAATATATCCGCGTTGGTGCAACAATCGAGGCGCTGACAAAGCTCAAACCTGCCTTTGACAAGGAAGGCACGGTTACGGCTGGCAATGCATCCGGCATTAATGACGGTGCGGCGGCTGTTGTCCTGATGGATGCGGATGAAGCCGCAAAACGCGGTGTCGAGCCGCTCGCGCGCATTGTTTCGTGGGCAACGGCGGGTGTCGATCCATCGATCATGGGGACTGGACCAATTCCTGCTACCCGCAAAGCGCTTGAAAAAGCTGGGTGGACGGTTGCTGATCTGGAACTGGTTGAAGCGAATGAAGCCTTTGCAGCTCAATCCTGTGCTGTCGTTCGCGATCTTGGTATTAATCCAGAGATCGTGAACGTCAATGGTGGTGCAATTGCGATTGGCCATCCGATCGGTGCGTCCGGTGCGCGTGTGCTGACCACCCTGCTATACGAAATGAAGCGTCGTGGCGCAAAACGCGGACTTGCAACGCTTTGCATCGGTGGCGGCATGGGTGTCGCTATGTGCGTTGAGCGGTCGTAATACCAAAACGCCATGAGACCAGAACGCCATGGGTATGGCTCATGGCGTTCTGGTTAAGCCCACGTGACGATTGAACTTTTTCAAGGCGTGACGCGTCAGCATCTTGAGCTGCCTTGGTATAAGAGGTTTAAAAGTTAACAGCGAGCGTCAGCATCACTGTCACGGAGCGGCGAATTCTTGCCGCTCTAGGGTATTTGGATAGGATCAGCCACTATATCTGGTGAGAACAAAGCCGGAAAATATGCGGATCAGCGATTCGTCGCCGATTCGTTCCGGCTTTGGCCTGAAGGTTAATAAAAATCGGTTCTCATGTGATGAAAGCTTTAACTAACTGTCAGGAAATATTGATATTTTATAAATAGACCATCTGTTGCCTCAGCTCGCAGAATGGCTTCCGAGATAAAAGTTAACGCGGCCACAGGTTTGTTCTGGTTTCGGGCTGAATATTAACTGAGGTGATTCATTATATGGTGGGAATTGGGCATTCAGCCACTATATGTTGCCGTGAACAAAAGGCGAAGGAAGTTCTGTGAGCGATTCGTCGCCGATTCGTTCCAGAGTCGTTCTATTTATTAAAAGGCACGTTTGTTAAGATGCGGGCTGATGGAAGACCAACCTTCAATCCTGTGTTTTAAAACGGATGGTCATTTGAAAGCCGTTTTGTTCTTTTCAGGGTGCACGCGAGATAAGTTCCGGATAGAACAGTAAAGACTGGATCGTGCCGGAAACGTCCCGAAACATGGATTGAAACTTAACAGGAGCGCTTTCGGCTCAAGTCATATAGTGCTAACGCATGGCTTTACGTATGGCATTTGTTCCGGGAATTCTATTATTGGCATGAACCAACTCCCTGCCCATGATCTGCCGCTGACCTTGAGCGGCCGCGGTGTTACTGCGGTTCTGGGGCCAACCAATACCGGCAAGACGCATCTCGCTATCGAGCGGATGCTGTCGCACGGCAGTGGCATGATAGGTCTTCCGCTGCGCCTTTTGGCGCGCGAGGTCTATAATCGTGTGGTTGAGCGGGTAGGGGCTGCCAATGTTTCGCTGATTACCGGCGAAGAAAAGATCACGCCACCGACTTCGCGTTATTCCGTCTGCACAGTCGAGGCCATGCCACGCCGCACGGATATGCCTTTCGTGGCTATCGACGAAGTGCAGCTGGCAGGCGATCTTGAACGCGGCCATATTTTCACCGATCGCATTCTGCATCTGCGCGGCCGTCAGGAAACGCTGCTTTTGGGTGCAGGCACCATGCGCGGCATTCTTGAAAAGCTGTTGCGCGGGATTACGGTGGTGACGCGTCCGCGCCTGTCGCATCTCACTTATGCGGGTTCAAAGAAGATCATCCGCCTGCCAAATCGCTCGGCGATTGTGGCCTTCTCTGCGGAAGAAGTTTACGCCATTGCCGAGCTGATCCGTCGTCAACGCGGCGGTGCAGCGGTGGTTATGGGTGCTCTTAGCCCACGCACGCGCAATGCACAGGTTGAGCTTTACCAGTCTGGCGATGTCGATTTTCTGGTTGCGACCGACGCGATTGGCATGGGGCTCAATCTCGATGTTGATCATGTCGCCTTTGCACAGAATCGCAAATTCGATGGCTATCAGTATCGTGACCTGACGCCGGCTGAGCTTGGGCAGATTGCGGGCCGCGCCGGGCGTCATCTGCGCGATGGTACATTTGGTGTGACTGGACAGGTGCGTCCGCTGGACGATGAAATGGTCGAGCGAGTTGAAGCCCATGACTTTGACCCTGTGAAAGTTATGCAATGGCGTACAGGGCGTTTCGATTTTTCATCGTTGAGTGCGTTGCGCTATTCTCTTGAAACGCCGACGCCGATTGAAGGACTGACCAAGGCGCTGCCTGCTGTTGATCAACAGGCGCTTGAAAATTTGTCAAAAGACGAAGACATTGTGCGGCTTGCAAATTCGCCTGCGCGGATCGAACTTTTGTGGGATACCTGTGCGCTCCCCGACTATCGTAAGATTGCGCCGGCACAACATGCCGATATCATAGCAACCATCTATCAGGATCTGGTCCGCCGAGGGAGCGTTGATGAAGATTATATGAGCGAACAGGTGCGCCGCGCCGACAGTACAGAGGGGGAAATCGACACTCTGTCTCACCGCGTGGCGCAAATCCGTACCTGGACTTTTGTGTCGCACAGGCCGGGATGGCTTGCCGATCCGACACACTGGCAGGAAAAGACGCGCGAAATTGAGGACAGATTGTCCGATGCGCTGCATGAAAGGTTGACGAAACGCTTTGTAGACCGCAGGACAAGCGTGCTTATGAGGCGCCTGAGAGAGAATGCCATGCTAGAAGCAGATATCAGCTCGACCGGAGACGTAATTGTCGAAGGCCATAATGTCGGGCAACTGGAAGGATTCCGTTTTACAGCCGACGTTCAGTCCGATGGACCGGATGCGAAGGCAGTAAAGACGGCTGCACAAAAGGCGCTGGCCGCCGAGTTTGATCGTCGTGCGGAGCGTTTCGCTGCTGCTCCCAACGGCGACTTCGCACTCGGTTCGGATGGCGTTCTGCGCTGGGTTGGGGCAACTGTCGCAACACTGGTTGCAGGCGACGATGTTCTGAAGCCACGCGCGGTCATTTTAGCTGATGAGCAGCTGACTGGTCCGGCACGCGACAAGGTTGCAGCCCGCATCGAACGTTTTGTGGCGCATCATATCGAAACCATTTTGAAGCCTCTGACCGATCTCAGCGCCGCCGATGCGCTGACCGGCATGACGCGCGGTCTGGCTTTCCAGATCGTCGAGAGCCTTGGCATTCTTCAGCGTCGCGATGTGACCGAAGAAGTCCGTGGTCTTGATCAGGATTCCCGTGCCGCTCTTCGCCGTCTTGGCGTGCGCTTCGGTGCCTATCATGTTTTCATGCCAATGCTGCTGAAGCCTGCACCTGCTGGCCTCATCACGCTGCTCTGGGCATTGAAAAACGATGGTCGCGAACGTGCCGGTTATGGTGACGTGGTCAATGTTCTGGCCGCAGGCCGTACATCGGTTGTCGTCGATCCGGCTTTCGATCATCAGTTCTACCGCCTTGCAGGCTATCGCGTGCTGGGTCGTCGTGCTGTTCGTATCGATATTCTGGAACGTCTTGCTGACCTGATCCGTCCGGCTCTTGCCTGGCGTCCGGGTTCGGGTACCCGTCCGGAAGGCGCTTATGATGGTGGACGCTTCATCGTCACGCCGGCGATGATGTCCATTCTCGGTGCAACCACCGAAGATATGGAAGAAATCCTGAAGAGCCTTGGCTATCGCCATGAAGCTGCAGAAGCCGCCGCTGTCACAGCAAAGCTCGCTGAACTCGATGCATTTGCGGCTGCCGCCGCGCAAGCTGAGGCTGTTGTTGAAGATACCGTCTTCAAACCAGCTGTTCCTGCTGCCGCACCTGCGAGCGAAGCAAAGCCTGCTGTTCCTGCGGCTGAACCTGTACCTGCACCGGTTGAAGCTGCTGCTGCAGCGGAAGTCTCGGGTGAAGAAAAGCCTGCCGTTCAGCTTACTGAAGCGCCTGTTGAAGAACCAAAGCCTGTTCTTCTGTGGCGTCAGGGCCGTTTTGAAGGCCGTAATAACCGTAATCAGGACCAGAACCGTCAGCGCCATAACCGCCCACAGGGTGGCCAGGGCAATGAGGCTCGCAAGTCTGAAGGCGGTTCGGAAGGCGGCGAAGGCCAGAACGCGCGTGACAATCGTGGTGGCAAGCGTTTCGACAAGAATCGCCGCAACCATGATGGCGAAGGCCAGAACAAGCGCGAAGGCTTCAAAGGCAAGCCACGCGATGGTAATCGCGATCGTCAGCCTAAGCGTGACCATGGCAATAATCATCAGGGCAACAAGCGCGTCGAGCAGGAACGTCCGGTACGGATTGATCCCGATTCGCCTTTTGCCAAGCTTCTGGCGCTCAAGGAGCAGTTGAAGAAGTAAGATGACCGGCGAACACGGCGCAAGACAGCGGATCGACAAGTGGCTGTTCTTTGCGCGCGTGGTCAAATCAAGATCGCTGGCGGCGAAACTCGCCGTCGGCGGCAAAGTCCGCGTCAATCGCGATAAGATTGAGCAGGCAGCCTATCAGGTTAAAGTCGGCGATGTTCTGACGATCACGCTTGATCGGCGCATTCTGGTTTACAAGATACTTGCCCCTGGCGAGCGACGCGGTCCAGCGCCCGAAGCGCAGCTTCTTTATGAAGATATGACGCCCAAACCTGTACCGGGAGATCAGGTCGCTGAGCCAATACAGCCACGACGCGAAAGCGGTGCAGGCCGTCCAACCAAGAAAGAACGTCGCGAAACTGATCGTTTGCGCGGCAATTAGAGTGAATCCCAATAAGTGGGCATCGGTTTTCGGGCGTAGATGCGCGTAAAATTGGCCGGATAGAGCATTTCAATTGAAGCAGGAAACGCTCTATAGCGGACGCGATGACGCAGGATAGCGCCTCTGTGCGATAGAAATTGCGTATCAAAGCCTTAAAATAAAAGTCTTTTCCGCGTTTAGGTTCATAAACGAAATGTCGTTTCAGATGTTCGTGACATAGTGATATTGCGGCGATTGGGCTCTTGTCATGGGCAGATAAAGTCGTTACCTCACCGTTGGCGATTGCAAGGGCATGAGCTGGCAAGCAAGCCACACGCCGTAGCCACCATATGCGTGACACATATGTCGTGACCGGAGCGAAATCATTCAGATGTCCGATCTGAGTGTTCAAACAGCCAGTTCAGGATAGATAAGCCGTTCCTTCAAATAGAAGGTTGGCAACAGGAGTTGGACAATGACTTATGTCGTGACCGATAATTGCATTCGTTGCAAATATACGGACTGCGTCGAGGTTTGTCCTGTCGACTGTTTCTATGAAGGCGAGAACATGCTCGTCATCAATCCCGATGAATGCATCGACTGCGGCGTTTGTGAACCGGAATGCCCAGCGGAAGCCATCAGCCCGGATACCGAGCCGGGTCTCGACAAGTGGCTTGAGCTGAATGCTGAATATGCTGCCAAGTGGCCTAATCTGACGGCTAAGAAGGATGAACTTCCTGAAGCCAAGGAAATGGACGGCGTAACTGGCAAGCTTGAGCAGTTCTTCTCGGCAGAACCGGGTTCGGGCGACTAAAAATCGCATTGCGGGCGCGTTTTGTCTGCACGAATGCGCGAATACAGCCTATTTTAAGGGCGTCTAAAGTTGCCGAAAGTAAGATATTTGGCAATTTGTTGATTCTTGCGCAAAATTGTGTTAAGTTGCACAGATAATTTCGGTGACTGGACGTCAACTCGTGGCGCAAACGCATTAATCTCTGAAAGGGCTAGCTTTTTTTACTGGGCTGTATGGCACCGGAACGGATTTTTGCGATTTCGCGTCCGTCCCTAACCAACCTTCCCGGTAGATAAATCTGTGTCCGAGACGCGCTTCCAGTTCAAACCGCAACGACTTCCGTGCCTCTCCCAAGTGGCGCGGTCGATATCATGTGTAAACCGGCGAGTTGCGCCGGGCACAACAGGGAGTATTAGAGCGTATGACATCCCAGCAGAAGAAGACACCGGCTCGTCAGGGTTTCAAGACCGGTGAGTCCATTGTGTATCCAGCTCACGGCGTTGGCCAGATCGTAGCCATCGAAGAGCAGGAAGTAGCCGGCCATAAGCTTGAGCTTTTTGTTATCGACTTTGAAAAAGACAAGATGCGCCTCAAGGTGCCAGTCGCCAAGGCTGTCAGCATCGGTATGCGCAAGCTGTCGGAAACCGACTATGTTGAGCGTGCTCTCAAGGTCGTTCAGGGCCGTGCACGCGTGAAGCGCACCATGTGGTCGCGCCGCGCTCAGGAATATGATGCAAAGATCAATTCCGGCGATCTGATTATGATTTCTGAAGTTGTCCGTGATCTGCATCGTGCTGAAAATCAGCCAGAGCAGTCCTACTCGGAACGCCAGCTGTATGAAGCAGCGCTTGATCGCATGGCGCGCGAAATCGCAGCTGTGAACAAGCTTTCAGATACAGAAGCTGTCCGTCTTATCGAGACCAATCTCGCCAAGAGCCCTAAGCGTACCAAGGCTGATGCCGACGCTGAAGGCGATGTCGACGGTGATGAAGTCGAAGCAGCGTAATCAATTACGCCCGCATTTCTTTACAGCGGTTCCAGTTAAGAATGAATCGTTAGAACCGCTGTAACTGTTTGTTTTATGCATTGTCCGACGCAAAACCGCTTCGCACTTTTGCTGGAAATGCTATAAAAAAGCCCGCCATTGGCGGGCTTTTTATTTATGGGGCGAAGAGTAGCTGCTCTTGCCCAACGGGCTATGTGTCCTATTTTCTTGGTATCTCAAAGATTTATCGCACTCCGGATGGAACCGGAGGGTACTTTCTGCGTTCTTCTCAAACCAGTTCGTAGCGGGTTTGTTTTGCGGCGTACCAGTCTGGCCTCAGGACAGGTCTGTGAAAGGCAATTTGAACGAATACAAGGTGTTCATTCAATTGTTCTTTGCAGAGCTGGAATAGTTTCAGTTTCGGGCCTCAGATTTCCCTGAGAGCACCGCAGCCAGAACAGGAGAGCCAGATGAAGCAGTCATCAATGAGCAGTTCCTCCACCGTTCCGCCGACACGCTTGCCGATATCTGCGCGCAGCATTCAAGCGCCAGCTGCATCCTCCCAATCGATGATCCGCAATGCGATGTCTGCGCCCTACCTTGAACGCGAAGAAGAACGCGACCTCGCCATTCGCTGGAAAGAAAACAAGGATCAGGATGCGTTGCATCGGATTACCGCCTCGCATATGCGACTGGTAATTTCGATGGCCGGTCGTTTCAGAAAATTCAAGCTTCCGATGAGCGATCTCGTTCAGGAAGGCTATGTTGGTCTTCTGGAAGCAGCTGCCCGTTTCGATCCTGATCGCGAAGTGCGGTTTTCCACCTATGCATCCTGGTGGATCCGCGCATCGATGCAGGACTATATCCTGCGCAACTGGTCGATTGTGCGCGGTGGTACCAGCTCGGCGCAAAAGTCTCTTTTCTTCAATCTTCGTCGTCTGCGCTCCAAGCTTGCGCAGGAAGACGAGACGATGAGCAAAGCCGATATCTATCGCGAAATTTCGACCCAGCTCGGGGTTTCGGCAACAGATGTCGAGTTCATGGATAGCAGGCTGTCTGGTTCAGATAGTTCATTGTCAGCATCAATGAATAATGATGAATCAGGCACTTCCACACGGATGGATTTTCTCGTCGATGATCATCCTTTGCAGGACGAAGTCGTGGAAAGCACGATCGATATGGAGCGTCGCGTCAGCTGGCTTCATACGGCGCTTCATGCGCTGAACGAACGTGAGCTGCACATCATTCGCGAGCGTCGTCTGGACGATGATGGCGTGACGCTAGAAGCGCTGGGCGAAAAGCTCGGTATTTCCAAGGAACGCGTTCGCCAGATTGAAAGCCGGGCAATGGAAAAGCTTAAACTGGCCCTGCTCGACCAGCATGAGATGGCGGCTTATCAGGCCTGATTTCCCTGAAGTCGGGCCGACCAATCTTCGACCTTGCGATTTTCAAGACGGCGGACAGCATAGCGCTTCCAGCCGTCCGCAAGGTGTGGAATCTGCGCCATCAGCGCCAGCTCCTCATAATTGAGCATATCCACATAGAGCAGATGCCACACGCGATGCAGCGTCCATTCCGGTGACAGGCGCTCGACGAGGCGCATCGTGTCGCCTTCGCTGACTATACCCTCTTCAAGAACCCGGTAATACCAGCCACTGCGGCCGCTCTTCTGTACGCGGATTGCCATATCTGTAATGTCGAAGCGGGCATTGAGCTTCCAGCAAGGCTGGCGGCCCTGCGAGACTTCAACGAGCGCACTGCCAAGGCGGAAACGATCGCCAACCGCCACATTATGCTCGGTCAGTCCGGTGGTGGAAATGTTTTCGCCAAAGGCACCGGGCATTTCGAGACGCGGATTTTCACCAACATCGTCAACCCAGGTTGCATAATGATCGTGCGGGTAATGATGGACGGCCTTTTCGGGGCCGCCATGCACTTTCCTGTCGCCCTGTGCGTCGCATTCGAGCCCCTCACGCAGCAAACGAACGGGGCCAGATACCGGCTTCTTATCGATGCCGCTCGGTGCGCCACGCGGTCCCAGTGGAGCGATCTGGCCTGCAAGCAATGACTCGACGATAACTTCCATGGGCTTAAAACGTCTCGTGATTTAAACTATTCATGCGACATGCTTTATTCACTGATGATCTTGACGCGATCACCTACGGAAACTGTCGCGCCCGCCGACATGGCATTGAGCAGGCGGAAGAGTTCAAGTTTACGCGTTGTGCCCTGCATACGTGCGGGCAGGCTGCCCATTGTATCGCCAGGTTTCACTGTCACGACACGGATACGCAATGGCTTGAGCGCTTCCTGTTCGGTCGGCGTCAGCAGACGGAAGGACTGTGTTACAGTTTGCGATGCAGGCTGCAGAGCAGTGCTGCCTTTCGGTGCAGCCGTCAGGAAGCGATAGACCTTATTGTTGGTGCCGATCACCACAATGTCGAACTGCCAGCGATCAGCGCTTGCGCTCGCAGTTGCAGCAGGCATGCCGTTGATCGTGATCGGACGGATCGAGCTTTCATCAAGCCCTGTCACCCAGCCCGACTTGATATAATCGGTGAGGTTTGAGCCGGAAGGCAGCGATGCGCCGTCAAAGCGGATTGCCACTTCGCCCGGACCGCTGGCCATAACGGCATTGGCAGAATTGTCGATGGTGAAGCCAGCAGGAGCCGTAAAGGTTACGCCGAGCTTTGGATGGATGAAGGTCTGCTCACGCACATAGCCTTCATTTGGCGAGTCGCCGTAAAGCAGCCCGTCGATACCATTGAGGAAGGAATCGCGATCCGTGGTGCCGACACCCGGCGCACCGATGCGGCGCGCGTGGCCGAGCGCAAGCTGAATGCGCTGTGGCGTTGCCGGATGGCTTGCAAGGAAGTCGAGGCTTGCATCGGTTGCACCCGATACGGAGCGGAAATCGGTATAGGCTTCCATCGACTGCAGGAAGCGGGCGGAGGCAAAAGGATCGTAGCCTGCTTCGCCAATCATCTTGATGCCGATAGCATCGGCCTGCAGTTCCTGATTGCGCGAGAACTGTGCAAGGCGAAGCTTGCCGCGGATGGTTGCTTCGCGGCTTGCACTCTCATTATGCAGCACTTCGGTTGCGACACGACCCGCAATAGCCGTTTCGGCTTCCTTTTCCTGACGAAGAATGCCGTGATTGGCAACGACGTGACCCATTTCATGCGCGATGACGGCTGCGACTTCGGACGAGTCGTTAGCCAGCGCCAGCAGGCCGCGCGTTACGTAAAGAAAGCCGCCCGGCAAAGCGAAGGCATTGATGTTGGGGCTGTCGAGGATTGTGATGCGATAGGTTTGATCCGGCTTGTCGGAAACCGTTGTCAGATTGCCGACGATCTTGGCGACCATGCGTTCAAGCTTCGGATCTTTATATTCGCCGCCATAGGTGGCGAGGATGCGCGGATGCTGTTGCGCGCCGATCTGTGCCAGCCGGTCGTTACGAGTGACGTTTTCAACGGTGACAGGATTTGAGGAAGGCTGCAGCCCAAGATCTTTGCTTGAATTGATCGACTGACAGCCTGAAATCAGGCTGACAGCAAGCAAGCCAAAACCAATGGCTGGTTTCCGCCAATTGCGCTGTGCCCGTTCTGGCAGAGAAAGGGGGAGACACAGGGAGGCCCGGAGACGGGTCGTGTGACGGAACAGTATTTTACCCTCGCAATTGAATCAGCACCGATAGCATTGGCGCAAATCTAGCCATAGACTGAAGTACCTACAAGAAGTAGATCAGTCCTCAAAGCCGTTCTTCAAGGCGAATGCGAACAAAATATGTCCACAGCGTTAACTCTATTTGAGCTTTGAGGTTTCACCACCGATATAGTGTTTCAAAGCTTCCGGTCCAGATGGCGACAGCAACTCATGGGCAGGGCCTTGTGCGGAAATTCGGCCATTGTCGAGAAATAGCAACAGTGCGTCGAGATAGAGCGCGTCTTCCGGCGTATGCGTGACCATCAGAACGGTCATGCCGTTTTCCTTATGCAGCTCCCGCACAAGATCAAGCATCTGGTGCCGTAGGGCAGGGCCAAGCGATGCGAAGGCTTCGTCCAGCAATAAGACGGGTCTTGCCCGTACCAGCGCGCGTGCAATTGCGACGCGCTGGCGTTCGCCACCCGAAAGCGCTTCGGGTTTGCGGCTTTCTTTGCCTTTCAGCCCCACACGCTCCAGTGCCGTCGCGATAGCGGCGCGGTCCTGCTGGTTGAGCTTCAGGTTCGGAGAGCGGCCAAGCCCGACATTCTGTTCAACGCTCAGATGAGCAAACAGATTGTTTTCCTGAAACACCATCGATACGGGCCGAGATGCTGGCGGCAGGCTTGTTACATCTTCATTGCCGATTTTGATTTGCCCTGACTGCGGGGTTTCAAAACCGGCAATCAGGTTAAGCAGAGTGGATTTGCCAGAGCCGCTTGGTCCAACAATGGCTGCAATTGCACCGCCCGGAATGGTTGCTCTGAATTCCATCACTGTTTCGCCATAGCTGAAACGCACATCATGTAGCTTGATTTCGCTGAGGCTACTCTTGCTGAGCGCATTCATGGGAGCGGTATTTCCTTTCGGGATGCGGCTGCGCGGTCGGCAATCATCATCAGACAAAGACATAAGATTCCGAGGATCAGGGCAAGGCCCGCTGCATCGAATGTGCGGTAGCTGCCCATACGCTGCAACAGCAGATAGGGTAGGGTTTGCAGCGCGTCGCTGCCAAAAAGCGCAATGGTTCCGAGATCACCAAGCGAAAGCGCCATCGCAAATGCGAATGCCATACCGAAAGGCCTGCGAATGGCTGGCCAGTCGATAAGCCGCAACCGGTTGAAGCCGGATATGCCGAGCTGCGCGCAAAGCCGATTATGACGAACAGCTGATGTATCCCATGCCGGACGCAGCAGGCGCACGGCAAAAGGCATTGCCATTGCCGCATTGACTGTCACGACCATAAAAGGAGCCATCGTGAATGGGTCGGTGAAGTGACGCAGCAAAATAAACCAGCCAGCACCAATGACGATAGGCGGCATCACAAGGATGAGGCTTGCACCTGTATCGAAGATATTAGCCAAGCGTCTGCTTTTGGTTGCTTCGCGCGCTATCACAAGGGAAAGCGACAGGATGACGGCAAGAAGCGCTGCGCCAAATCCCAGAACAATGCTGGTGCCAATAGCATTTAATACGGCTCTTTCGCTCATCAGGCGCATGAGATCAGCAGCAAGACCTGACACCACAATGCCCGCAACGGGCAAGGCCACATAGAGAAAGCCGATGCCTATCGCCACAATGTTGAAGAGGCGTTCAAGGCCGTCTGGCCTGCCATAACGGCGTGGGGCAGTGGTGAGAGTGAAACCCTCTTCCGACGGTCGACCCGTGAGGCGTAAGGCTGCGAGAATCAATATGGTGAGTGTCAGCTGCGCCAATGTGAGTGCCACGGCGCGCGCCGGATCAAAGTCGAAATGCAGGCTTTGATAGATTGCAACTTCCAGTGTCGTGGCGCGTGGTCCGCCGCCAAGTGTGAGAACCGTTGTGAAGCTCGTGACGCAGAGCATGAAGATAAGGCCGATCATGCCGGGCAGATTGCGCCTTATGGTCGGCCATTCAATCAGGCGAAAGCGAGCTGTGCCCTTCATGCCGAGTTGTGCTGCGAGTTTCCAGTAGTCAGCGGGAATCGATTCATAGGCTGCCAGAATGAGCCGCACCGCCAAGGGCATATTGAAAAATACATGCGCGATCAGAATGCCGGTCAAGCCGTAAATATCGGGTTGCACTGGGTATCCCAGCGTCTGCGACAGCTGCGCGACAAAGCCGTTGCGCCCGTAAATGCTGGTAATGCCGAGCACAGTGACAAGGGCGGGCAGGGCCAGCGGCAGCGCGAAAAGGCGCAGGATCAATCCGCGCCCCGGAAAACGGGCTTCCGAATAAAGAGCGCGCGCTACAGGAATGGCAAACAGCACTGAAATCAGGCTCGACAGAACCGCCTGCCAGATCGTGAAACGTGCAATACGCTGAAGATAGGGATCAAGAAATATTCTGAAGCTAAAGCCGCTGGCCTCAAGCCCCAGGGCGATAAGCGAGCCGCCGACCAGACTTGCCAGAAAGCCAAGCGCCAGTACGCCCGCAAGAGATTTGATTGCGGGCGTTGTCTGGACTGGCCGGGTTCTGGTCAGCGTTTCACTCATTTGCTGGAAGCTGCCAGCCATTCATCGACCCAGGCCTTGCGGTTCTTTGCGACCTCGTCTGCCGGGATGAGAAGTGTCTTTTCCGGCTTCGGCAGTTTGTCGAAGGCGGCAGCAAGAGGTGCAGATGTTTTGCCTGCCGGGAACATCCAGTTGGTTTCAGGGATTACATCCTGAAAGCCTGGGCCGGTCATGAATGCGAGGAATTTCTGCGCCAGAGGGTTCTTGGCACCCGTTGTCGTCTGGGCGGCAAGCTCGATCTGAAGGTAATTGCCTTCAGGATAGGCCAGCGCTTTATAGCGTTCCGTATTCTCGGCAATCATATGATAGGCAGGGGAGGTGGTGTAGGACAGCACCATTGGCGCTTCACCCTTGGTGAACAGGCCATAGGCTTCCGACCAGCCCGGAGTAACCGTGAGAATGCGCTTCTGCAACTTTTCCCATGTTTCGCCTGCCTGATCGCCATAGACCGATTTGATCCAGAGCAGAATGCCGAGGCCCGGTGTCGATGTACGCGGATCCTGAATGACTATCTTTTGCGAAGGATCGCCTTCGACCAGCTCTTTCAGGCTTTTGGGCGGATTTGGCAGTTTCTCGGAATCATAGACGATGGCGAAATAGCCGTAATCATAAGGTACGAAAATATCGTCCTTGAAGTCGCCCGGCACTTTGACATTGGAAAGATCAATGCCGCTTGGCGCGAAGTAGCCCGTGGCGCGTGCTTCCGTGGTCAGGTTCGTGTCGAGGCCAAGGACGATGTCTGCTTTGGTATTGCCGCCTTCAAGCTTCAGGCGATTGAGCAGTGCTACACCATCAGCCGATGCAACCCATTCCAGCTCGCAATCGCATTCTTTCTCGAAGTTTTCCTTGACCTTTGGGCCTGGACCCCACTCGGAAACGAAGCTGTCATAGGTATAGATGGTCAGCTTGTCTTTGGCCTGTGCAACAGGCGCAAAGGCAAAAGCTGCGGTCAGCGACAGGGTAAGCAGAGATAAAAGCCGCATAACGGCATTCCTTTCTTTTATTCGAAAAGATTGAGCGCCGCTTGGGAAATCGGTCAGCATCTAATCCCTCCGCCGGTACAAACCGGATCAGGTTCAGCGGGTTAGCCGGAGTGCGGCCTCTCAGCCATTCAGAGATTGAATGGCACCCCGTTAGAGCAGGGCTGACAATAGATGTTTGCATCACGAAGGGCAAGGGATCGCAATGCGGGCTTTCAGCTATAATTTCTGCATGTTATGAGCGGTTTATGAGCACATTTGTCATTCTACTCGGCGGCGATCTCGTCGTCACGGATCGCCTGAAAAGCCAGATTGCAGGAGCGCGTGTTCTTGCGGCAGACAGTGGCATACGTCATGCGGCCGCGCTGGACGTGGAGCCGGAACTGTGGCTGGGGGATTTCGATTCCGCTTCCGATGCTTTGCAAAAGCAGTATGCCCATGTGCCGCAGAAGAGTTTCCCGCGCGCCAAAGACATGACCGATGGTGAGCTTGCGCTGTCGGAAGCCTATGAGCGTGGCGCCGAAAAGGTCATTTTGTGCGGTGCTTTTGGCGGCGCCCGCACCGATCATACGCTGTTGCACCTCACCATGGCGACAGCTCAGGCAGCGGACGGTCGCAACATTCTTCTCTCAAGTGGAGAGGAAGAAGCATGGCCGCTGGTGCCGGGTGATTATCTCTATGATTTTGCAGACGGCACATCGTTCAGCGTCATAAACTTCTGCACAGTTGAAGGTTTGTCGATCAAAAATGCCGAGTGGCCGTTAGATAATGTGACACTGCCTTTCGGCTCTTCCTGGACCGTATCCAACATTGTGCGTGGAACTCTTTGTGTTTCCGTGCGTTCTGGTCTTGCGATACTCGTAGCTAACTTTGGTGAAGAGACCCCGCTTTAGGATGGCTGCTAACCTTACCAATTGAAACTGCTTGACGCTGACGGTCGAAACGTATTGTAACTGTTCCCAAGCGGGTAAGATCTGCTTTACGCCGAAATTGGGGACGCAAAGTCGGTGTTGGTGTAACTTTAAGTAGGAGATTGTTTCATGAAATCACGTCTTTCCATGATTGCAATCGTCGGCGCGCTTGCGTTCTCAACAGCAGCATGCACGACGGCTGAACAGCGTACTGCCGGCTATGGCGTTGGTGGTGCAGCTCTTGGTGCGCTCGCTGGCGGTGCAATTGGCGGCAACGGTCGCGGTGCTCTGGCTGGTGCAGCTATCGGTGGCGTCGCTGGTACGCTTCTCGGTGCAGCACAGACCCGTAATGGCGTTCAGTACTGCCGTTACCGCGACAATTACGGTCGCACATACGAAGCACCTTGTAACTAATGTGCCCAAGCCGCTGAGCGGTTTTGAATTCAACAAACAGGCCGGGGAAACCCGGCCTGGTTCTTTTTTGGCCATACCCATTTGACAGAATGCGTTTTGTCCTCGACAAGCAGGGCAGAAATTTCAACGGCATTTTTCAAAGAGAACCATGGCACCTCCGCTTCTTCGCCTCGATCAGATCAAGCTAACCTTTGGCGGCACGCCGCTGCTTGAGGACGCAGCCCTCTCGGTTAGCGAGGGCGACCGCATCGCGCTGGTCGGACGCAATGGTTCCGGCAAATCCACTCTGCTTAAAATTGCCGCCGGTATGGTCGAAGCGACCTCTGGCGAAATCTACAAGCATCCGGGTGCCACTATCCGTTATCTGCCGCAGGTGCCTGATCTTGATGGCTTTGCCAATGTCCGCGCTTATGTGGACGCCGGTCTTGGACCAACAGACGATCCGCATCGTGTGACCTATCTGCTGGAACATCTGGGGCTTACCGGTGAGGAAAAGCCCGATCATCTGTCAGGCGGTGAAGCACGTCGTGCAGCACTTGCCCGCGTGATTGCTCCTCAGCCTGATGTATTGTTGCTCGATGAGCCGACCAACCATCTCGATCTGACAACGATTGAATGGCTTGAAGGTGAGCTGCGTCAGATCCGTTCAGCCATCGTTCTAATCTCGCACGACCGCCGCTTTCTGGAGAATGTCAGCCGTTCGACAGTCTGGCTTGATCGCGGCCTTACCCGCCGCATCGATCAGGGCTTTGGTCATTTCGAGGAATGGCGTGACAAGGTTCTCGAAGAAGAAGAACGCGACCATCACAAGCTTGGGCGTCAGATTGCGCGCGAGGAACATTGGTTGCGCTATGGCGTAACCGCTCGCCGCAAGCGCAATATGCGCCGTCTTGGTGAGCTGCATTCCATGCGCGCTGATTTCCGCAATCACCGCAAGGCACAGGGTACAGCTGTTCTGGCAGCCAGTGATTCCAAGGAATCCGGCAAGCTGGTGATTGAAGCAAAGAAGCTGAACAAGGCTTATGGCGAACGCGTTCTCGTTCAGGATTTTTCGACGCGTGTTCAACGTGGCGACCGTATCGGTCTTGTTGGCCCAAACGGCGCAGGCAAGACGACGCTTTTGTCGATGCTGACCGGCAAGCTTGAGCCTGATTCCGGTACATTGCGTCTTGGCGTCAATCTGGAAATGGCCGAGCTCGATCAAAAGCGTGAAAGCCTGAACCTTGATGACACGCTCGCGCATTATCTCACAGACGGGCGTGGCGAAAGCCTCGTGGTCAATGGCGAGCAGCGCCATGTCGTTTCCTACATGAAAGACTTCCTGTTCCAGCCGGAACAAGCGCGGACACCAATCCGCGAACTTTCCGGTGGTGAGCGGGCACGTCTGATGTTGGCGCGCGTTCTGGCACGGCCTGCCAATCTGCTGATCCTTGACGAGCCTACCAACGATCTCGACATGGAAACGCTCGATCTGTTGCAGGAACTGGTTTCCGGCTTTCCGGGAACGGTCATTCTTGTGAGCCACGACCGCGATTTCCTTGATCGCACGGTAACGTCTGTAATCGCGCCGGAAGGTGATGGTAACTGGCTCGAATATGCCGGTGGCTATGCCGATATGATGGCACAGCGTAAAGAGCAGGCGCTGGCAAAACGCAACGTCAAGACGACGACAGCTCGCACTGACGAAAAGGGTGGGGATGCACCGCAGCCCAAACGTGATGAAAAGCGCAAGCTTTCCTATAAGCAGAAATTCGCGCTCGAAACCTTACCCGGCAAAATGGATGCTTTGGCAAAGGAAATGACTGTGCTGGAAGGTAAGCTTGCCGACCCGCAACTTTATGCCAAAGACCCTACGCTTTTTGCAAAGACTGCCGATCTTCTTGAAAAGAAGCGCTCTGAACACTCTGCCATGGAAGAAGAATGGCTGGAGCTGGAGATGTTGCGCGAAGAACTGGAAGGGTAATTTACCCTTCCGTTTCGTTTCTGGTTAAGCGCTTGCCTTGTCGAGCAGGGCAATCGCTTCAGCATCCAGCTTGATCTGTGCGGCATCGAGCAGCTCATTGAGCTGGGTGAGGCGCGTGGCGCTGGCGATTGGTGCCGTAATGGATGGTCTCGCAATTAGCCAGGCAATTGCGATTTGCGCCGGTTTAGCGTCATTGGCACGAGCAACCTGATCAAGTGCCGCAATAATCCGCGACCCGCGATCCGTCAGGTATTTCTCTACCGTCTGACCGCGCGCACTCTGGCCGAGATCGTCTTTTGAGCGGTATTTGCCGGTCAGGAAGCCGGAAGCCAGCGAATAATAATTGATAACGCCCAACTCATTGTCGCGGCAGATCGCTTCAAGTCCATCCTCAAAAGCCGATCTGTCATAGAGATTGTAAAGCGGCTGCAAGGTTTCATAGCGCGGTAGGCCATGCTTCTTCGCAACATCAAGCGATTCTGTCAGACGTTCCGGTGTCAGATTGGATGCGCCGATTGCGCGGACTTTACCGGCCTTGATCAGCTCCTGATAGATGCCAAGAACATCTTCAAACGGCGTTTCGGGATCATCCCAGTGCGACTGGTAAAGATCGATATAGTCTGTTTGCAGCCGTTTGAGGGAGGCATCGACGGCTTTGCGGATATAGCTTGGTGAAAGGCCTTTTTCGTCGGGGCCCATTTCAGAACCGACCTTGGTGGCAATCACAACTTTGTGGCGCAGGCCGCGGGATTTCAGCCAGTTGCCAATAATAGTTTCGGATTCACCGCCGATATTGCCTGGTGCCCATGCGGAATACACGTCCGCAGTATCGATGAAATTGAGACCGGCATCGACAAAACGGTCGAGAAGCGAAAATGATGTTGCTTCATCGACCGTCCAGCCAAACACATTGCCGCCAAAACAAAGCGGCGAAACCTCGAGTTCAGTACGTCCGAGTTTTCTAAACTCCATGGACCCTATCCCCTTCCTGTGTGTACGAATTCCGGCGAATTCGCAGGGCTTCGATTTCAGGAAGAAGCAACAGGCCGGACGCACCGCGCCCTAAATGTCAGCCCATACCAAGTGCATCCATATAAAGCTGGAGCATGGCTTCTTCTTCCTGACGTTCATGGTCTTCTTTTTTACGCAGACGAATAATGGTCCTTACGACCTTGCTGTCAAACCCCGAACCCTTCAATTCCGCGTAAACTTCCTTGATATCGTCGCCGATGGTCTTTTTTTCTTCTTCAAGACGCTCGATGCGCTCGATGAAAGCACGCAACTGGCCTACGGCGATGGTCTGGGCTTCGCTGGTAATGTCGTCGCTCACGCGTTTCTCCAATTCAAAGTCGATTATGAATGCGGGTCAAAGGTCATCCGTTACAGGAACAGGACCGTTGCCGAAAGTTGGACTTAGTTTTTCTGCGAGTCGCAGGCAAAATTAAGAGCCAGTGGGCTTGGAAATGCACTTTTTATCGTCGACGGGCTGTGGATAGCGGGCAAAGCGTCAGTCTGTCAGATGTGGAACCGGGCCTGAACGCGAACCATAATGGCGGATTTCGTGGATTTCCGGCATTGCGTTGATGGCATTAAGCATGGGGGCAAGCCGATCGGCCCATTCACGCGCACCCGCCTTGTCAGCAATCAGATCCTGACGCACTTCAATCAGAACATGCGCATAGCCACGCGCCGTTGCATGACGATACATCGCATCGTTTTTAAGTGCGCCATCATAAGGCTCATTATCACCGACAATGAGGTCCGGCTCTTCGCGTAGCATGGAAAGCAGTGGTGTAACAGCGCGCGGATCAGAATCCCAAAGCAATCCGATTTGCCACGGACGATCCCTGCCGCGCCAGTTTGGCGTGAACGAATGGATCGAGACGATGAATGGGGCTTTCCCGCTTTCGGCTGCAACCCGCGTGCTCATGGATGCAACAGCATCATGATAGGGGCGATAGAAGCGGTCGAGGCGGATTTCACGCTGTTCGGGCGACATCGGATAATTGCCGGAGATCACCGCCCCATCAGACAATTGCATGATAAGCGTCGGATCGTCTTCGCCGCGATTGGGATCGATCAGCAGGCGTGAAAAGCCACCCATGACGGCTGGTGCATCAAGCTTCGCAGCCAATTGACGTGTCAGTTCCTCAACGCCGATATCATAGGCGATATGCCGCTCGAACTCGCTTTGCGCCAGGCCAAGGCTACCATATTCAGCCGGCAAATCACGGCGGGCATGGTCGGCGGTCAACAGCAGGCCGAGGCTGAGATTGCCGTCGACCTGATAGACGGGGGAAAAGGACGGATCACATGACATGGATGCAGCTTCTTAGGTAGGATTTCTGTCATAAATCACAAGTAGTTTCAGCTCTGTCATGAGAAAGCCGGGATTGCAACGATCATTCTCAAAAGAATGAGGAAGGAGTTTCCGGAATGCGGCAAAGGAACGAATCTAATCGTTTAAATCGAGCTGAAATCGCTATGCAGTTCGAATGGAAATGCTGTAACTGATTTGTTCTCTCCGGGATTGCGTTGACATCAAAGGCGAAACTGCCGAAAAGAGAGCGACCGAAAGAGGATTTCCTTGCGTGAGACAAAAGCGATTGCGGGCTGAAGGAGTTCGGCGAATGCGACTTCCAATGTTTTTGGGTTTGTTTTCCAGTGTGCTGATTGGTGCTCTGGGGATGACATCCATGGAAGCGCGGGCCGATTTTCGAGTATGCAACTCAACCCAGAATCTCGTTGGCGTTGCCATTGGCTACAGAGCCAAAGCTGGTTGGGTGACGGAGGGCTGGTGGCACATTGATGGTTCCACCTGCAAAACCCTGATCGAAGGGCCTCTGACCTCGCGCTATTATTATCTTTACGCTGAGGATTCTCAGAGTGGTGGTCGCTGGGAAGGCAAAGTGAACATGTGTGTGGCGGAAAAGGAATTCCGCATCACTGGTGTTCAGGACTGTTTTGCACGCGGGTTTCAACGCAATGGCTTCCAGGAATACGATACCGGGGAACAATCGAGCTGGATGGTACAGCTCACCGATGAAACGCCGTTAGAAAACTCCACAGTTACAGGAACGAATAACCAATGAAACGCAACCGCAAGGTCAAGATTCTCGCCACACTCGGCCCGGCGTCAGGCGAGGAATCCGTTATCCGCAAGCTTTTTGAAGCTGGCGCAGACGTCTTCCGTATCAATATGAGCCATGCGGATCATGATCTGATGCGCACGCTCGTCAAGCGTATCCGTAATGTGGAAAAGGAACTGGGTCGCCCGATCGGTATTCTGGCCGACCTTCAGGGTCCAAAGCTGCGCGTTGGCAAGTTCAAGAATACAAAGGTCGCACTCGTTGCAGGCCAGACTTTCACGCTCGACAACAATGAAGAGCTTGGCGACGAAACCCGCGTCTATCTTCCGCATCCGGAAATTCTGGAAGCTGTTGAGCCGGGCCACCGTCTTCTCATCGACGATGGCAAGCTGGAACTGATTGCCGAAGCAAGCGACGGCAAGTCGATCCGCTGCAAGGTTGTTGCAGGCACCAGCATTTCGGATCGTAAGGGCGTCAGCCTGCCGGATACCACGCTGGGTGTCGGCGCACTGACAGAAAAAGACTTCAAAGATTTTCATGCTGTTTTGCAGGAAGAAATTGACTGGGTTGCCCTGTCGTTCATTCAGCGCCCTGAAGATCTGATCGAAGCACGCAAGATTTCGGGCGGCAAGGTCGGCCTGATGTCGAAGATCGAAAAGCCGCAGGCTGTGACCCGTCTTGATGAGATCATTGAGCTCTCTGACGCGATCATGGTTGCGCGTGGCGATCTCGGCGTTGAAATGCCGCTGGAAAGCGTTCCCGGCATTCAGAAGCAGATGATCCGCAAGGCACGCCGCGCTGGTAAGCCAGTTGTGGTTGCCACGCAGATGCTTGAATCGATGATAACTGCACCGGTTCCGACACGCGCTGAAGTATCGGACGTTGCGACCGCAGTGTTTGAAGGTGCTGACGCTGTCATGCTTTCGGCAGAATCTGCTTCCGGTCAGTATCCGGTTGAAGCTGTCGCAACCATGAACCGCATCGCGGAAAAGGTCGAACGTGAGCCGACCTATCCGGGCATTCTCGATGCACAGCGCGCAATCCCAGAACCAACCGGTTCTGACGCGATTGCCCTTGCTGCTCGTCAGATCGCTGAAACGCTTAACCTGTCGGCTATCGTCACCTATACGGCTTCGGGTGCAACGGGTCTGCGCGCTGCGCGAGAACGCCCACGCACGTCAATCATCGCACTGTCGCCGATTGTTGAAACCGCACGCCGTCTTTCGGTTGTCTGGGGTCTGCATTGTGTTGTGACTGAAGATGCACACGATCTGGAAGACATGGTCGACCATGCTTGTCAGGTCGCCTTCAAGGAAGAGTTCGGCAAGGCTGGTGATCGTCTGATCGTCACCGCAGGCGTACCATTCGGAACGCCAGGTGCCACCAACCTCCTACGCATCGCCTATATCGGCGCCGACGGTCAGTCTTCCACTGACTAAACTGTCGGTATTCGGTTTTTAGAGCGCCGTGCGTCCTATTGGACGCACAAAGGACGCTCTAAATTATTGAAACTACGCATCGTGCTTTCCAAAAATCATTTCCGATTTTTGGGTCGATGCTGGATTGGCCTGCAAATGGCGTGATTTTTCGCTTCCGGTGCTCACGTACGTTAAGTACGCTGCGCGCCGGTTCTCAAATCCCACCATTTTCGGCTCACCATAATTCCGAATTCCATCCAGTTTTGTGTGGGCTTCATATAAAAGAAAAAACGCGCTCCTTTCGGGGCGCGTTTTTGTTTGGTCTGTCATGTGAGAATCAGGTGCGGGTGTCGCTTAGCTCTTCCGTGAGATCGAGCAAGCTCTTCTGAGCATCTCGCATCATAGGATTGATCTGCAGCGCCTGCTCATAGGCTTTCAAAGCCTGTTCCTTCAGCCCACGCGCGCGCAGGATCTCCGCCATGCCTGTCAGGGCACCGTAGTGGCGCGGCTCAAGCTCCAGAGTACGATTGATGTCGTACATGGCGTGCGCATAGTCGTTACGCAGGAAATAGACGGTGGCGCGACGGTTCCATGCTTCTGCATAGTCCGGATTGAGCGCAATGGCTTCATTCAGGAAATCGAGCGCCGATGTGTAACGCTTTTCCAGCATGGCAGCACTTGCCCACTGAATGAGAAGATCAATCGTCGCGCTGCCTGACTGCGACCAGATCTGATTAATCTGGACGGTGAGCCGACGTGCCTTGGTTTCGTCAGAGGTGCGCTTGAGATCGGCAAATAGCTTGTCGAGGCGCTCTTCCGGCGTTTGTTCGGCTTGATTTTGTTCTTTGGGAGCAGGCTTCTGGTCGCTGTCAGTGCCAACCTGCACCGGCGTAATCGGTGCTGTCAGGGAAGGCTTGGTTTCGGCATAGGTCGAAGACGCACTGATCAGGGCCGAAAGGCCAAGCGTAATCGGAAGCGAAGAATTGTTCAGATAAGCAAAAACGTTCCGCATGCGCATAATTTTCATTATACGCAGCGGAACGTCAAATGCAAAATCAGAAATAAGATTAGCCCTGACGTGCCTTGAAGCGCGGAGCAGTCTTATTGATGATGTAAACGCGGCCCTTGCGGCGAACGAGCTGGCAGTCACGATGACGGGCCTTGAGCGCCTTGAGCGAATTCTTGATCTTCATGTCAATCACCGGTCTTGGTTGGCCCATCGACATGACATGTCTCGGGGCTTCATAAAAACAGGCGCCCAAGGCGCCAATTGGTTACAGGCAGTATTCCTGCCCGAAGGGTTGGCCGAAATACACAATATTCCAGCCAAATGTCAACTCCTGCGCCGCAGATTCACGAAGTCAGGTTCGGAAAATCTTGGTCTCAGGGGCTGTTCAGGGAAGAATCTGACAGATTCCTCCGTGAAGTTTAGTTTGCACGGGGCTTTATGCGGGTTACATGACCCATCTTGCGGCCGGGGCGCGCTTCTTTCTTACCGTAGAGGTGCAGCACAGCATTCGATTCTGCGAGAATCGCTGGCACCTTTTCGACGTCATCGCCGATCAGATTCTCCATCACACAATCCGAATGGCGCACGGTGTCGCCCAGCGGGAGGCTTGCAACGGCGCGAATGTGCTGCTCGAACTGCGAGATCGCGCAAGCGGCTTCCGTCCAGTGGCCGGAATTGTGAACGCGTGGTGCAAATTCATTGGCAAGCAGTGTGCCATCTGCGAGGACGAAGAATTCGAGACCAAGCACACCGACATAATCAAGCGCATGCAGGAGCTTCTCAGCGGCTTTGCTGGCAGCTTCTGCTGTCTGAGCCGAGATGGCGGCTGGAACCGTCGAGGTTGCGAGAATGCCGTCCTTATGAACGTTCTCCGAAATATCGAAGATTGCGACATTGCCGTCGCGATCACGGGCTGCAATGACCGAGACTTCGCGCTCGAATGCGACAAAGCCTTCGAGAATTGCTGGTGCGTGCTTGATTGTCTCAAGTGCTGCATGCGCTTCATTCTCATCAAGCGACGTCAGGCGAACCTGCCCCTTGCCGTCATAGCCGAGACGGCGGGTTTTCAGAATGCCGCGTTCTCCCAAAGCACCGAGCGCTGCAATGAGCGTTTCTTCATCATCGACAAGGCGCCAGGGCGCAGTCTCAATACCGCTTTCATTGAGGAACTGCTTCTCGGTGAAGCGATCCTGCGAGATTTCAAGCGCTGCCGGTGGTGGGAAAACGAGCGCCGATTCTGCAAGCTTGTCTGCTGCCGATACCGGCACGTTCTCGAATTCATAGGTGATAACGTCGGAGGCCGCCGCAAGCTCAGCAAGAGCAGTGGGATCATCATAGGCTGCAATGATCTGGCGATTTGCCACCTGAGCCGCCGGGCAATCTGCCTGTGGCTCCAGAATGACCGTCTCATAGCCAAGGCGTGCGGCTGCCATGGCCAGCATACGACCCAACTGGCCGCCGCCGATAATGCCGATCGTTGATCCAGCCTTCAGTGCGGAATTTGCCATATCAGACCTCGTCCGATGGGCGTTCAGCGACGCTTTCGGTTTGCGCTGTGCGCCATTCGTCAAGACGGGCAGCCAGTGCATCGTCGTAAAGTGCGAGAACGGCTGCTGCAAGCAGAGCAGCATTGACGGCACCGGCGCGACCGATAGCGAGCGTGCCGACCGGAATACCTGCTGGCATCTGCACAATCGAAAGGAGAGAGTCCTGTCCGGAAAGTGCTTTTGACTGCACGGGCACACCAAAGACTGGAAGAGGGGTCATGGCTGCTGCCATGCCGGGAAGGTGAGCTGCGCCACCGGCGCCGGCGATCACGACCTTGAAGCCCTCAGCCTTTGCGCCTTTGGCGAAAGCGACGAGGCGGTCTGGTGTGCGATGCGCAGAGACGATGCGGGCGTCAAACGAAATGCCGAGAGCCTCCAGTGTGTCTGCTGCATGACGCATGGTTTCCCAATCGGACTGGCTGCCCATGATGATGGCGACGTCTGCACTCACGCTCATTGATCCTTCCTGCTCCGCTTCAATCGTTTGGTGGTTGGTATATTGAAAAACAAAGCCGGGCGAACCCCGGCTGTAAAACGTCTTTTGTCAGATGCTCAGGCGATGATGTCAGGGATGACCTGATCTTCCATTTCCTGCAGCTTGTCCTTGATAGCGAGTTTTTTCTTTTTCATGCGCTGAATGCGCAGCTGATCGCAGCCCACCTGCATCATGGCGTTTATGGCTGCATCGAAATCCGCGTGTTCCTGTTTCAGACGTGCTACGGCCAATCTGATTTCGGCCTGTTCCTGATCGGACATGCGGTTTGCCCCGTATTGTTCCAGAATGATATTACGGGCCGCACCAGATTGGGGCAGACCCGTTTCGAGCGAAGCCTTTATCACATTTTTCGTGATTGGAAAATGCTACCAAAACAAATTCGACTTTCCACCAAACTCATGCCACAGTGTCATTGTTCTGTCATGAACAACGGTTGCCGGAAGTTTCGACTGACAAACTGTTGAATGGCAGCCGGGACTGCGTAATTGGCCAGGATAACAGGAGGTGTACCGGGCGTTTGCGCAGGTGAGAGCGGATGGAGCCATTCTGTTGGCAAAACTGCTACATGGCTCTGTCCTTTGGGTAATCATTCAAAGGAGAATTGATGATGGCTATCGAGTCCCATCTTGCCACGCTTGAACAGAAGCACGGCGCTTTGGAAGAGGAAATCTCCGAGGCTTTAGCGTCACCGGCAATTGATGACCTGCATGTTACTTCTCTCAAGCGCAAGAAACTCGTTCTCAAGGAGCAGATCGAGAAACTTAAAACTCAGGTGACACGACATTAAACACAGGAGTTTTAAACGGTATTTCAATCGCCGTTGGTGATGATCAACAGGATGGTACTGTTACTGATATTGGCGGCTGTGCAACAGCCGCCGCACATCAGCTTTTAAAATCAAATGATTTTGCAAAGGTGCTCACCATAGAGCATTTCCTGTTTTTATCGCATTATCCCACGCAAAACCGCTTCGCAATTTTGCCGAAAATGCTTTAAAAGACACCGAAGAAAGCAGCGAATATTCGCTGCTTTTTTGTTGTCTATCTGAAGCGGGTGCTCAGCCCTCCGCTTCAGCCCTTGGATCAAGGTTCATGGCTTCAGGAGTTGCACTTTTCACAGACGGCATACTCTTGAACTGTTCCTTTTCAGCCTTTGGCACGGATGCCCTCTTGCGTGAGCGGAACAGCGCATAGGCTGTGATGGAAATATGCGAGAGCGCTGTGATGGCAAACAGCCCCGATGGCCAGAAGATATCCATGGCAGCGGCTGCAAGCAGCGGCCCCAGCATCGTGCCGAAGCCATAAAGCAACAGCAATCCGCTCGATACTTTCACAAAGCTTTCCGCCGAGGCATGGTCATTTGCGTGGGCGACGGCAACCGGGTAAAGCGCATAGGCCAGCGCGCCATAGCAGCCGGTCATAATGATGATGACCTTGCCATTGGACGGGCCGATGATGAAGGCCATAAGGCCGACAAAGGCTGCGAGAGAAGCTACACCGGCCAGAACATAACGCCGGTCTATCAGGTCGGAAATTCGCCCGACCGGGATTTGCATCAAGGCACCAGCTGCGATGGTTACGCTGACCATAAGCGCGATTTCGGTGGTTGAAATGCCCGATTTTGCGCCGAAAACAGCGCCAAGTGTACCCCAGGCACCATTCGCTATGCCAATCAGGATGCAGCCGACGAAGGCGGCAGGTGAATTGCGGTAAAGCGCCTTGAGATCAAGCTGTACTTCGGTCAGCGGTTTTGGGCTTACCGCTGTCGACATGGCGGTGGGGATCAGTGCCAGGCAGAAAAGAATGCCGGTGATCATGAACAGATGATCACTCCTGATATCGCCATTTGCCACCATCATTTGGCCGCTCATGGTGGCACCATAGTTGACCATCATATAGAGGCCGAAAATCTTGCCGCGGGACTCATTGGTGGCGCGCTCGTTCAGCCAGCTTTCGATCACCATGAAAGCGCCTGCCATCGAGAAGCCGGTGAAGGTTCGCAGAATGATCCATGAGATTGCATCGATATAGATGCCTGACAAAAGAGCGATGATGGCGGCGGAAGCTGCAAAACAGCCAAAAGCGCGGACATGGCCGACACGTCGCACCAGGCGCGGGGCGAAAATGCAGCCAGCGACAAAACCGCCCGCCCATGTCGTGCCCAGCATACCAAGTGAAGCAACGGAGAAGCCTTCAAGTCCGCCGCGCAACGGCAGCAACAGGCCATGCAGGCCAGAGGCCATCAAGAGAAAGGCTGTGCCGCAAAGCAGCGCCAGAACCTGAATGTAAATACGCAATATTACGTTCCCGGAATTTCATGAAGCCCTATTGAAGTGGCTTTGATTTATCTCTGATACTGAGGCGAAAACGTGCCGCCTCAGCGGAAAAGAGCTTCTGCCTCAGCGGAAAAGAGCTTCTGCGGCCGCGCGGCTGTCGCCCTTTCGGAGCCTTTCTGCTTTCAGACGTTCGATTTCGGATTGTAGCAAAGCGATACGCTGGTCGATTTCGATCACCGACAGCAGAGACAGCTCATCCTCGCTGAGAACGACGCTTTCGCGTGGCTTTTTGACCTCTTCATCAAAACCGCTCATGGCCTTCCTCCGGAGTCTATGGCGTGCTTATAAAGACAGAAAAGATTTACAGCGGTTTCAGTTAAGAAAGAATCGTTGGAACCGCTGTAACTGTTTGTTTTTACGCATTATCCGACGCAAAACCGCTTCGCACTTTTGCTGGAAATGCTATAACACCTTGAATCTTCGCATATATATTTCCAGAAATCGATGATGAATTCTCTGAAAATGAGCAGGATGTATTTGTGCAGTTGTGTGTGCGGTATTTCTGCGACGAGAGATTTGAACAGGAGCTTTGATCATGATGGCTGAATTGCCTTCCCAGATGACCGCAATCGAAATTTCCGAGCCGGGCGACGCCAATGTATTGCGTTCCGTACAGCGCTCGGTGCCCGAGCCGAAGGCAGGCGAGGTGCTGGTGCGGGTTCGGGCGGCAGGTGTGAACCGGCCAGATGTGTTGCAGCGTCAGGGCAGTTATGCGCCGCCACCCGGCGCGTCGGACATACCGGGGCTTGAAATTGCCGGTGACATCGTTGCGATCGGCGAGGGTGTGAAACGCTATCGCATCGGCGATCAGGTCGTGGCGCTGCTTGCCGGTGGCGGCTATGCAGAATATGCAACTGTGAATGAAACTACTGCGCTGCCTCTGCCGTCGGGCTATGGATATATTGAGGCCGCAGCCATCCCTGAGACCTTCTTCACGGTCTGGCATAATGTATTTGAACGCGGTGGCCTTAAAGAAGGTGAAACCCTGCTGATCCATGGCGGCTCGTCAGGGATTGGCACGACGGCTATTCAGCTTGGCAAAGCCTTTGGCACAAGCGTTATTGTAACGGCTGGCTCCCAAGCGAAGTGCGATGCCTGTTTAAAGCTTGGCGCCGATCGCGCGATTAATTATCGCGACGAAGATTTTGTCGCTGTCGTCAAAGAGATGACCGGCGGCAAGGGAGCCGATGTGATCCTCGATATGGTTGGTGGCGATTACGTCGACCGCAATTACAAGGCGGCAGCCGAAGATGGTCGCATCGTGCAGATCGCCTTCCTGAATGGGGCAAAGGCAACGGCTAACTTCGCAATCCTGATGACCAAGCGCCTGACCCATACCGGCTCGACATTGCGATCACGTTCGGTTGAGTTCAAGGCAGGCATCGCGCGCGAATTGGAAGCGAAAGTCTGGCCGCTTCTGGAACAGCGTCAGGTTGCCCCTGTGATGGATATGATCTTCCCGCTTAAAGATGCGTGGCGGGCGCATGATCGTATGGAAGGCAGCCAGCACATTGGCAAAATCGTGCTTGATGTCGCTTGACCTAATAGATTTGCGAGAGAACCTGGGATGTCATGGCAGCAGTTTCTTGCTCTGCGCACAAAAAAAATATATATAGACCGTGATTTCCCGGAATTTGTGGTTTTTCCCACGGCCCGCCCTACCGGAGCGGACGAACAAGAGGATTATATCTAATGGCCACCCAGCTTCTTATGCCGAAGGCAACGGCAGTCTGGCTCGTTGATAATACGGCTCTGTCCTTTGACCAGATCGCGGCTCTCTGCAAGCTGCATCCGCTCGAAGTAAAGGCTATTGCGGACGGTGAGGCCTCGCAGGGTATCAAGGGACTTGACCCGGTTATCACCGGCCAGCTTTCGCGCGAAGAAATCGCGAAGGGCGAAAAGGACCAGTATCATCGCCTGAAGCTTTCCGAGCCAAAGGTTCGCGTTCCAGAAGCCAAGCGCAAGGGCCCGCGTTATACGCCGCTGTCCAAGCGTCAGGATCGTCCGAATGCGATTCTCTGGCTGGTGCGCAATCATCCTGAACTCAAGGATGCACAGGTTTCGCGTCTGATCGGCACGACCAAGTCGACCATTGAGCAGATTCGCAATCGCACTCACTGGAACTCGGCAAGCCTGACTGCAATGGACCCTGTCACGCTCGGCCTTTGCTCGCAGATTGATCTCGACCTTGAAGTCGAGCGCGCAGCGCGCAACCGTCCAGTTGTTGAATCTGACAGCACATTGCTGCCAGCATCGGCGACTGAGAACTTCGACTATCGTGATGAGAAGCCTGAAGAAGAAGAGCTGGATGCGGACAAGGTTTTCGCAAAGCTCTCCTCGCTGAAGGGCTCGAACACCGACGAAGACGAAGAATAATATTTCTTCGACTGAACAAAAAACCCGCCGTTCTGGCGGGTTTTTTTATGTTGCTTGAGAAGGTAAGCGCGACCTTTGAGCGTCTGGCAAGACGCCCGGCGCTCTACAGCATAATTCCTTAAACTTGAATCAGTTTAAGGTAAAATTATGCTGTAAACATAAAGTGTTAGAGCGACCTTTGTGCGCCCAAAAGGGCGCACGGCGCTCTAGTCCTTGAATGCGTTGTACTCGCTCATTTCCATCAGCCGGTAAAAATCCGCCAGTGTTTTGCCGCGCTCGGAGCGGAACGTGCGGCCTGATTTGTCAGCAGCGATAATGCGGTCGGTACGAAACGTGCGGAAAGCATTGCGCAATTCACACCAGCCGATCACAGTCCAGACCTTGCCCCAGAACCACAGACCAAGCGGACGGATATCCCGCTCGCTCTCACGGGCTTCCAGATCGCGATACCGGATGTTGAGAACCGTGCCTTCATCAACTGCGCGCTCGACGGCATCGATGATACGGCGTTCGCTTACGCTGATTGATGCAGACGGTGCATGGATTTGCGTGCCGGTGATGCGCGCGCGTTCTTCTTTGGGCAGAACGGCTTCGATCTTGACCAGGGCTTCTTCTGCACCGCGCGCCATTGAAACGCCGCCCCATGCACGGATCAGTCGGGCGCCTGCAACAAGTGCCACGATTTCATCACGCGTAAACATCAGTGGCGGTAGTTCAAACCCCTGCCGCAGAATATAGCCAACACCGGCTTCACCATCGATAGGAACGCCTGTCGATTGCAGATCTGCAATGTCGCGATAGATCGTGCGTTCTGAAACTTCCAGCCGCTCGGCAAGCTGCCGTGCGGTGACAAGCCTGCCGCCGCGAAGATGCTGAACGATTTGAAAAAGGCGGTCTGCTCGACGCATGGTGATCTCAAGTATATTCGCGTGCGAAAAGCGCACGCATTTCGCCAATACGCTCCCGCTCGGTTGGAAACAGTGTTTCCAGAAAAGCGGCAGCGAAGGTGCCGGGCGCTGTACCCGGCGCCGAAACGATGCGCTTATCCGCAACAGCATCGGGCACGTCCTGATAGCGGCTGGCACCCGCATATTGCGGTGCGCGTTCTGCGATCCATTCGCGGCCATTGCTGGTGTGATTGACCCCATTGAAGAGGCCTGCGCGAGCCAGTGCAAGTGTTGCGCCGCAAATGCCACCAACCACACCGCATTTTTGTGCGATAGCGCGCAAGAGTGCAGTCAGATCGGGAGCCTCCGGCGTCGCCCAGATATCGGAGCCGATGACAGCAATAGCATCGAGATCAGTGTTTTCTTCGGGGTCCGTGCTGCGATCCGGCGTCAGCCGAAAGCCGCTGAGCGAACGGACTTCCGCACCTGCAGGAGCAAGTGAGACGGTGTTTACGCCGAACCATTCGCGTGCCGATGCCGATAAAAACCCATATTCCCAATCAGCAAAGCCTTCAACGAAGACGAAGCCGACCATTTTGGTTTCCGCCATGGTGTTATTTCCTCTCATCGGCAGCGTTACGGCGCTGTTCGAGATAACGGTCCGGCCAGCCCATATCCTTGCGCAGGTCGCTTGGGAGGTTGTCGAATGCGCGTTGCGTGCGCACGAAGCGCCGACGTTCGTCCTGTCTGCGCTTATATTCTTTCAGAATTGCGAGCAGTGGTGCGATTGCGAGTGCCATGGTGAATCCCTCATCTGTAAGAATGCACTATGACACAGGCCTCCTGACAGCTGTCTGTCAGGAGCAATGTTAATTATTATCTTCCTGATATACGCAAACGGCAACTATTTCATCAGGCCTTGAAAGGCGGTTCTGCGGTATAGCTCAGCGGTAAGCGTCCACCATCGGCATAGATCGTCTGGCCTGTCACATAGCTTGAATCACGCGATGCGAGAAATGAGGCTATTGCTGCAATTTCAGATGCTTGTCCGATTCTACCCAATGGCGTGCGCGCGAGTATCTTTTTGCGTGCCTCGGCATCGTTGTTCACGGCGGACAGCATGTCAGTGTCGATTGAGCCAGGGCCTATTGCATTGACGCGAATGCCCCATTTTGCCAGCGCTACCGCCATCGTGCGTGTCAGTTGGTTCATGCCACCCTTTGACACGGAATAGGCAAGCTGATTGGGCAGACCGAATATCGCGTTGATCGACGACATATTGATGATGCTGCCAGCCTCGCCGCCTGCTTCCACGCGCGCAACCATGCGTTTTGCGACAGCTTGACCGCAGAGAAAAGCGCCCTTGAGGTTGACGCGCATCACGCGGTCGAAGTCATCTTCTTTCAGGTCGAGAAACTCTGCCTGATGCACGATGCCTGCATTGTTGACGAGGATATCGATCTCACCAAGATTGGTCGTGGCATAGGTCAGCAGATTATGAATATCGAGTTTGTCGCCCACATCGCAGGCAATGGCGAGAACCCGGCCATATTGCTCCAGATCCCTGACTGCTTTTGTGGCGCCTGCGCCATCGACATCCGACAAAACCACACTTGCGCCATCCATCAAGAAGCGCTTGGCGATGGCATAGCCAATACCGCGGGCAGCACCCGTGACGATTGCCACCTTGCCTTCTAACTGCATTGATCATTCTCCGATTTTTGACGGAGAGTGGACCGGCGGCTTGCGCCGGTCAAGCGCTCTAGATGCGCGGTAATAAAAGGTCAGGCAAAGGCCAGGCCGATATGACGCTCGCGCAGAACTGTGCTGATTTCATCGAGAATCACCGGATCATCGATGGTGGCGGGCATTTTCCAGTCCTCACCATCAGCGATTTTCTGGATTGTTGAGCGCAGTATCTTTCCGGAACGGGTTTTTGGCAGACGTTTCACAGTCAGGGCGAGCCGGAAGGCGGCAATCGGTCCGATGGCGTCGCGAATCATGCTCACGCATTCCTTTTCAACCTCGTGCTCATCACGGTCGATGTTGGATTTCAGCACAAGGAAGCCGCAAGGCACCTGTCCCTTGACGGAATCGGAGATGCCAAGCACAGCGCATTCCGCAACATCGGGGTGGCTGGAAAGCACTTCCTCCATAGCCCCTGTCGACAAACGATGTCCTGCGACATTGATGATGTCGTCGGTGCGGCTCATGATGTAGAGATAGCCATCTTCATCCATGTAGCCCGCATCGGCGGTTTTATAGTAGCCGGGAAACTCGTTGAGATAGGCTTTGCGAAAGCGGTCATCGGCGTTCCACAGGGTTGGCAGACAACCGGGTGGCAATGGCAGCTTGATGAGGATATTTCCAAGTTGGCCACGTTCGACTTCATAGCCGGCATCGTCGAGCACGCGGATGTCATAGCCGGGCAGACAGACGGCAGGCGAGCCGTATTTGGTTTCAAGCAGTCCAAGGCCAAGTGGATTGGCGACCATCGGCCAGCCGCTTTCTGTCTGCCACCAATGATCGATCACCGGACAACCGAGCAGATTTTCCGCCCAGTGGATCGTGTCGGGATCGGCACGTTCGCCCGCCAGATAAAGCGCGCGGAATTTTGAAAGATCGTATCGGCGCACGAAATTGCCGTCGGCATCTTCTTTCTTGATCGCACGCAAGGCAGTGGGGGCTGTGAACATCACTTCCACACCGTGCTCGGCGATGATGCGCCAATAGCTGCCTGCATCGGGCGTACCGACGGGTTTGCCCTCAAAGAGGATGCTGGTGGCACCGGCAATGAGCGGAGCATAGACAATATAGGAATGGCCGACCACCCAGCCGACATCGGATGCCGCCCAGAACACCTGTCCCGGCTCGATGCCGAACACATGCTTCAGCGACCATGCAAGAGCCACCATATGCCCGCCATTGTCGCGCACGACACCTTTGGGTTCACCGGTAGTACCCGATGTGTAAAGCACATAAAGCGGATCGGTGGCAGCAACGGGCGTGCAAGGGACATGACGGCCGCGCGCCGCATCCACAGCGGTACGATAGTCGATATCGCGGCCTTCAACCGGCTTATGCGGATGCTGCTCGCGTTGCAGGATAATGCAGTGCCTGACCGTGTGGCGGGCAGTGGCAATCGCCTTGTCGAGCATTGCCTGATAGGGCACAACGCGGGTTGGTTCGATGCCGCATGAACCGGCAATGATCATCACCGGCTTTGCATCATCTATACGCGTTGCAAGTTCATTGGCGGCAAAACCGCCAAACACCACCGAATGCACCGCGCCAATGCGGGCTGAGGCCAGCATGGCGACAGCAGCTTCCGGCACCATGGGCATATAGATAAGAACGCGGTCGCCTTTGCTCACACCATTGTCGAGCATGACCGCCGAGAGGGCTTCCACCTCTTCAAGCAATTCGCGATAGGTGAATTTGCGTACAGAGCCTGTTACCGGGCTTTCGTAAATGAGCGCAACCTGATCGCCGCGCCCATTGGCAACATGGCGGTCGAGTGCATTGTAACAGGTGTTGCATTCAGCACCTTTAAACCAGCGACCATAAACTCCTTCATCGCTTGCGAGAACCTGATCCCATGGCTTGAACCAGTCTATGGCCCCGGCTGCTTCGGCCCAGAAGCCTTCAGGGTCTTGCTGCCATGCGGCATAGGTTTCGGCATAGTTTGATGTCATGCTGTTCCTCCCAGAAGCACGCGCTTAATCGGATCAGATGATCCGTTAAAGCATCGTGATAGAGTGGTTTTAGCCAATGCTGAGTCATTGAAACCGCTCTATCTATTTGTTTTTAAGCATTTCCGGACGCAAAACCGGTTCCCACTTTTGCTGGAAATGCTCGAACACGCTGGATGAAAGCGCAAGACAGGGCTGATTAGCCTGGTCTCCTCCACGCGCTTTTCATCTCCTCCGGGGTTAAGTCTACGCCCAAGATCAAAGCTTCGTCCATGAAACTTAAGATGAATAAGTGTATCACAAACACAGCATAAATTGATGAGGCTTGCAGGATGCTGATTGCTGGGCCAAAAAGATGGGTGAGAGGTGTTTTGTGTTCAAAGTCCTGCCTGTGCTGCTTATGGCCCTGATGGGCTTGCACATCATCAAGCCACTTGGCTGGCCGGGATTGAAGAAGCGTGGCGATTTTTGGAAGATCGCGGCGTTTGCGATCTTTGCCATGGCGATGGCGGTCGGTTTTCATTTCACTGAAAACTAAAAAGCCCGGTCGGATCATGCGCTAAACCGGGCCTTTTATTATGCAGCATCGTTCAGGCTGCTTGTTCGAGGTCTTTCTTCCAGCCGCCAGTTGCAGCAAGGCCGTTCATCTTGGCGCGATGCGCAAAGGCACGCTGGCCAGCGGCAACGTTCTCATCCTTGCCGCCCCAGGCTTCCAGAGAGGCTGCCTGCAGCGCACGGCCATAGGAGAAGGTCATTTTCCACGGCATATCGAAGCTGGCATTCATTGCCGACAAATGCGCGGTTGCTTCTTCGCCGGTCTGGCCTCCGGAAAGGAAGGCAATGCCCGGCACCGCGGCAGGGACTGTGTTGCGGAAGCAGCGAACAGTCTTTTCGGCCACTTCTTCGACAGAGGCTTTGCGCGCCTTCTTGCCGTCGATAACCATGTTCGGCTTCAGGATCATGCCTTCAAGCCTGACGCGCGCGTCGTAAAGTTCGGTGAAGACGGTCTTGAGCACCCATTCGGTGACTTCATAGCAACGGTCGATGGAATGATTGCCCGGCTTGCCATCCATCAGCACTTCCGGCTCAACGATCGGCACAATGCCTGCTTCCTGGCAGAGTGCTGCGTAACGGGCGAGGGCCTGCGCGTTTTGCTTGACCGCTCCCCATGTTGGAAGCCCATCAGAAATCGAGATTACGGCACGCCATTTCGCAAAGCGGGCACCGAAACCATAATACTCGTTGAGGCGCTCACGCAGACCGTCGAGACCTTCGGTGATTGTTTCACCCTCAAAACCTGCAAGCGGCTTGGCACCGGCATCCACCTTGATGCCCGGCACCGCACCTGCCTTGCGAATAAGATCGACAAGCGGTGTGCCGTCCTTGGCTTTCTGGCGGATGGTTTCATCGTAAAGAATGACGCCGGAAATGTAGTTCTTCATCGCTTCGTCAGAGCGGAACAGCATTTCGCGATAATCGCGGCGTGAATCCTCGGTCGAGGCGAGGCCGATGCTTTCAAAACGCTTTGCAATGGTGCCGGAGCTTTCGTCCGCAGCCAGAATTCCTTTGCCGCTTGCGACGAGTGCAATTGCAATATCTTCAAGACGTTCGGTCATGTGTTAGCTCCTTAAGTCCCCGCAAGGGGGCAATATTGGGAAGCTGGGCAAAGAGCCTCAGCCGCTCTCAAGACACATATTCATTTTCGATAGCAGAAGAGTTAGGCCAACAAAATGGCAGCACAAGTGGTTGAAACGATTGAAATTTTTTCAAACGATTTAGCCGGGACAAGTTTTCTTACCGGCTGTCAGAACTCTGCTCTAATTGGCGTGCAGAATGAATATTCCAGATTCGACAGACGAATATGCGATTTCAAACCCATTTGGTTTTGACATGACGCCTGAGAATCCCATCTAAAGGATATCAATTATAAGGAGGAGAGATGCGAAGTGCCCTACTAAGCCTGCCGTTCATTCTGGCTGCATCGATGATCGCCCTTCCGGCTCAGACCGCCTTTGCGGAGAGCATCAATGCAGGAAGCAGGGAGGCCACCACTGAATTGCCTTTCAATGTGGCAGCAGTGGCGGAATTTGACACACCATGGGCGATTGCATTTCTGCCGGGCGGCAAACTGATCCTCACCGAGAAGGGCGGCAAGATTTTCGTCGTAACCGAAAAGGGTGAGAAGACGGAAGTTGCAGGCGTACCGGAGGTTTTGTTCAGCGGCCAGAACGGTCTGCTGGATGTTGTTCCTGCGCCTGATTTTGCCAAGAGCAAGGCGATCTATTTCACGTATGTCATGCCGGAAAATGGTGGCGGCGCGCTCATATTGGCGCGTGCAACGCTGTCTGAAGGCAAGGGCAAGGCCGAGCTTAAGGATCTAAAGGCAATCTGGCAGCAGGCGACACCTGCCAAGGGAGGGCAACCCGGTGGCAAGATCGCGTTTGCGCCTGATAAGAAGCATTTGTTCCTGTCGGTTGGCGATCGCATGTCGCCCGCAACCGCACAGGATGACAATGCGCCGATGGGCAAGATCCTGCGTATGAACCTCGATGGTTCAACCCCAAAGGACAATCCGAAGGCTGAGGAAGGTGGCATCAAAGCGTTGACCTGGACGACGGGGCATCGCAATCCCTATGGTCTGGCATTCGCGCCGGACGGCAAGCTGTGGGAGCATGAAATGGGACCGCGCGGCGGCGATGAGTTCAATCTCATCAAGCCGGGTCTCAATTACGGTTGGCCGGTTGTCTCCAATGGCGACAATTATAGCGGCCGTCCGATCCCGCGCCACAGCACACGCCCTGAGTTTGAAGCGCCTATGCTGTTCTGGACGCCGGTGATCTCGCCGGGCGGCCTGGCATTCTACAAGGGCAAGATGTTTGCCGACTGGAATGGTTCTGCGTTGATCGCAGGCCTTTCGTCGATGGCGCTGATCCGTGTGACGATCAACAGCGATGGTCAGCCGAATGAAGCCGACCGTTTTGCGATGGAAAATCGTATCCGTGACGTAGCCGTCGGGCCAGATGGTGCGATCTGGGTGATCGAGGATGACAATCCTGGGCGTCTTCTAAAGCTGACACCGAAATCATAAAGCAAAAGCCCGGAGGAAACCCCGGGCTTTTTCGTTTTCTTACTTCTTCAGCACATCAACGCCGGGAAGTGGTTTGCCTTCCATCCATTCAAGGAAAGCGCCGCCAGCGGTCGAGATATAGGTGAAGTCGTCTGCAACGCCTGCATGGTTAAGCGCTGCAACGGTGTCGCCGCCGCCGCCGACCGATACCAACTTGCCAGCCTTGGTGCGGGCGGCAACATGCTTGGCGGTCTTGACGGTTGCTGTATCGAACGGACGCAGCTCAAATGCGCCGAGCGGGCCGTTCCAGACGAGCGTTGCGGCATCATCGATGGCTGATGCAATCAGGTCAGTCGAAAGCGCGCCTGCGTCGAGAATCATGCCGTCGCTTGGCACCGACTCCACGCCATAGGTCTGGTTTGGTGTATCGGCAGCAAAGTGCCAGCCCACGACCGCATCAACCGGCAGGATGATGGCGCATTTGGTCTTTTCAGCCTTGGCCATTATTTCGCGTGCGGTATGGGCAAGATCATGCTCGCAAAGCGACTTGCCGACATCGTGGCCCTGGGCTGCGAGGAAAGTGTTGGCCATGCCGCCGCCGATCACCAGTGCATCGACCTTTTCGATCAGGTTCGACAGGAGGTCGAGCTTGGTCGAAACCTTGGCGCCGCCAACGATTGCTACAACGGGACGGGCTGGTTGGCCGAGACCCTTTTCAAGCGCTTCAAGTTCTGCCTGCATGGCGCGGCCTGCATAGGCTGGCAGCACATGCGCCAGACCTTCGGTCGAAGCGTGTGCGCGGTGTGCCGCCGAGAAGGCGTCATTGACATAGATGTCGCCATTGGCTGCGAGTGCTGCCACGAATTCCGGATCGTTCTTTTCTTCGCCCTTGTGGAAGCGCGTGTTTTCGAGAAGCAGAACGTCACCGTCTTTCAGCGCATCGACTGCGGCCTTCGCCTTGTCGCCAATGCTGTCTTCAGCGAAGTGCACACCGTGCCCGAGCACTTTCGAAAGCGGCTTTACGACATGCTTCAGAGAGTTTTCATCGGACGCAACGCCTTTTGGTCGACCGAAATGGGCGAGCAGGATGACCTTGGCACCCTTTTTCGACAGTTCCGCAATGGTTGGAACAATACGTTCGATACGGGTGAGGTCGGTTACTTCGCCGTTTGCCATCGGCACGTTGAGATCAACACGAACCAGAACGCGCTTGGATTTGACGTCGGCATCATCGAGGGTACGGAAACTCATGATATTTCTCCCGGGGCTTTTTCCGGCGGCCTGCATGTTTTCGTCTTTTAGACAGGCAGGCGCTGGAACAGGGTTGGGTAATCAGTGACAAGCCCGTCTTCATCGACAGGCAATTCAGCGGTGAACGTGCGATCAGCGGCAGTGTAACGGTAAAGCTTGCCTTCCTTAAGACAAGTATATCGTTGGCTGTCTCGCAGCGGGCGGAAACTATTGAACGGTACATAAAGCATGTCGAGCTGTACCGTGCCGCTTTCGGGCGTCAGACCCAGACGGCGGATCGGCAGACTATTGGTGAAGGGTGTCCCTGCCAGATCAATGTCCATGCAACCATCAAACTCAGGTAATGCGTCTCCGGCCATGGTCGTCCAGTGCCCATTTCCATCGGATTTGAGTTCGAGCATTAAGCCGGATGTCGTTTCGATGAGGAAATGGAATACGCGCCAGTCGCTTGCGCAATCGATGCTATAACGTACACCGTAGGGAACATCGCCACGCTCGCCGATGATAACGCCAGTGGCGTTGAAAGTGTTACCGGCGGGCGTGATATTGAGATGTTCGAGCCCTTCTCCTTCCAGCGAACGCCAGCGCGCAACGGTGGGGAGAAGGGAGCGAAACATTGAAGCTGCTTAGATCAGCTTGCCGAAAGCGACTGCAGTGTCGCTCATGCGGCTCGAGAAGCCCCATTCATTGTCGTACCACGACAGGATGCGCACCATGGTGCCGTCCATGACCTTGGTCTGGTCGGTGTGGAAGATCGACGAATGCGAATCGTGATTGAAGTCGTGCGAAACGAGTGGCTCATCGGTGTAGCCGAGGATGCCCTTGAGGCGGCCATTGGCAGCTTCGCGGATCGCATTGTTGATTTCTTCAACAGTGGTCGAACGCTTGGCAACGAAGGTCAGGTCAACAACCGATACGTTCGGGGTTGGAACGCGGATTGCAACGCCGTCGAGCTTGCCCTTGAGTTCTGGCAGAACCAGACCAACAGCCTTTGCAGCACCCGTCGAAGTCGGGATCATGGAAAGAGCTGCTGCGCGTGCGCGGTAGAGATCCTTATGCATGGTGTCCAGCGTCGGCTGGTCGCCCGTGTAGGAGTGGATCGTGGTCATGAAGCCCTTTTCGATGCCGATTGCATCGTTGAGAACCTGAGCCACTGGCGCAAGGCAGTTGGTGGTGCAAGAAGCGTTGGAAATGACCTGATGGTCCTTCGTCAGCTTGTCGTGGTTGACGCCATAGACAACGGTAAGGTCAGCGCCATCGGCAGGAGCCGAAACGATAACGCGCTTTGCGCCAGCTTCAAGATGAAGAGCTGCCTTGTCGCGTGCGGTGAAGATGCCGGTGCATTCCAGAGCGATATCGACGCCTTCTTCCTTCCACGGCAGTTCAGCCGGGTTGCGAACAGCGTGAACCTTGATCGGTCCGTAGCCGACGTCGATGGTGTCGCCAGCGACTTTCACTTCCTTTGGAAAACGACCATGAACGCTGTCATAGCGCAGAAGATGCGCGTTTGTTTCCACTGGGCCCAGATCGTTGATCGCAACGACCTGAATGTCGGTGCGGCCCGACTCGACGATAGCGCGGAGGACATTACGGCCGATGCGGCCAAAACCGTTAATTGCGACGCGAACTGCCATTTTCTCTAAATCTCCCGAAAGGGTTCTGCATATGCAGTGGCTTGATAAAACAGTTGAACGCGTTTGGGAACGCCCACAACTGGAAAGGTAAACGCCGGCGTGTTTAACGCCGGCGTTTGATTATTATGCGGCGGCGTTGAGTTTCTTTTCCGCGGCTTCAGCAGCATGTTCAGCAGTAATGCCGAAATGCTTGTAGAGATCGTTGATCTCGCCCGAAGCGCCGAAGCCCTTCATGCCGATAAAGATGCCGTTTTCGCCGATGAAGCGTTCCCAGCCGAGTGCAAGAGCTGCTTCGATTGCAACCTTGACCGGTGCATCGCCGAGCGTTGCCTGCTTGTAAGCATCGCTCTGCTCTTCGAAGAGTTCAAAGCAAGGAACGGAAACAACGCGGGTGGCAATGCCCTTGGCTTCGAGAAGGTCACGAGCCTTGAGCGCGATTTCCACTTCCGAACCGGTTGCGAAGATCGAAACCTTTGCGTCACCTTTTGCAGCAGCGAGTTCGTAAGCGCCGAATGCGGAGAGGTTTTCTTCGCGATGTTCGGTACGCACAACTGGCAGGTTCTGGCGGGTCAGAGCGAGCGTCGAAGGAGTGCCCTTCGAATGCAGTGCAATCTGCCAGCATTCAGCAACTTCCACAGCGTCTGCCGGACGGAAGACATTGTGGTTTGGAATGGCGCGCAGAGCTGCAAGATGCTCAACCGGCTGGTGGGTTGGGCCGTCTTCGCCAAGACCAATCGAATCATGGGTCATGACGTAAACAACGCGGATGCCCATCAGCGACGACAGACGCATGGCCGGACGGCAATAATCCGAGAAGCACATGAAAGTGCCCGAGTAAGGGATCAGACCGCCATGCAGCGTGATGCCGTTCATGGCAGCAGCCATGCCGTGTTCACGGATACCGTAGTGGATGTAACGACCACCGTAGTTTTCTGGCGTAACAGCCTTGGTCTGGCTGGTCTTGGTGTTGTTGGAACCGGTCAGGTCGGCAGAGCCGCCGAGCGTTTCAGGCACAACGCCGTTGATCACTTCCAGAGCCATTTCGGACGACTTGCGGGTCGCAACCTTTGGTTTTTCTGCGGAAAGCTTCTTCTTGTATTCGTTGATCGCGTCATCGAAGTTTGCAGGCAGGTCGCCACGCATACGACGTTCGAATTCAGCGCGGGTTTCTGCGTTAGCCGCAGCAAGACGCTTTTCCCATTCCAGACGCTTCTTCGCAGCATTGAGGCCAGCAACGCGCCATGCGTCGAGAACTTCAGCAGGAACGACGAAAGGTTCAGAAGTCCAGCCGAGTGCCTTGCGCGTTGCAGCGATTTCTTCTGCACCGAGTGGCGAACCGTGGACTTTGTTGGTGCCAGCGCGGTTTGGCGAACCAAAACCAATGGTGGTCTTGCAGGCGATGAAGGTCGGCTTGTCTGAAACCTTGGCAAGTTCAATTGCCTTGGCAATCGCGTCCTGATCATGACCGTCAACAGCAAGCGTGTTCCAGCCGGAAGCGGCGAAACGTGCAGGCTGGTCGGTGTTGTCGGACAGCGAGATCGGGCCGTCGATGGAGATGTTGTTGTCATCCCAAAGAACGATCAGCTTATTGAGCTTCAGGTGACCTGCCAGCGACAGGGCTTCCTGGCTGATGCCTTCCATGAGGCAGCCGTCACCAACGATCGCATAGGTGTAGTGGTCAACGAGGCTGTCACCGAACTGTGCATTCAGGACGCGTTCGGAAAGCGCCATGCCAACAGCATTGGCAATGCCTTGTCCAAGTGGACCAGTTGTGGTTTCGATACCAGCGGCATGACCGTATTCAGGATGACCTGCGGTGCGTGCGCCGAGCTGGCGGAAATTCTTGATTTCATCAAGGGTGATGTCTTCGTAGCCCGAGAGGAAGAGCAGCGAATAAAGAAGCATCGAGCCGTGACCTGCAGAAAGCACGAAACGGTCGCGGTCCGGCCAATGCGGATTCTGCGGGTCGTGCGACAGGAAACGGGTGTAAAGAGTCGTTGCTATGTCGGCTGCGCCCATAGGCAGGCCTGGGTGGCCTGAATTAGCCTTCTCGACCGCGTCGATCGAGAGAAAGCGGATGGCGTTGGCCAGCTGGTTTTGCTTGTCGGAATTCGTCATTGTCTCAGCCGTCTTTCCAGAGTGGTTTTAACGGGGTTGCGGCGATGCCTCGGGACTGAAGCACGAGCTCCTTATACTAAACGATTTAATCAATTTAAACCGATTAAATTCTGTAGATGCTCGCGCGACAGAAGGCTTTGGGACACATAGCACCTGCTACCGAGGAGTCAACAAAACGATGGCTTATCGGCAATAAACAGTCTGCGATTGATTGGGTAACGTGGGCAATTTATGGGCTGACAATCACTGAAAAGCCTTTTTTGCGCTGATAACGGTGCATGAACGGCCAGTCTGGCTCGTCATTTGTTGCTTATCGGGTGGTCGATTATTACAGTCTTTTCAAAGATGCCCGTCCGGCAGGCGCGATTCGATGTCTGTGATCTGGCATTGGAAAGGATATGGATGGCACCCGAAACGACCCTCAGGCAGGTCCTCGAACGGCTGGAAAAGGCACTCAGTACGCTTGAACAAGCGGTGGACCTGCGGCTGGACAAGGAAGGCGATTTCGCCGAAGCCGAGGAAGAGGTACAGCGCATGAATGCTGACCGCAGCCGTCTAGCCCAGGAACTCGACCAGTCAGAAGCCCGTGCCGAGCGGCTTGAAGCCGCAAACCGCGAAGTTTCGCGACGTCTGGTGACGGCGATGGAAACCATTCGCGCCGTGCTGGATCGATAGGAGAAGGGATCTATGGCGACTGTAACCGTTACCATTGATGGCAAAGCATATCGCATGGCTTGCGACGAAGGGCAGGAAGAACATCTTTCCGGGCTTGCCGATCGCTTTGACCAATATGTTACCCATCTCAAATCATCTTTCGGCGAAATAGGCGATCTGCGCCTCACAGTGATGGCCGGTATCATGGTGATGGATGAGCTTGCGGAAACGCAAAAGCGCATCAAGGGTCATGAAAACGAGATCGAGACCCTGCGCCGCTCTCGCGACGAAGCGCTGACCAGTGCCGATCAGAATGACGCTGCCCTTACTGGTGTGCTTTCTGATTTGGCCGAACGTATCGAGCAGATTGCAAAGCGTATCGCTCCCCGTCCGGGCGCTGTCTGATCTACGAAAAGATTTCTGTATCTCGGGCTGACGCCTCTGGCGCTAAGGTCTGACTGCGCCTATATAGGTTCTCGGCGTACTGCGCTTCCCGACAGGTGTAACAGCATCCCCGGGGCCTTATTGATCTCTAAGGGAGCTGTCCCTGTGAAGGCCTGTGGGCTTTCGCATATGGCGCCCACCTACGTTGTAGGTTCCCGGGATCAAACACTACCATCGGTCGTCGTGGTCGCCACTTTTCAAGCTCTTGCTATAAAGTAAGCAAAGCTATTTGTTATTTAAGACAAAAATGTTCTAAAACGCCTTATCCTTCAAAGATATGTGCGTTTTAAATGACATCCTCTCCCCCAAATTCTCCTGGCTTTTCCGAACGTTTACGTGTCGCAGTTCCAGTGGCTGTGGCTTACGGGCTTACGCTCTATGTCCTTATCTGGGTGAACTCGGCGCGGGAATGGATGCCGTTTATCGCGGGGCTTATGCTTTTGCCTATGGCGATATCGAGCCTTGCTTCGAGCCTAAGCGACCCGCGCGCCGAGAAGGGTCTCTGGCGCCATGTGAGAATGAGCTGGATGATTATCGGCGGTCTCATTGTTGTGAGCATGGCTTTGTTCCGGGAGGGCGGCATCTGCGTGATCATGGCTGCGCCGTTTTTCGGCGTTTTCTCCGCAGTGGGCTCCTGGCTGACGCTTTCGCTGATCCGCCGCTTCCGCACACCACGCTCCACAATGCTGGTGATCGCACTGCCATTGATGTTCTATCCGTTTGAACCGCTGCTGCAATATGAGCCGCATGAAGGAGCGGTTACGACCGTCATTGATATTGCAGCCTCGCCTGAAGTCGTCTGGCAGCAGACCACAGAAATCCGCCATGTTCGTCCGGATGAACTGTCATGGACATTCAGCCACGGGATTGTCGGTGTGCCACAGCCTGTCGATGCACGCCTTGAGGGCGAGGGTGTCGGCGCTGTACGCCAGCTTGAATGGACACGCGGCGTCAAATTTCAGGAGATTGTGACACGCTGGGAAGAAAACCGGCTGCTGTCCTGGGATTTTAGGTTTGGCACCGATTCCATCCCCGCGGCCGTCGAAGCCCATATCAATGTGGACAGCTCTTACCTGAAGCTCACGAATGGTGATTATCACCTCGAAGCGCTGCCAAATGGTCATACACGTCTCACGCTCACCACACGCTACCGGATTGCAACGCCGATCAATTTCTACTGCGATCTGTGGGGCAAGGTTTTCCTGAATGATTTCCATGGCGTTGTGCTGAAAGTCATTCGTGATCGTTCGCAACGGATTGCAGCTGCTTCTTGACGGATGCCGCCATTCCGGGTCCACTAGCAGCAATTGGTGGAGGCGTTTGATGAATGACAATGGACAGCCGCGAGGCGATGACAAGCAGGCGTTGAGGCGAGAGGTGCTTTCGCGTCGCGATGCACTTGATCCGCGCTTTCGGTTTGAGGCGTCATTGGCTGCAGCAAAAAAGGCTGAAACCGCGATATTGATTCCCAAGGAAACGATGGTCGCAGGCTATTGGCCGATCCGCTCGGAGATTGATCCACGTCCGCTTCTGTCAGCCATGCGCGACAAGGGTGCGCGTCTATGCCTGCCGGTGGTTCTCGATAAGGAAACAATCGCATTTCGTGAATTTCTGCCGGATGCGGAACTGGTTCAGACGGGTTTCGGCACTATGGGGCCGGACAAGACCGCACCGCTGGTTGATCCTGCCATCCTGTTTATGCCGCTTGCCGGTTTCGACAAGCGCGGTCATCGTCTGGGTTATGGTGCCGGTCATTATGATCGGGCGCTGGCGCGCTTTGCCGAGCGCGGTCTGGAGCCGCTGTTGATCGGCATGGCATTTGATTGTCAGGAAGTGCCATATGTGCCCAATGAGCCGCATGACATTGCTCTTCACCAGATACTGACCGAGACCGGCTTGCACTTATTCGATCAGGGCTGATAAAGACGCATTTATGAGATTACTTTTTCTTGGTGACATGGTGGGCCGGTCGGGGCGCACGGCGGTTTATGAAAAGCTGCCGGGGCTGATTTCTGATTTGAAGCTGGATTTCGTGATCGTCAACGGCGAGAACGCCGCTGGCGGCTTTGGTATTACCGAAGAGATTTTTCACGACACAATCCGCGCGGGCGCGGATGTGGTGACAACCGGCAATCACGTATGGGATCAACGCGAGGCGCTGGATTTCTCCAAGCGCGAAGACCGTTTCCTGCGTCCTGCAAATTTTCCGAAAGGAACGGCAGGCAAGGGCGAGGGGCTTTACATCGCCAAGAATGGTGCCCGCGTGCTGGTATCCAATGTGATGGGCCGCGTGTTCATGCATCCGGATCTGGATGACCCATTCATTGCGGCCGAGAAAATTCTCGAAGCTTGCCCGCTTGGCGAGCAGGCAGATGCCGTGTTCTTCGATTTCCATGCGGAAGCTACCAGCGAAAAGCAGTGCTTTGGCCATTTTGTCGATGGTCGCGCCAGTGCTGTCGTTGGAACGCATACGCATGTGCCGACCGCCGATTGCCAGATTTTGCGCAATGGCACAGCCTATATGTCGGACGCCGGCATGTGCGGCGACTATGATTCTTCGCTTGGCATGGACAAGGAAGAGCCTTTGAACCGCTTCCTGTCGAAAGTGCCAAAGGGTCGCTTTGAGGCTGCCAGTGGTCCGGCAACCCTTTGTGGCGTGGGGATCGAGATTTCTGATCGTACCGGCCTTGCTGAAAAGGCTGCTCCTTTGCGCATTGGCGCACGACTGGAAGAAACTATCCCTGCATTCTGGCGATAGGCCTTTATAAATTTATCTGAACGCCCGCATAATCGTCTTTGACGGCGATGCGGGTACAAAGCTCTGACCATTCGCAAGATTTGCACGCTTTGCGGATGCTGCCATCGGCAAAAGCGGCCCGCATCCGGCCAAGCTGCATGGCATCGAGCGACAATCGTGATCCAGCCGAGATCACCAGGTCAAATAGCCTCGATATGGCTTCCATAGCCAATCTGTCCCGAACAGCTACGCTTGCATTAAAACAGTGGCAATCACTTTCACAGAGCAGCGGCTGGCAGATGTCGTCTGGACCATCGACGATCTCGATGTCTTCACCATTCGACAAATGCCCGGCAATCGCGTCGTAATTTTCCACGAAAGCCGGGCTGTAGCCCTTGCCGATATAGGTCAGCATACAATGAAGATGATGACCGCGCAGGCGAACTGTCATCAATCGTTTATCGCGCTGCTGCTTTGAGAATTGCAGCGCCGAGTGCCGACTTGATCAGAGCGCCGATGAGGAATGGTGTCACACCGAAGGTTACTGCTTTTTCAACGCCGATCAGCGCTGAAAGCCAAATTGCACCAAGGGCGAGGCAAAGCAGGTTGGCTACGCCGAACGATACAAAAGCAAGCACCAGGTTTTTGCCGTTCCAGCCGCGTTCCGCGAGATAGCCGGTGAGTGCTGCGATAATCGGAAACGAGACGAGATATCCAGCGGTTGGTCCGGCAAAATGCTGGATCCCACCTGCGCCGCCAGCGAGAACCGGCAGGCCAATTATGGCTTCGCCTAGCCAGGCAAGCACGGTGATGAAGCCAAGTCGCCAGCCATAGAGTGCGCCGATCAGCGGCACAATGAGGGTTTGAAGCGTGATCGGAACCGGTATCATAGGGACTGCAATCTGCGATGAGATTGCCAATACCAGAGTACCGAAGGCTACCGCAGCAATGCGTAGGGCTGGTGAGCGGGATTCGAGATCAAGTGGGCTGAAAGATACACGCTTCTGGGTGATGTAAGCCATGGCTTCCTCAAATTATAGATAAAATTACGATTCGATCTATTTAAAATCATCGGATTGATGGTGTTTGGCAAGTGAGAAATAGATAAAATATATAAAAATTGGGAGAGGCTTACAGTGGCTCCAGTTAAGGCTGAATCGTTGGAACCGCTGTAACTATTTGTTTGTACGCATTATCCGACGCATCGCAGCAGGAAAAGAAATCAGTCCGGCGAACTGATTTCCCTGCGGAGGCGGTTCCCACTTTTGCTGGAAATGCTTTAAAATCAAAGCAGCCGCAAGCGCGCGAGCTGCATGTGCGGCAGCTCGCATGGTCATCTTAAGAACTGGAAGGTCTGGGTGGCTGCTTAGCCGACGATGGCGAAAGAATCGCGGGTCTTGCCTGATGCGGTTTTGACGGGGCGATGCCCTATCCACTGCACATGGCGCGCAAGGATGGTGGTCGCCGTCTCAATGTCGTCCTGACGGAGTGCGGTCAGAATCGCGCGGTGATCGTGATCGGTACGGGTTTCCCATTCCGAACGCCAGGTGGCAAACAGAAAGCGCGCGCTTGCTGCATGAAGATCATCAATAGCCGCCAGCAGGCGCGGCATGTTGCATGGCTCCAGAATCAATCGATGAAAGCGACGATTGGCGTCTTCCCAGCTTCGCACATCGCGTGACTTGTCGCCTTCGAGGGTTGCCTGTTCGGCAGCGTCCAGCGTGGCGCGGCTGATATGGGGCGCTGCATGACGCAGGGCCAGCACTTCAAGTGCTGCGCGCATTTCCGCCACTTCGCGGATTTCGCTGATATCGAAGGACGCAACGCGCACGCCACGACGGGGTTCGGAAACCACAAGTCCTTGCGCTTCCAATCGGCGAAAGGCTTCGCGCACGGGCACATGGCTTGTTTCGAACTCTTCGGCGATATGATCCTGACGGAGTTTGATGCCCGGCTCGATCTCGCCCGCAATAATACGGTCGGCGAGAATACGGCTGATGCGGGCGGCAATGGTTTCGCCGGGAGTGTCATTTGAGCGCTGATTCATGGTTTTATAGATAATATTGTTTGGTGGTCCGCGTCGAGGCCTGTCAACTTTATCGACAAGTGATTGCGTGATCGCGCTTTTGCTGGACGAATGCGGCTCAATTCCTTATAACGCGGCCATTCAGCACGGAAAGCGCGGTGGCCGACCTGTCTGCGGCCAGACCCATTCTTATGTGACGCTTTCTCCGTGCGCATCATATGAACAGAACAGGGGTGCCATGGCTGGCCATTCACAGTTTAAGAATATCATGCACCGCAAAGGCCGTCAGGATGCCGTGCGGTCGAAAATGTTTTCCAAGCTTGGTCGAGAAATCACCGTGGCTGCAAAGCAGGGTCTGCCTGACCCGTTGATGAACCCGCGCCTGCGTCTGGCCATCCAGAACGCCAAGGCGCAGTCGATGCCGAAAGATAACATCGAGCGCGCCATCAAGAAGGCGGCAGGCAACGACGGTGAAAACTATGATGAAGTGCGCTACGAGGGCCGCGGCCCGGGCGGCGTGATGGTCATCGTTGAAGCGCTGACCGACAACCGTAACCGTACCGCATCCAATGTGCGTGCAGCTTTCACCAAGTCGGGTGGCGCTCTGGGTGAAACCGGTTCTGCAGCCTTCATGTTCGATCGCGTTGGCGAAATCGTTTACAAGATTTCTGTTGGCGATGCCGACAAGGTCATGGAAGCGGCTATTGAAGCCGGTGCCGACGACGTCCAGTCGGGCGAAGAAGAGCATGTGATCCTCTGCGCCTTTGAAGACATTGGTGAAGTATCGAAGGCGTTGGAAACGGCGCTCGGTGAAGCCGAATCGATCAAGACGATCTGGAAGCCACAGACCAACACGGAACTCGATGAAGAAAAGGCACGCTCCGTGCTCAAGCTTCTCAATGTTCTTGAAGATGATGATGACGTTCAGAACGTCTATTCGAACTTCGAAGTCAGCGACGAAGTGATGGAAAAGCTGAGCGCCTGAGTTTAGGCTTCAGTTCCGATTACGAAAACTCCCGGCTTGTCCGGGAGTTTTTTATTTCTCGGAGTTATTGGATGCCTGTTGCAATAACTGCTCGTAGAACTGGTTCAGTTCCATCATATCTGCCGCATTCACCAATCTTATTTGATTGCTTAGCGCAGATGCCTTCAGTTCTGAATTGTCCCGGAGTGAGCGCTCGATAAACTTATCGATGATGTACCGAAGGCTGCTATCAACGTGATCGTAACCTGCCTCGCTGCGCATTCTGCTGAGCAAAAAATCATCGTCGGCATAAAGGCAGACGCATTCGGTTGAAGCGGTGTTCAATGTCGCCAGATATTCTGGACGCAACGCCGACCCTTCGCAGATAAATTGTCGCCCTTCATGGATGTGGCCCTCAATTTTCTCTCGAATGAGAGGCCATATGTTTTCATGATGCACCTTTAGAAACCAATGAATGGTTTCAGGTGAAAGGCTTGAATAAAACTCGGCGACGGCGGGGCGGACGGTAGGCCAGGGGCGCCCTGGGTGCCGGGCAAGACTATCCGTTGAAATCAGGCTCCACCCGAGGGCTTTTGTCAGTCGCGCGGCAAATGTCGATTTCCCGACATGCGAACTTCCGGCGGTCAATATGCCAGACATTGCTCGCTTCATTTTGCCGACCTCCAGCCGTTATACCAAGGCGTGAAGATGCTGACGCATCACGCCTTGAAAAAGTTCAATCGCCACTCGGGCTTAACCAAAACTCCATGAGTCATACTCATGGGGTTTTGGTATTAGAGCATTTCGCATTTAGAGCGGTTCCAGTTAAGGCCGAATCGTTGGAGCCGCTCTATCTGTTTTTTTACGCATGTCGTTGCCCAAAATTGGTTTCCATTTTTGGATGGCAAGCTGCAGAGCGCGATTATAGCGCCCTTTTGCGCAGAGAGGCAGGCAACAAAAAACCTCGCCGAAGCGAGGTTTTTCGTAAGTTCATCAATGTCAGTATTAGATACCGAGATTGCCGAAACGGTTTTTGAACTTCGTTACGCGACCGCCGCGATCGAGCAGGGTCTGCGAACCACCGGTCCAAGCTGGGTGCGTGGTAGGATCGATATCGAGGTTCATCGTATCGCCTTCCTTGCCCCAGGTCGAGCGGGTCATGTATTCAGTGCCATCGGTCATCACGACCTTGATGGTGTGGTAGTCGGGATGGATGCTGGCTTTCATCTTCTCAATCCTGAAAGTCTGGGGTGAAAATCCCAGTTTCTTGTTTAAAACTGCGGCACTTTCGCCCAATGGCAGATATGAAGACCCGTTACCGACGGCAACGGCTTCCAAAAGGGTTGGCGAGCCTATACATCAGGCGCACGCTAATAACAAGGGCGCAATCTCAAGAATGGCCAGCAGAGACAGTCAAATTCGCATGAATCCAGAATTGAATGCCCAAGAGGGGGCTGGGGAGGGTGCTAAGGAAGGGCGTAAGCGCCGTTCATTGAAGCCACTGAGGCGGATGCTTCCTTTCCTCTCGCGCTACAAGCCTCTGGTTATTGGAGCGCTGTTCTCGCTGGTTCTTGCTGCTGTGACGACTCTTGCTGTCCCGGTTGCCGTACGCCGTATGATCGATCATGGCTTCACCGGCGCCAATGCGGTCTTCGTCAATAACTATTTCGGTATGCTGGTGGCGCTGGCGCTGGTTCTGGCGCTCGCATCGGGCCTGCGCTATTTCTTCGTCATATCGCTGGGCGAGCGCGTGGTGGCAGATCTGCGCAATGCTGTCTTTTCCCATGTGACCAGCCTGTCGCCGGAATTCTTTGATCGGTCGCAGTCGGGCGAGATCGTCTCGCGTCTTTCGGTCGATACCACACAGATCAAGTCGGTTGTAGGGGCTACGGCCTCTGTAGCGCTGCGCAATGTGATTCTGGGTATTGGCGCGCTCATCATGATGGTTGTCACCAGCCCCAAGCTTTCCGCACTTGTGATTGCGGCTATTCCGCTGATCGTGATTCCGTTGATCGCTTTTGGTCGTTCTGTGCGTCGTCGCTCACGCATGACGCAGGATATGCTGGCACATGCCAATGCCTATGCCAGTGAGCAGATCGGGGCGATGCGCACGCTGCAGGCCTTCACCAACGAAAATATGGTGGTGGGGCGTTTTGCCAATGCCGTCGAGAAGGCCTATCAGGCGGCACGTTCCTCCATCAAAGCACGCGCCATTCTGACAGGCTTTGCGATTTTCCTGATCTTCTCCAGCGTGGTTGCCGTCCTCTGGTTCGGCTCGCGTGATGTGCTTTCCGGCACAATGACAGCAGGAACGCTGGGCCAGTTCGTTCTTTATGCAGTCTTTGCAGCCAGCGCTTTTGGCGCGCTTTCGGAAGTGGGCGGTGAACTTGCGCAGGCCGCGGGTGCCACCGAACGGCTTGCAGAAATTCTCGATGAAAACCCCGGCATTTCCGCCCCTGTAAATCCCATTGCCTTGCCACAACCGCCGCGTGGCGAGATCAGCTTCGATCAGGTGCATTTCTCCTATCCAACGCGTCCGGACGCACCGTCTCTGAATGGTGTCAGCTTCGCTGTAAAGCCCGGTGAGACGGTTGCGATTGTCGGCCCATCCGGTGCTGGCAAAAGCACGATCTTCTCGCTGGTGATGCGCTATTACGATCCGCAATCCGGTCGTGTGTTGATGGATGGTGTGGCCTTGCCTGAAGCCGATCCTGCCAAGGTGCGTGAACGCATTGCCGTGGTGCCACAGGATGTTGCGATCTTTGCCACCAGCATTCGCGAGAATATCGGCTTCGGTAAACCCGGTGCAAGCGATGCTGAAATCGAGGCCGCAGCAAGGGCAGCCCTCGCACATGACTTCATTATGGCGCTGGACAAGGGCTATAACACCGAAGTCGGCGAACGCGGCGTTACGCTTTCAGGCGGTCAGCGCCAGCGCATTGCCATTGCGCGTGCGATCCTGCGTGCGGCACCCGTTCTGCTGCTGGATGAAGCCACCTCGGCGCTTGATGCAGAAAGTGAAATGCTGGTGCAAAAGGCGCTTGATAGCCTCATGGATAATCGCACGACGCTCGTTGTGGCGCATCGCTTGGCAACGGTTCTGAAAGCCGACCGCATTCTCGTTCTCGACAAGGGCCAGATTGTCGAAGAGGGTACGCATCAGACGCTGGTTGAGAAGGGCGGCATTTATGCCCGCCTCGCCAAGCTGCAATTTGAAGCAGGCGCAGGCGTTTTCGGTAAATAAAAATGGGGGCTCATGGGCCCCTTACAGCGGTTCCAGTTAAGAAAGAATCGTTGGAACCGCTGTAACTTCTTGTTTTTACGGATTATCTGACGCAAAACCGCTTCGCACTTTTGCTGGAAATGCTAAAATTTTTGTTCATCTCTCCGTCAGCTTCAGCTCGATGCGGCGATTTCTTGCGCGGGCATCGGGTGCATCGGAACTATCGAGCGGCTGATACTCGCCAAAACCTGCTGCAACCAGACGGTTGGCTGGTACGCCATTGGCGATCAGATATTTGACCACTGCCGTTGCGCGTGCTGACGAAAGCTCCCAGTTGTCGCGGAAGCGACCCGTGCCTGCCAGCGGCACATTGTCGGTATGTCCATCTACCCGCAGAACCCAGTTGATGTCATCCGGAATTTCCTGATTGAGCGTGATGACCGCATCAGCGAGTTTCTTCATCTCTTCCTGACCGGCAGGATTGAGATCGGAAGAGCCCGTTGGGAAAAGAACTTCCGACTGGAACACGAAACGGTCGCCGACAATGCGGATATTTTCCTTGTCGGACAGGATCGCACGCAGGCGGCCAAAGAAGTCGGAACGGTAGCGGTTGAGTTCCTGCACCCGCTGTGCGAGCGCCACATTAAGACGACGACCGAGGTCAGCGATCTTGGCATTCGATTCGCGATCACGCGATTCGGAGGCATTGAGCGCATCTTCAAGGGCTGCAATCTGGCGGCGCAGCGCTGAAATCTGCTGGTTCAGCAATTCCACCTGCGAGAGCGCCTGCGCACTGACCTGTTTTTCCGCATCAAGGCTTTGGTTCAGTTCACCTGCGCGTTTTTCGGCGGCAGCACCCGCGCCGCTGCCTTCATTGAGAAGGGCTTGCAAGCGCGAGCGTTCGCTCTCCGCTCCTGACAACGAGGCTTGCAGATTGGCAATCGTGTCCTGCATGTCCTGCGAATTGCTTTTCTCAAGCGATAGAAGCTGTGTGAGTTCCTGTATCTGGCTGTTGAGACGTGCCAGAGCGCTGTCTTTGGTGTCGACATCGCGGCTCAGCAGAAACTGCCCCAGCACGAAGACTGTGAGCAGAAACATGATGGCGAGCAGCAATGTCGTCAGTGCATCGACGAAGCCGGGCCAGTAATCGACATGACGCTGCGGGCGGCGGTTGCGGGCTAGAGCCATGGTGCTTACTCCGGCCGTGTGCGGTCGTTCGGACGTTCGCCAGAGGATTTTGCGCCAATCACCTTGTTCAGACGGTCGAGCGTTTCGCGGATGGCTTTTTGCTCATCTGCCTGTTTCTCGACCCAGTCGCGCATCATCTGCTGTTCGCTGCGCATACTCTTAACCAGCCCCTGAATGCCTTCGGCGAGGTTGGCGAGAGCAGCTGATGTGCGCTGGCTCGATGCGTCACCGCCTTGCAGGTTCTGTACGCGCTCAGCAAGGTTGCGGACACCATTGAGACTTTCATCGGTGCTAAGATCGGAGCCGAGGTCTGTGACCGAGGAAAGCCAGTTTTCAAGCTCGGTATAGAAGCGGTTTTGCGCGCGGCCAGCCTGAAGATCGAGGAAGCCGAGAATCAGCGATCCCGAAAGACCAAACAGCGAGGAGGAGAAAGCCGTGCCCATGCCCGAAAGCGGTGCCTGAAGCCCTGCTTTGAGCGAATCGAGCACATCTGTTGTGCTGCCCGAGCTTGGATCGAGCGACTGGATGGTCTGACCGATAGAGCCAACCGTTTCAAGCAAGCCCCAGAAGGTGCCAAGCAGGCCGAGAAAGACCAGAAGGCCGATGAGATAGCGCGAAATATCGCGGCTTTCATCAAGGCGCGTGGCAATCGAATCGAGAATGGATCGGGTCGATGTGGTTGTTAGTGCCATCGACTGTCTGCGACCGATCAAGGCTCGCATGGGTGCAAGGAGCACGGGCGGGCGGGTGGTGCCGTCGCGTTCGCCATCGCGGAACGAATTGACCCAGCGGATTTCCGGGAGCAGCCGCAGCACCTGCCCGAAGGCAAGCAGGATGCCGACGAGCAGCACGCCAAAGATCAGGCCGTTAAGACCCGGATTGGTGACGAAGAATGTATGGATCTGCCGCATCAGGACTGTCGCCAGAAACGCGACAATGATTAGAAAGATTACCATAGAGAGAATGACAATTCTCGGGCTGCTCAGGCGGTAAGGATCATAGTCCCGTGCATCGTCAAGGCGTTCCCGTGAAAGTCTCAAATCGCTCATGCGTCCTGCTCCATGGTCGGGTGTTCGGACAGAATCCTACTTCATTCGTTAGCGAAGCGGAATCACCTGAAACGAGAAAATTGCACAGCTTTATGAAGATTATTGCCTGAACTGCGACAGAGCATAAACTCGTAAATGAGCGGTATTATTTGTTCGCGCTGCCATATCCTATTTTAGGATCGGCTGATTTTATTGTTTATAATTGTTAATATGAATTATTTTAAATATTGTTATTTTTATATTTCAGAAATTTGATAATTTTAAATTGTAAATTCAACTTTATTTGAGGGGACTGCCATGCATTGGTGGAATATTCTTGGAAATATACTTGAGGCTGTCGGTAAATTTCTCGGTCAGTGGTAATCGCTTTATTGATACTAAAGCTTTAAATTAAATAGAGAAGGCCGGTCCATCACTGGATCGGCCTTCTCGTCGATTCTTCAAAAGTTGACCCAGATGCAAATAAAACCGGATCAACAGCGTTACGAAGCTTCTTAAATCGGTTTGTTGACCGTCTTGAGCAATGCCGTCTGAATGATTTCATTGCCAGCAACGATGGTCTTGGTGCCGAAAATGTCCTGGCCGCCCTTTTTGTCGGATACAAAGCCACCGGCTTCGCGGATCATCAACATGCCTGCGCCGAGATCCCAAGGGTGCATACCGTCTTCCCAGAAGCCGTCGAGACGGCCAGCAGCAACATAAGCGAGATCGAGAGCAACCGCACCCATACGGCGAATGCCAGCGGTTTCACCCATGACGTTGCGCAGTTCGACGAGGTAATGGCCGTGGCCGGGGCGACCCAGATGCGGGATGCCGGTGCCGATAACGCAATCGACGAGTTTGTTACGGGCTGCGACGCGCAGACGGCGATCGTTGAGGAATGCGCCACCGCCACGTTCAGCGGTATAAAGTTCGTCCATTGCCGGATTGTAGATAACGCCAGCAACGATCTGCCCCTGACGCTCAAGAGCGATGGAGACTGCAAAAATTGGAATACCGTGGAGGAAGTTGGTGGTGCCATCCAGTGGATCGACCAGCCAGCGATGCTGTCCATCCTTGGATTCAACCTCACCCGATTCTTCCATCAGGAAGCCAAAATCCGGGCGGGCGCGGCTCAGTTCGGTGTAGATGACTTTTTCCGCTTTGCGGTCGGCCTGGCTGACGTAATCGCCTGGACCTTTGAGAGAGACCTGAAGGTTCTGCACTTCGCCGAAATCGCGCGCAAGGCCACGTCCGGCCTTCATAGCGGCCTGAACCATTACATTGAGAAGGGCTGAACGCGCCATCTGATCATCCTTTTTAGAAGCGCATCCCGAAACCTGTGAGCCGGTTTTCGGAAAAGATGCGCGTTTATAAACCTGAGAGCGCCGATCTGATCGGGTCAGATCGAATGGCACTCAAAACTGAGCAATCTGAGAAAGAACTGTCACGGTCTTATCGAGAGACCGGACTGCGGCGCCAGACAAGCAGGCGCCGCTGAATTTTGGTTAAGTGGATTATGCGCGGCTGATGTAGGTCAGTTCGCTGGTGTCAACGATCACGCGTTCACCCGATTCAATGAATGGTGGAACGAGGATGCGGATGCCGTTTTCGAGGATCGCTGGCTTGTAGGAAGAAGCAGCCGTCTGGCCCTTGACGACCGGGTCAGCTTCAACGATTGCAAGCGTAACCTGCTCTGGAAGACGGATGCCGATTGGTTTTTCTTCGTAAAGTTCGACCGTGACCATCATGCCATCCTGAAGGAAGGCTGCGCGGTCGCCAACGAAATCCTTGAGCAGTTCGAGCTGTTCGTAGGATTCTGTATCCATGAATACCAGAGCTTCACCCTGTTCATAGAGGAACGAGAAGTCCTTCTGCTCCAGACGAACGCGTTCAACGGTTTCTGCAGCGCGGAAACGTTCGTTGAGCTTGGTGCCGGTGATGAGGTTCTTCAGTTCGACCTGATTGTAGGCGCCGCCTTTACCTGGCTTGACCGCATTGGTCTTAACCGCAGCCCACAGACCGCCATCATGCTCGATGACATTGCCTGGGCGGATTTCGTTACCATTGATCTTCATGAGCTTAATCCGGGAATAAAAAGTGAAAACTGTTGCGGCCCGGCGCATCACGACAGAAAGGCAATCGCCCACGTTAAATTGGGGGATTGCGTCCATCTTTTAACTCGAACCACGATAATCGGGTTTCCAAGACCATAAAATGGCGCTTTGTGCAAGCCTGAGAGCTCATTCTCGGTATCATTGAATGCGAAATTTGGCGTGTAAGGCATCATCTCAAGCATAAATTTTTCTGTCTGAAGATGCGGAACATCGGAAACAGCTTTGCAGAGCCAGCTCAGCTTAATCGCAATTTCTTGTGGTCTGACACAAAAATCTGCCCTATGTCCGACTACAGCACAATTCCTCAAGCTTGAATTCGTTTAACGTAGAATTATGCTGAACGTATAGAGTGTTAGAGCGATCTTTGTGCCCCAAAAAGGGCGCAGGACGCTCTAGGATTTTCTGTGTGAGACCTCTCATTCGAGTATGTTCACGACTTTATACCCGAGGCGCAATCTTATCGCTCCGTGTTTTCTTCCGGTTCGATGATGCTCAAGAATTTCTGGAGAGAGTTATGAAAACCGCAGCGAAGGCAATCCCCGGCATCCGTCAAAAGTTTTTCCACTCAGCCGCAGCAGGCCTGCTGCTCTCGACTATCGCAGCTGTTTGCGTTCCAACCATCGCTTCAGCCGCATCTCCAGCTGTTAATGCTCACCAGCATGATGCCGCCGCCGCCGCACCTGATGCGGGGGCAGTTCTGGAAGCAATCTACAAGGTAGACGGTGACGGCTCTGATTCCTACGATGTTGGAAAAGGAGTAACGGCGACCTATTGGCTGGGTCATCAGTTTGAGCTGGAAGGAAAGCAATATTTCACCGGCTTTGCATGGGAAACGCCGGCGCAAAAAGAGGGGGCTGAGGGCGGAGAGGCCGGCCCGGAGGCTCAGGTCAGTCTCTCGGAAGCAACCTTTGTGCTGGTGGATGGATCATGGACGCTTGCCCATGCTGCGCGTGATATCGGTTCGATGGGCTCTTACGAGAAACCCGACGAAGTCGATACGAACCGCAAGGTTGCAGAATATCGCACGCCGTCAGGGAAAATTGTGTTGGCCGTTCCTATTGCCGGTTTCGATAACGGTTCGTCCTACAATGGCTTTGACATATTCGCCTTCAACAAATCATGGACCCATGTCGGCTATCTGTTGGCGGGTGAAGATAATGGCGCTGCCTGCTCTGACGGCGAAGTGATGCCCTGTGTGTCGAGCCAGGGCGAGGTGGCTTTTGCTCCGGATGAAAAGTCGGATATGCCAAAGCTGGTGGTAAATTTTACGGGTACGACGATCTCTGCTCCGGGCGAGACGCGTGAGCTCGGCGCTGATGATGCGGCGACCTATGTTTATGATGCGAGCAAAAAGGCTTACGAAAGCCAGTAATACCAAGGCGGCTCAAGATACTAACGCATCACGCCTTGAAAAAAGGTTCAATCGCCACTCGGGCTTAACCAAAACCCCATGAGCCATACTCATGGAGTTTTTGTATAAGGCTCCGGCCAAAGCCGCAAATAAACAGCGGCACATTTAGAGCGCTGTGCGCCCTCTTGGACCCACAAAGGCCGCACTAACACTTTATGCTATAGGTGCGCGCTTTGGGATCTATAGGCTTTGATGAAGGCTGTTATTATCGAACCCGCAGGTCGTTTGCTGTCTGGATTGCTTGTTTGAGCTGATCGTCTGCAAGACCATCCATCATGTCATTCAAATCCGGCGAGCGGAAACCGGCTCTCTGGGCAATGATGTACCAGGCGGCTGACTTAACAAGATCGCCATCTGTTCCAATGCCATCGCGATAAAGGCGGGCAAGCCATGCCTGCGCCATCACCATTCCACGTTGCGCAGCAATCTGCATCCAGCCAAAGCCCTGCTCGTAATTGCGGTCGCCACCACGCCCTTCGATCAGCCAGCGGCCAAGATCGAATTGCGCTGTATCATAGCCTTTGCGCGCGGCGCGCAGCAGATATTCACGCGCTTTTGGTTCGTCGCGTGCAATCTTGTCGGTGCCATTGGCGTAAATCTGGCTGATCGCATATTCGCCATCGGCAAGCTTGGCATCGGCCGCTTTTTCAAACCACGGGAATGCCTGATCAAGACCAGCTTTACCCGGTGTTTTCATGAGCAGCATTTGCCCATAATTGAACTGCGCCATGGCATTGCCGCCTTCGGCAGCCTTCTGCATCAGCTCTGTGGCCTTGGCTGTATTCTTCGCAATGTATTTGCCCTGAAGAAGCAAGGCCGCATAACGGAACTGCGCTTCATTAACGCCTTGCACAGCTGCTTTCGCATACCATTCAGCGGCTTGCTTCTGATCGGCAGGTACACCGAGACCACGCGCATAAATCTCTGCGATCAGCGTTTGTGATGCTGGGTCGCCTTTTTCAGCCTGCGGTTTGGCGAGGTTGAATGCAGTCAGGTAAAGCCCACGCTGATACGCACCGAAAGCCTCATCCGCAGGCTTATCGCCAAACCGGCTTGGATCGATCGCCGGAAGCGTTCTGGTTGATGCCGGTTGCGGCAGCATTTTGGGCTTTTCCGCAGGCTTGTCGCCCTTGCTGTCATGGTTTGTTTGTGCGCCTGTCGGTTCACCCGCAGACATTGCAGCGGGGGCAGATGCAACAAAGATCAAAGCCGTAGCGAGAAGAATTCTGCTCTTCATGGGGGCGTACAAAACCTTGGCGGATTTAATTTTCAAAGCGGGGTGCATTTTCATCGAGAAGCCTGTTGGCTTCAGCGACAGCCTTTGCAGGATCTTCGGCCTCGAAGACTGCGCGGCCGAGGGCCACGAAATCAGCGCCGGTTTGTGCTGCTTCAACGACACTTTCAATCGTATTGCCGGCCTGTGCAATACTTGGAATTTCGACCATTTCAGCCCACCATTCAGCCAGCGCAAGATTGCGAGGATGAGCATCGGACTTATTGTCTGCGCCAATTTTGCCAAAGAAAACATAATCAGGCTGCAGTTCGCCGATCTCCATCGCGCCGTGACGATCACGAAGATTGCCCGTGCCAACGATAAACTTTGGCGTGTGCTTTTCGATGGCTTCAGCAAGTTCACTGGCTTTGCCTTCGATATGTATGCCGTCGGCACCGACGCGACCTGCAATGCGGGTGTCATTGAGAATGATAGCCGCCGCACCATTTTCCTGAATGATGGAAACGGCTTTCTGGGCTGATGCCTGAAAAGCGGCTTCATCCAGATCGCCACCGTCGAGAATCACGCTCGCAACATCGCCACCTGAGAGCGCTGCAGACAAAAGCTTTGCCAGCGCATCACCATCGGCAAGCGGTGGTGCGACCAGCAAGAGGCGGCAGCGTTCATTTTCCTGTGAAGTATTGGGCGTGTTCATAAACCAAACCTAGCGAAAGATGTTGATGGAATTCGGGCATAAAGTAAGAGGACTTCGTTGAACAGTCCTTTTGCATTGGCACGCCTTTGTTGAAGGGCCGGAAGGTCGTGTTCTGGCATTATGTTATCCACTGGAACGAAAGTTGATTGGAACCAACCGGGTTCCGCCCGAATTACCAGCTATATAGGCGGCAATGAGTGCTGCGCTATTGCAGACGGAAAAACAAACGGCAGGCAGGTGAAATGACGAGTGAAACGGCGAAAATAGTGCCAAAGGTTCGCGATACACGTATCGACGTGTTCCGCGCGCTGGCACTGCTTACGATTTTCATCAATCATGTACCCGGAACGATTTTCGAGCACTTCACGCACAAGAATCTCGGCTTCTCTGATTCCGCTGAAGCTTTTGTTCTGATTTCAGGCATGGCGGTGGCTTTGGCCTATGGCGGCAAGTTTGCGCCGGGTAATCGTCTCGTGCTGACCTTGAAAATGTGGCGTCGCGCCTGTGTGCTTTATACTGCGCACATCATGACGACGCTTGCGACGATCGGTATTTTTGCTGCCGCCGCCATTTTCCTCAAGCATCGTGAGCTGCTCACGCAGATCAATATCGGCCCGCTGGTCAAGCAGCCGGTTGAAGCTCTGCTTGGTCTGGTCACGCTTGGACATCAGCTCGGCTACAACAATATTTTGTCGATGTATGCCGTCATGCTTCTGATGACGCCATTGCTGCTGCTGCTTGCACGCATCAGCCTTTCGCTGATGGTTGCTGTGTCGGGTACAGTCTGGCTTCTGTCGGGTCTATATGGTGTTGCACCGATCAACTACCCGACTGGCGGCGTCTGGTTCCTGAACCCACTGTCCTGGCAGTTCCTGTTTGCGATCGGTATTGCCGGTGTCATGTATGTGCGTCGCGGTGATAAAATCCCGGCACATCCTGCGCTGATTGCAGTTGCTGTCGGTTATCTGGTTCTGTCGCTGGCCTGGGTTCGCATTCCGCTCTGGGGCATTGATGCCTCAATGGGAATGCCTGCGGTCCTGACGGGCTTTGACAAGACCTTCCTTTCGGCTCCGCGTCTACTGCATGTGCTGGCGATGGCTTATCTGATCGCGGTTGTGCCGACGTTGAACAGTATTGCGCGCACGTCTTCTGATAATCCGCTTGCCATTCTGGGTAAGCATTCGCTGCCTGTGTTTATTGCTGGTACGCTGCTGGCAATGGTTGCGCAGGTGATGAAGCTCGTTAATCCGGGTGGTCTGCCATATGATGCGCTGTTGATTGCAACGGGTGTGGTGATGCAATTCGCACTGGCTTATTATCTTGAGTGGCTGCCAACGATCGGTTGGGGAAAGAAGCCAGCGGCAAAGCCTGCAACCGCCGAAGGCACCAAGGTTCCGGCCGCATCAAACCCGAAACCTGCTTTGCAACGGGTATGATCGAGTAATTTTTAAAAGCCGCCTTCGGGCGGCTTTTTTATTTGGGCTTGCTGACAGGGCGCGGAAACTTCCACAGCTTGAGCCCAAAATTAACGCTTCATTAATCTTAACGGCGTTAAATGGTTTACATCCAGTTCGGCTGGATTCTTACCGAGTGGTTTAGCCACTCTGTTTGACGCCTCCCTGTTAAACTCCTGAGAGCCGCCTTTGCGGCTCTTTTTTTATGCTCTTCTTGCGGGCAGAGTTTTCAGAGCGTCATGCGTTTGATTGCGCCCGCTGCACGCTTATCTCTTTGTTTTCGCGCATATCGTTATCGGAAAGCCAGCTCCGGTCTTTCCGCGACTGGCTTTAGTCGTTTACCATCATTGAAAATCCTCCCAAAAATATTAACTCTTCATTAAACATATTCTTGCGCGACAGTGCATGAAGGTGCAGTTTGTCGTGGACTCATTAAAAGCGGCTGTTCCGTCTTCGCTCTCCCCATGATCGAACAGCGGTTCAAGAAATTCATTCGCATGCATTTGAGGTATGCGAGCAACAAAATGGACGCTGATGCGTTCATGTAAGGTGGCAGAGCAGTGATTAGCGAACAGGGACAGATGCCGGGCAATATGATCAGCCTCGCTGAGCGCATGGTTTTCTCGGATTCCTTTAAGCCGATTTACAGTGAAGGCATGGATATGGTTGAGGAAGCGGCCAGCTACCTCGATGGTGAAGGCCGTGAAGAAGCGCGCACTCTCTCGCGAGTTGCCGCAACCCTTTATGCTGCCGAATCGATGCGCCTGACCACCCGCCTGATGCAGGTTGCTTCATGGCTTCTGCTGCAGCGCGCTGCCCGCAATGGCGAAATGTCCCGTCAGCAGGTTGAATCCGAAAAGGCCAAGGTTCGTCTTGATACGCCATCGGCAGGCGATGTAGCGGCAGGCTGGAATGAACTTCCTTTTGCCTTCGTTGAACTTATCGAGCGTTCGATCCGCCTTCAGGCCCGCGTGCGCCGCATGGATCGCAATGTCTATGGCGAAGTCGTTTCGCTGCAGACCACACCACGCGGCAATCCGGTGTCGGATCAGATTGTGCTGCTCAAGACGGCTTTCGGCGCTTCCTGATATTTCTTTGATGTGCGCATCCCGGCGCGCATGTTTCTCTTTTGTTCACATTTATGCTGTCAAGTGAACCTGTCTGAGGATAGGGTTCACTTATGAAAGAAACGATTCGCATCATTGGTATTGATCCGGGGCTCCGCCGTACCGGCTGGGGCATTGTCGAATCGCTTGGAAATTCCCTGCATTTTATCGGCTCCGGCACGGTGACGTCGAATGCCGAGATGGATCTCGCTTCACGGCTTTGCCAGCTGCATGAGGGGCTCGCAAAGGTCCTGCATGAATTCATGCCGCATGAAGCCGCCGTCGAACATACATTCGTCAACAAGGATGCAACTGCTACGCTCAAGCTCGGTCAGGCGCGCGGTATTGCACTTCTGGCGCCTGCTCAGGCCGGGCTTCCTGTTGCGGAATATGCGCCCAACGCCGTCAAGAAGGCGGTGATTGGCGTGGGCCATGGTGAAAAGCAGCAAATTCATATGATGGTGAAGGTTCTGATGCCGCGCGCAACGTTCGATACGAGCGATGCTGCCGATGCGCTCGCCATTGCCATCTGCCATGCACATCACCGTCAGAGCATTGTCAGCGCACGCAGATTGCAGGCGCTTCTAAGTTAACGCGCATCTTGTTCCGAAAACCGTTACACATTTTTCGGGATGCGCTTTTAGCAGGATAGGTATCAAATGATCGGCAAGCTCAAGGGCGTGATCGATGAAATCGCTGAGGATCATGCTGTCATCGACGTGCATGGCGTTGGCTATGTTGCTTTTTGTTCGGCCCGTACGCTTGGTAATCTTGGCGGGGCAGGGGAAGCGGCTGTTCTGTTTATCGAGACCTATGTGCGCGAGGACATGATCCGCCTTTATGGTTTCGCATCGCAGCTTGAGCGCGAATGGTTCCGCCTGTTGCAGAATGTACAGGGCGTTGGTGCCAAGGTCGCGCTTGCCGTTCTGGGTACATTGACGGTGCCGGAACTCGCCAATGCGATTGCGTTGCGCGATATCAATATGGTGTCGCGTGCGCCGGGCGTTGGCAAGAAGGTGGCCGAACGTATCGTTACCGAGTTGAAGAACAAGGCACCGGCGTTTGCAGGGGAAGCCAGCGGCACGATCGGGCTTAAGCAGGAAATCGGCGCGGGTGCGGCTTCGGCACCAGTGAGCGATGCGGTTTCAGCGCTATCCAATCTGGGCTATTCACGCGATCAGGCGGCCAATGCGGTGGCTGCAGCACTTAGAGAAGCCGGAGAAGATGCAGATTCGGCCAAGCTCATTCGTCTTGGTTTGAAGGAGCTGTCGCGGTGAGATACTTGTCTCAGGTTAATGTTCATGCGAGAGGACTGGCATGAGCGACCGCAACCCTCTTATTGATGCTGATATCAGCGCTGAAGATGCCGATAGCACCCTACGCCCGCAAACGCTTAATGATTTTGTGGGGCAGGCGGCTGCGCGCGCTAATCTAAAAGTCTTTATTGAAGCTGCAAAAGTGCGCGGCGAAGCACTGGACCATGTGCTGTTTGTCGGGCCTCCAGGACTTGGCAAGACCACACTTGCGCAGATCATGGCCAAAGAACTTGGCGTTAATTTCCGCTCGACCTCTGGTCCGGTGATTGCCAAGGCCGGTGATCTCGCAGCACTTCTGACCAATCTCGAAGATCGGGATGTTCTGTTCATCGATGAAATTCATCGTTTGAGCCCGGCCGTCGAAGAAATTCTCTATCCGGCGATGGAAGATTTTCAGCTCGATCTCATCATTGGTGAAGGTCCGGCAGCGCGTTCGGTGAAGATTGATCTTGCGAAATTTACGCTGGTTGCAGCGACCACCCGTCTTGGGCTGCTGACCACGCCCTTGCGGGATCGTTTCGGTATTCCGGTCAGGCTCAATTTCTATACGGTCGAAGAGCTTGAATATATCGTGCGCCGTGGCGCGCGCATCATGCAGATGGGCATTTCGCCTGATGGTGCGCTGGAAGTCGCACGTCGTTCTCGCGGCACACCACGTATTGCAGGCCGTTTGTTGCGCCGGGTGCGCGATTTCGCGCTGGTCGCAGGTGCCGATGTGATTGATCGCAAGATCGCCGATGAAGCGCTTTCACGGCTTGAGGTTGATAATCGCGGGTTTGATCAGCTTGACCGGCGTTATCTCGATATGATCGCACGCAATTTTGGCGGTGGTCCGGTCGGTATCGAAACAATTGCAGCGGGATTGTCTGAACCGCGAGACGCAATCGAAGACATCATCGAACCCTATATGATCCAGCAGGGCTTTTTGCAGCGTACCCCACGAGGACGTGTTTTGACGGCACTTGCCTGGCAACATATGGGACTGGCCGCGCCTGCTGAGGTGACACAACAGTCGCAGTTCGGCCTTTTCATGGAAGACGAATAGTTATGGATCATGCGCAGGTTGCGGGCGAACTGAAAGACGGGACCCATCATCTCTATGCCCGCATCTATTATGCCGATACGGATTTCTCGGGCTTCGTTTATCACGGTCGCTATCTCGAATTTTACGAGCGCGGCCGCACCGATTTCCTGCGTCTTCAGGATGTTCACCATATCGAGCTTGCTGAAGGTTCGCTTGGTGAGGAAATGGTCTGGGTCGTTCGCCGCATGGAGATCGACTATAAATCGCCTGCAAAGATGGACGACCTCATCCTGATCGAAACCCGTGTCAGCGAAATTCGCGGGGCACGGGTCATTATGGCGCAGAAGATCACCTGTGATGGACGATTGCTGTCAGAAGCCAAGGTCGAGGCGGTGATGATCACCAAGGAAGGACATCCGCGCCGAATTCCCGATGAATGGCGTGAAGCTTTCACGAAAGCTGACTACAGCGTAACTCCCTAAACTTGGATCAGTTTAAGGTAAAATTATGCTGTAAAGATAGAGTGTTAGAGCGACCTTTGTGTACCCAAGAGGGTGCAAGGCGCTCTAATAGTTTCAGAAACGCCCGCAATAATTAACGGGTACATGGCGCTTCTCTTTAAATGATAACGCATCCTTAACCATAATATTCCATTAATCATGCTGACGGAATCGGTTGAGAGGCTGGGTTGAAGTGCAGCGCCTTCCTTTCACCAAAATTAACCGTAACAAGCGCTGTGAGGATTTAAAGTTGAAATCCGATATGGCGGTTGTGGCGCAGAGCGTCAGCATATCCGTCAGGGTGTGCAAAAAGCTCGTTAGATAAAGCTGCGCAGGTTGGGGCGTTCGGAAACGGACGTTTCTAGAAGAATTTGCGATGCCGCCCGGTTATGACGCCGGGCGTTTGGATTCGAGGACGGTAGATCGATGGAAAATGTTGCGCTTGCGGCCCCTGCCGCCGATATTACCCTCTGGGGCCTGTTCATGCAGGCAGGCTGGGTCGTTAAGCTTGTTATGCTTGGTCTGATCGTTGCATCGGTTTGGACCTGGGCGATCATCGTAGACAAGATTGTCGCTTACGGTCGCGCACGCCGCGCAATTGATCGCTTCGAGCAGGCTTTCTGGTCCGGTCAGTCGCTGGAAGAGCTCTACCGCAATCTCAATGATCGTCGCACAACGGGCATGGCCTCCATCTTCATGGCTGCCATGCGTGAGTGGAAAAAGTCGTTTGAGAAGGGTGCGCGGTCTCCGATTGCACTTCAGATGCGTATCGACAAGGCGATGGATGTGGCACTGGCGCGTGAAAGCGAAAAGCTGGAATCGCGGCTCGGCTTCCTTGCAACGATTGGTTCAGCGGCACCCTTTATCGGTCTGTTCGGTACGGTTGTCGGTATTATGACCTCGTTCCAGGCAATTGCAGCATCCAAAAACACCAATCTCGCCGTCGTGGCGCCGGGTATTGCGGAAGCGCTGCTTGCAACTGCTATCGGTCTTCTGGCCGCTATCCCTGCAGTTATTGCCTACAACAAGCTGTCGAGTGACGCGGGTAAGGTCAATGGCAGGCTCGAAGGCTTTGCGGATGAGTTCTCTGCCATACTGTCGCGCCAAATTGATGAGAAGCTGACGCCGCGCAGCTAAAGCATGTCGCGGAAAAGTGGGATCCGTTTTTCCGATAACGACAAGCGTGAAAACAAAATAGAGCGTTCCGGCATCTAAGCTAAATCGAGCCTTCGGGAATATTGAAATGGGCATGTCAGTTGGAAATCAGGGAATGCAATCGGGCGGACGCCGCAGGCGTGGTCGCAAGAAGGCATTGATGAGCGAAATCAACGTTACGCCATTCGTGGACGTGATGCTGGTGCTGCTTATCATCTTCATGGTCTCTGCTCCGCTTCTGACGGTTGGCGTGCCTATCGATCTGCCGGATACGCAGGCGAAAGCCATGAATGCCGACACGCAGCCGATCACTGTATCGGTCAGCAATGACGGCAAGATCTATCTGCAGGAAACTGAAATTCCGCTCGATGAAGTTGTTGCCAAACTTCAGGCGATTGCCAAGACCGGTTACGAAGAGCGCATTTTCGTGCGCGGTGACAAGGCTGCCGATTACGGCACCGTCATGAAGGTCATGGCTCGCATTTCCGCCGCCGGTTTCAAGAATATCGGCCTTGTGACACTCCAGGAGCAGGATAGCTGACGCCATCATGAAGGCTGGCCTGACATCTTCTGTAGCCCTCCATACCGTCGTTATCGCGTTGGGGCTTTTCTCCTTCTCCTCGCCGAAGGCTTTCGACGTGCAGGATTCGGAGTCGTTTCCGGTCGACATCGTGCCGATCGAATCGATTACCCAGATCCAGCAGGGCGATAAGACTGCGCCGATGAAGGAAAAGTCGGCGCCTGTTCCGACGAAAAAGCCGAATGTCGTTCCCGATGCTCAAAACGTCGGCGACAACGACGTCGATCTTCAGACGCCTCCAAAGCCTGATAACAAGGCGAAGCCCATTGAAGCGGCTGAGGAACCAAAAGCACAGCCGGAGCCGGTGAAAAAGCCGGAACCGAAGCCAGATCCAAAACCTGAACCCAAGCCGCAGGAACAGCCGACACCGGTGCCTGCGACCGAAGTTCAGACCAAGCCTGAAGAAAAGCAGGAAGTGAAGCCGGATCCGGTTGCGGAAGCAATCGAGAAGCAGGCGGAAGCACCTGATCAGACGGCTCCAAAATTGCCGGATAATGTTCCGGCACCACAGGCAAAGCCTAAACCTCCGCAGGCGCAGACGGCTAAGACGCCTGATCGCAAGCCGACGGAAGAAAAGAAGCCTACGCAGTCCGCCTCGCAGACTTCGCAGTCGAAGAATGATGCCATTGCTGATGAAGTGGCAGCACTCCTCAACAAGCAGAAGGCATCGGGCGGCGGCGCAAAGCGTTCGACCGATCAGGCATCGTTGGGCGGCAAGAAGAATACAGGCGGCTCGAAGCTGAGCCAGAATGAAATGGATGCCCTTCGTGGTGCGATTTCCAAGTGCTGGAATGTGCCTGCCGGTGTGGCAGACGCTCCAGGTCTGGTCGTGACGGTGAAGATGCGTCTTAATCAGGACGGCTCTATCCAGGGTTCTCCTGAGGTAACATCTGGTGGCGGTGGTGACGGTGTGGGCCGTGCGGCAGCTGAAAGCGCCAAGCGCGCTGTGGCTCGTTGCGCACCATACAATCTGCCAGCAGACAAATATGATTCATGGTCGGAAGTGATCGTCAACTTCGACCCGAGCGAAATGTTCTGATCGGATTTCCGGTCGCAAACAAGTTGAATGCCAAGGACAAAAGAGGTCCCAGAAGATATGAAAATAGGCATCATGAAAACAAAGATCCGCGCAGCCTTGTCGGCTTTCGCCTGTGTGATCGCTGCAAGTCTTGTTTCCACCATGCCTGCTCGCGCGGTGGTGGAAATCAACATCAACAAGGGTGTGGTCGAGCCACTGCCAATTGCTATCACCGACTTCCTGTCGGCAGATCAGCTTGGACCGAACATCACTTCTGTCATTGCTGCGGATCTTGAGCGCTCTGGCCTTTTTGCGCCAATCAACAAAGGCGCGTTCATCGAAAAGATTTCCAATCCCGATGCATCGCCGCGTTTTGAAGACTGGAAAGTTATCAACGCGCAGGCACTGGTGACGGGCCGCATTACCAAGCAGCCAGATGGCCGTTTGAAGGCTGAGTTCCGCCTGTGGGATACGTTTGGCGGTCAGCAGATGATCGGCCAGCAGTTTTTCACCACGCCGGATAACTGGCGTCGTGTTGCGCACATCATCGCCGATGCGATTTATGAGCGCCTGACCGGTGAAAAGGGCTATTTCGATACACGTATCGTGTTTGTCGATGAATCCGGCCCGGCACAGAAGCGCGTCAAGCGCCTTGCGATCATGGATCAGGACGGCGCGAATGTGCGCTATCTTTCCGATGGCCGTGACATTGCTCTGACGCCACGCTTCTCGCCGAACCGCCAGGAAGTCACTTATATGTCGTTCGCTGGTGGTCAGCCGCGCGTTTATCTGCTGCAGCTTGAAACCGGTCAGCGCGAACTTGTCGGCAACTTCCCCGGCATGTCGATTGCGCCACGCTTCTCGCCAGATGGTCAGAAAGTTGTAATGAGCCTGCTGCAGGACGATGGCAGTGCGAACGTCTACACGATGGACCTGCGTAATCGCTCGACAACCCGTCTCACCAGCAGTCAGGCAATCGACACGAGTGCGTCTTATTCGCCTGATGGTTCGCAGATCGTCTTCTCGTCCGACCGTGGTGGCCGTCCGCAGCTTTATGTCATGGGCGCCGATGGCTCCAATCCACGCCGTATCTCGGCGGGTGATGGCAGCTACTCGACCCCTGTCTGGTCGCCACGCGGTGATCTGATCGCCTTCACCAAGCAGTCGCAGGGCCAGTTCTCGATCGGTGTCATGAAGACCGATGGTACAGGTGAACGTCTGCTGACTTCTGGCTTCCACAATGAAGGTCCGACCTGGGCTCCAAACGGTCGCGTCCTGATGTTCTTCCGCAAAGCTGCAGGCGCTGGTGGACCAAAGCTGTTCACGATTGATCTGACCGGTCGTAACGAGCGCCAGATCCAGACGCCGAACTTCGGTTCCGATCCGGCATGGTCGCCACTGCTCGAATAGTGCCGTAAGCTGCATTGATATTTAACAAGGCGCGAAACTTCTGTTTCGTGCCTTTTATTTTGCACGACCAATACAGAGCTACAGGCGAATTAGGAGCGAACAGAGCTCTAGATTGGCCGATTATGCTCAAATTGCCACAATCTTAGCCTTTGGGCCGTGTTTCTGCCGCATTTAGCCATCAAGGGCTAGAAACAGAATTGCTGCCGGAAAAACCGGTTTGCATTTGGCCGAAAGAAATCGTTAACCATACTTCTTGAGCCTGCCTTAACCTAAATATGATTATTGGTTGGTTACGCAGGAACATCAAATCTTAAGGAGCTCCGGCCCATGCGCCGTTTCCAGTCGATTGCACGTAGCCCTATCGCTATTGCCCTTTTCATGACGCTCGCCGTTGCTGGTTGTGCGTCCAAGAAGAACCTTCCAAACAATGCCGGTGATCTTGGCCTTGCTGGTGGCGCTGCTACGCCCGGCTCGTCGCAGGATTTCACTGTGAATGTTGGCGACCGCATTCTGTTCGATCTCGATTCTTCGCTGATCCGTGCCGATGCACAGCAGACTTTGTCGAAGCAGGCTCAGTGGCTGCAGCGCTACCCACAGTACTCGATCACTGTTGAAGGTCATGCCGACGAACGCGGTACACGCGAATACAACCTGGCACTCGGCCAGCGTCGTGCAGCTGCAACCCGTGACTTCCTTGCAGCTCGTGGCGTTCCAACCAGCCGTATGCGTACCGTTTCCTACGGTAATGAACGTCCAATCGCTGTTTGCGATAGCGACTCGTGCTGGTCTCAGAACCGTCGTGCCGTTACCGTTCTTAACGGTGCTGGCAGCTAATAAACAGATTGAGGTGTTGAACACCTCATCTCGTTTGATTGCGTTCGCGCCTTCACTGGATATGCGATATCGCAACACTCATACGGAAAAGGCGGCCTTTTGGCCGCTTTTTTCGTTTTGGCAGGCGCATATTAGCCGCTTCGACAAATTTTGGCCGAAGTCGCCTGTGTCATAGGGAAAGCATCTTTGCTTTTTATGGATTTTCTCTAAAAGCTGAGAAGAGCCGTGAGAAATCGGGTGTTCAGATAATATTCAGGCGCGATACCTGAACATCGGGAACATGACGATATTTATCGCGGCCATAATTTCAGGGCACCATCATTTTTCGGAAATGAGCGATAGGGGCAAAAGGGAATGAGGAAACCAATGAGGAAAGTGACACTGGCTTTTGCCATGTTGCCGCTTTTGGCAAGTGCTCCGGTTCTGGCGGCATCTGTTTCTTCGCAGCAGGGGCAAATCCAGCTGGCGCAGGCGGGTAATCCCGGCGGTGACCAGTTCGCGCAGCAGGTATGTAATCTTGCGCACCAGAATGCGCAGTCTTATGCACGCATTCTGCAGTTGCGCGACAAGATGCTTAAAATTCAGCGCGACAATGAAACCCGCTTTCAGGCACTCGAAAAGGGCCGAGGCGGCGCACAGAATCATGTGAGCATCGGCTCAACGGCTATTCTTGACGACGCGATGCGCGATAATGGTGCTGGCGGTCAGGGTGGCTATCAGCAAAGTCCCGGCTTGCAGCAGGAAGTGATCCGCAATCTCACCGGTAAGGTAGAGGATGTGGATGCTCAGATTTCGTTCACCAACGAACAGCTGCAGAAGACGCAGGACGACAACCAGTTCCGCTTTGAAGAGCTGGAAAAGAAAAAGGGCGGCTCGGCACCCGCGCAGGCAAGCGCCGGTCAGGATGCTCCCGTTACGCCGCCGCCGGGCAGCGATCTTTGCGCACAGGGTATGCCAAATCCTACAGCTATTGCCGATACGCTTGGCGCTCGCGCTGAAGCCATGAACTTCCAGGTTCTCGAATTGCAGGACCAGATGCAGAAGATGCAGGAAGAAAATGAACGCCGTTTCCAGGCGCTGGAAAATGGTGGTCGTGCGGATGCCGTTGGTGCGCCGACAGATGGCAACAACGGTACATCGCTGGCTGATGCAGCTCCGGCTGGAAACCCCGATAACGGGGTTTCAGGCGGTGCTTCGTCAGATGGTAATTTCGGCTCTTCTTCTCAAACGGCGGCGAACAATCCATCGGGCGCCGATTCCACTGCTATTGGTTCTGGCGCAGCTCCTCAGGACGGCCCGCAGCGTGGGGAGCCGCCACAGTCGCTCGGCTCCATTCGTTTCGATAACAATGGCAATGTAATCGGCGAAACGATCAATGCTCAGCCGCGCCCGATTGAACATGGCGCAGCACTTCCTGCAGGACAGGCTGTCGCTTCTCTGCCGACCGACGATAATCCGAACTCGCTCTATCAGGCTGCCTATCAGTATCTGATGTCGGGCGATTACAAGGCCGCCGAGACTGGTTTCCGTGAGCATATCAAACGCTACCCTGCGGACCCCACGACAGCTGAGGCGCGTTATTGGCTGGGTGAATCGCTTTACGGTCAATCACGTTTCCCGGAAGCTGCGACGGTATTCATCGATACGCAGCGCGATTATCCGGATTCAAAACGCGCGCCGGAGAATATGTTCAAGCTCGGCATGACGCTTGAGAAAATGGATAATCACGATGTTGCATGCGCGACGTTCAAGCAGATTCCGGACCGCTATCCGAATGCAGCGCCGGCAGTTTTGAAGCGGGTCACGGACGAGCGCACGCGTATTAAATGCTGATTTTGGAGACTATGAGTGGGGCTTTCCCCGATCAAAATTTTTGAACCCTTCGGACTTGAGCGTGCAAAAGGAATTGTTGCTGCTGTTTCAGGTGGCAGCGATTCTCTTGCGCTCCTTTTCCTCCTCAAAGATCATCTGGCGACATTGGAAAATCCGCCGCCACTGACAGCTGTTACCATCGACCATCGCCTGCGCGCTGAATCCGCCGATGAAGCGGAAAATGTCGGCAAACTGTGCCATGCCTACGGCATTGCACATCGCGTTTTTGCCTGGGAAGAAGCCAAGCCCAAGACCGGCATTGCGGCAGCAGCGCGGTCGGCGCGCTACCGCTTGCTGGTTCAGGCCGCACAGGAAGTGGGCGCTGATTTTATCGCGACAGGTCATACGCGCGACGATCAGATCGAGACATTTCTGATGCGTCAGGAGCGAAGCTCTCATTCGGAAGCGCGTGGACTTGCCGCCATGGCTTCCCGTTCGTGGCTGGAGAGCTCTGTTGAGTTGATCCGCCCCTTGCTTGATCAGTCGCGCATGACGTTGCGTGATGAACTGACGAAGAAGGGTATCAGCTGGATTGATGATCCAAGCAACGTGAACACCAGCTATGAGCGTCCGCGGGTAAGGCTCACTTCCGCTGCAGAAGCAGATCCGGAAACGATCCTCGCACAGATCGCTTTGGCTGGTGCTGCACGTAAACGCGACAACGCGGCGCTGATGTCAGCGCTGGCTGATCCAGACTGTGTGAAGATGAGCCCTCTCGGCACGATCTCGGTCGACGCGGAAATTTATGCAGCATTGCCAGAAAATGTTCGACGTCTGTTTTCAGGCCTGCTTGCATCTATTGCAGGCGGACGACGTTTTCTCCCCGGCGATGCCGAGCGATCACGCATAGAGAGAGTTTTGTCCGGGAATGAAAAAACTGATCGTATGACGGTCTTTGGAGCGCTTGTTGAACTCGGGCGAAGAGGATTGCCGCACCGGTTTCGTCGTGAGAGGCGCAACCTGTCGATTATGCGGCTTGAGACAGGTCAGCGGATTATCTGGGACGGGCGGTTTCGTTTCACAAATGAGGGCAACCGCACGCTGGAGATACGGAGCCCGGATCGCCAAGAGCTGGCAGATTTCATAGAGCTGTCCGAACTCGACGTCGATTCCGTTCAAAGAGACGCTTTGCTGGTTTTGCCTGCTATCTATGAAAACGGCAAACTATTGCAACTTCCAGCAGTTAACGGGCAGCAGCTGCCTGCAGGAATCACTGTCGAGAAACACTTCGCAATCTTCGATCATGTGCTTCCGGGCTATGATTTTGGGCTGGCAAATGCCGTTGAAAAGCGGTTTGGCCGTGAATGTCCTAATTTTTATAAACCAGATTGACAAGAATCGAAGGTGAGGGGGCTCTCGCGCCTTGGCAAGGCCTTCCTTCGATCCTATGTTAAGCCGAAACATCGTACCGCCCTTTTCTCGGGTGGCCGTGGTATCGATTGGACCCGATATGAATCCGAACTATCGCAACTTCGCCCTCTGGGCGATCATTGCTCTACTTTTGATAGCGCTGTTCAACCTGTTCCAGAGTCCTGGCCAGCGCACGAATTCCCGTGAAGTTTCTTACTCCCAATTTATCGATGACGTTTCAAACGGACGCGTGAAAGCGGTCACCATCACTGGTGAACGGATCAGCGGTACGTTTGCCGATAATGGATCGACCTTCCAGACCTATTCGCCGGGTGATACCGGACTGGTTTCTCGTCTTGAAGAGAAGGGCGTTGCAATCACCGCTCGTCCTGAAAGCGACGGCTCCAGCTCGCTCCTTGGCATTCTGCTTTCATGGTTGCCGATGATCCTTATTCTCGGCGTGTGGATTTTCTTCATGCGTCAGATGCAGGGTGGCTCGCGCGGTGCGATGGGCTTTGGTAAGTCGAAGGCCAAGCTTCTGACCGAAGCGCATGGTCGTGTGACGTTCCAGGACGTTGCAGGCGTTGAAGAAGCCAAGCAGGATCTCGAAGAAATCGTCGAATTCCTGCGCGATCCGCAGAAGTTCCAGCGTCTGGGCGGTAAGATCCCACGCGGCGTTCTGCTCGTAGGCCCTCCCGGAACCGGTAAGACTTTGCTCGCGCGCTCTGTTGCAGGCGAAGCCAATGTTCCGTTCTTCACGATCTCTGGTTCTGACTTCGTTGAAATGTTTGTCGGTGTTGGTGCAAGCCGCGTCCGCGACATGTTCGAACAGGCCAAGAAGAATGCGCCTTGCATTATCTTCATCGACGAAATCGATGCTGTCGGTCGTCATCGTGGTGCCGGTCTCGGCGGTGGTAACGACGAACGCGAACAGACCCTCAACCAGCTCCTGGTTGAGATGGATGGCTTTGAAGCAAACGAATCAATCATTCTGATTGCTGCAACCAACCGTCCTGACGTTCTTGATCCGGCGCTCCTGCGTCCGGGCCGTTTCGACCGTCAGGTTGTGGTTCCGAACCCGGATATCGTTGGTCGTGAGCAGATCCTCAAAGTGCATGTGCGCAATGTGCCACTTGCACCCAATGTTGATCTCAAGGTTGTAGCACGCGGTACGCCGGGCTTCTCCGGTGCCGATCTTGCAAACCTCGTCAATGAATCTGCTCTTATGGCTGCGCGTCGCAACAAGCGTCTCGTGACCATGCAGGAATTCGAAGACGCCAAGGACAAGATCATGATGGGTGCGGAACGCCGTTCCGCCATGACGCCACAGGAAAAGGCCAATACGGCCTATCATGAGGCAGGTCACGCCATCGTTGCGATCAACGTACCGAGCACTGACCCTGTTCATAAGGCGACAATCATTCCGCGCGGTCGTGCGCTGGGTATGGTGATGCAGCTTCCTGAAGGCGACCGTTATTCGGCAACCTATACCTGGATGGTATCGCGCCTTGCGATCCTGATGGGCGGTCGCGTCGCGGAAGAGCTGAAATTCGGCAAAGAAAACATCACGTCCGGTGCATCCTCCGACATTCAGCAGGCAACCAAGCTTGCGCGCTCGATGGTCACGCAGTGGGGTTATTCCGACAAGCTCGGTCGCGTTGCCTATGGCGACAATCAGGAAGAAGTGTTCCTGGGCCATTCGGTTTCGCGCACGCAGAATATCTCGGAAGCAACCGCGCAGATCATTGATGGTGAAGTGCGTCGTCTGGTTGATGAAGCCTATGCCGAAGCAACCCGCATCCTGACTGAAAAGCGCGAGGACTGGATTGCTCTGGCTGAAGGTCTGCTCGAATACGAAACGCTGAGCGGCGATGAAATCAAGGAACTGATTGCTGGCAACAAGCCATCGCGCGATCAGGGCAATGATACGCCGTCACGCGGTTCGGGTGTGCCGAAAGCCGGTAGCCCGCGCAAGCGTAAGGGTGAGGAACCAGGTGGTGAACCTGGCATCGAACCAAACCCGCAGCCGCAATAAGCATCTGCAAAACTTACGAAAAGCCGGGCAGTCTGTCCGGCTTTTCTGCTTTTTTGGCAGACCAGATGAGAAAGGCTCGGTTAATGATTTCGGCGCATCATGGGAAAGATTTGGAGTTTCACGCTTTAAAGTAGATTGTTTCTCCGAAAGGCGAAATTGCAATGACGGGTGGTTTTGCGGTAATAACGCAGACAATCGATTACCGGGCTAACAATCCCGGATGCCATTGCCGTCTCACGGATTAACAGCGACTGTATTTGATTGGTTCGAGACAGCTCTATGGCGCAACGCAAGGCTAAGAATATGACACGTAAATATTTTGGAACCGACGGCATTCGCGGCAAGGCCAACAGCTTTCCGATGACGCCTGATATTGCCATGAAAGTTGGTATGGCTGTCGGGCATATTTTCCGCCGCAAAGGCCAGGCCTCGCGCGTCGTGATCGGCAAGGATACGCGCCGTTCCGGCTATATGCTGGAAAATGCACTGGTTGCAGGTTTCACCGCTGCTGGAATGGACGTGTTTCTGCTCGGTCCAATTCCAACGCCTGCGGTCGCCATGCTCTGCCGTTCCTTGCGTGCAGATATTGGCGTGATGATCTCGGCTTCGCATAATCCTTTCTATGATAATGGCATCAAGCTGTTTGGCCCCGATGGCTTCAAGCTGTCCGATGAGATCGAGTTACAGATTGAAAGCTTGATCGACAGCGATCTGTCCGCGTATCTCGCAAGCCACGGTGAAGTGGGCAAGGCCAAGCGCGTCGACGGCGATATCTATCGCTATATCGAATTTGCGAAGCGCACGCTGCCGCGCAATATCTCGCTCAATGGTCTGCGCGTTGTGGTCGATTGCGCCAATGGCGCGGGCTACAAGGTTGCGCCTGCAGCTCTTTGGGAACTCGGCGCGGAAGTCATCACCATCAATGACGAGCCGAACGGCATCAATATCAATGAGGATTGCGGCTCGACCCATCCGATTGGTCTGATGAAGAAGGTGCATGAAGTGCGCGCCGATGTCGGTATTGCACTGGATGGCGATGCGGATCGCGTTCTGCTTGTCGATGAAAACGGCACTGTCATCGATGGCGATCAGCTTCTGGCTGTGATTGCCGAATCATGGGCTAAATCGGATCGTCTGCAGGGCGGCGGTATTGTCGCGACGATCATGTCCAATCTCGGCCTTGAGCGCTTCCTGCATGATCACAATATGACGCTGGCCCGTACCAAGGTTGGCGACCGTTACGTGGTTGAACATATGCGCGAGTATGGCTTCAATGTTGGCGGCGAACAGTCCGGTCATATTGTTTTGTCGGATTTTGCAACGACTGGCGACGGTCTGGTGTCTGCGCTACAGATTCTTGCTGTTGCTCAGGAAGAGAACAAGCCGCTAAGCGAACTGTGCCGCAAGTTTGAGCCAGTGCCGCAGCTCCTCAAGAATGTTCGTACTGCTGGCGGAAAGCCGCTTGAGAACAAGAAGGTCAAGAGCGCTATCGACGAAGCGACTGATCGTCTGGGTTCGCAGGGACGTCTGGTTATTCGTCCATCCGGAACTGAACCGCTCATCCGGGTCATGGCGGAAGGCGATGACCGCGCACTCGTTGAAAAGGTCGTCAATGACATCATCAACGTGATTTCTTCGGAAAGTGCTGCGGCCTGATAAAACATCGATCTCATTAGAAATGGCGCGGCTTGTCCGCGCTATTTTTTTGTCCGGTGCAGCAGAGGTTGTAGTTTAGCAACTGTTAATAAACGTAGTTAAAAAACAAGGTTAAGTTGTATTTAACTTTTCCTGAATATTCTGCCTTTGAAAACTCGGTTCCGACGCGGTTGTGGCGTGACAGATTGATGGGGCAGATGAATGAACAGTCTTATTAAAACCTTTTGCGCAAGCCTTGCTGTATCGGCTGCCCTGACGGCAATGGCTCCTGCGGCTTTCGCAGCAGATTATATCGAGCCAGTGCCGGAAGTCGTTGTCGCTCCGCCAGCCGTTGGTGGTTGGTATTTGCGTGGCGATATCGGTTATTCTTGGAATCGGTTCAAGCGTGCTGATTATGCGACAATTGATGATTGTGCGACATGTGGTTCTGGAGGTCCAACCTTCGGCAGTAATACACTACATGGCGATCTGAAAGGATCATTCTTGATCGGTGGTGGCGTCGGCTATCAGGTCACAGACTACTTCCGTACCGATGTTACGCTTGATTACATGACGCGTTCCAAGTTTAACGGTAATACGTTTGGCGCAAATTGCGGTGGCGACATCGATTGTGCTTCCGACGAGCGTGGTCATTATTCCGCCCTTTCACTTCTTGCAAATGCCTATGTAGATCTCGGCAATTTCGGCGGTGTAACGCCTTACGTCGGTGCCGGTATTGGTGGCACGCGTGTCAAATGGGCTGATTTGAATGATGTGCGGTATGGCAATATGCAGGAAGGCGCTTCCGATTGGCGCTTTACCTATGCTCTTATGGCAGGTGCATCTGTTGATCTGACACAGAGCCTCAAGCTCGATGCTGGTTACCGCTTCCGTCATATTAATGGTGGTAAGATGTTTGAAGGCAATCAATGGGTTGGCGACGGCTACGACAAGGGCATGAACATCCACGATGTCCGTGTGGGTCTTCGTTACATGTTTGGCGGCTGAAAACGCTTATCATTGAATTCAAAGGCCCGGATTTCCGGGCCTTTTTGCTGCGACAAATAATCTTTCGCGCCGCCTTGTGAAATTTTTGCTTTCCGATATTTTCATCAGCGGGCCACGCCTCCCCAACGAGGCGCGTGCTATCTGAAAGGATAGGAAACAAAATGACGACGATTGCGAAGCCGGCAGTTCGCCCGGCTAACCCTAATTTTTCTTCAGGTCCCTGTGCTAAACGCCCTGGCTGGTCGCTTCAAGCGCTTGCCGATGCTCCGCTTGGCCGTTCGCACCGTGCGAAAATCGGCAAGACCAAGCTGAAAGAAGCCATCGACCTTACCCGCGAAATTCTCGGCGTTCCGGCTGATTACCGCATTGGCATCGTGCCTGCATCCGACACGGGTGCGGTGGAAATGGCCTTGTGGTCGCTGCTCGGTGAGCGCGGCGTTGATATGGTCGCATGGGAAAGCTTCGGCTCGGGCTGGGTCACAGACGTGATCAAGCAGCTCAAGTTGGAAGATACCCGCAGCTTTGTTGCGCCCTATGGCGAACTGGTTGATTTTGCTGAGGTTGATTTCGACCGTGACGTCGTTTTCACCTGGAACGGCACCACATCCGGCGTTCGCGTGCCCAATGCAGATTTCATTCCTGCAAATCGTGAAGGCCTGACCATTTGCGATGCGACCTCGGCTGCTTTCGCGCAGCGTCTTGATTTTGCAAAGCTCGATGTTGTCACTTTCTCATGGCAGAAAGTGCTTGGCGGCGAGGGCGCACACGGCATTCTCATTCTTTCCCCACGCGCTGTTGCGCGTCTGGAAAGCTATAAGCCAGCATGGCCGCTGCCAAAGATTTTCCGCCTGACTTCTGGCGGCAAGCTGATCGAAGGCATCTTCGTTGGCGAAACAATCAACACCCCTTCAATGCTCTGCGTTGAAGATTATCTCGATGCACTGAGCTGGGCGCGTTCTGTCGGCGGTCTCGACGGTCTTGTCGGACGTGCGGATGCAAATTTCGCTGTGCTTGATGCTTTCATCGAGCGGACGCCATGGATCGCTAATTTGGCTCAGAAGCCTGAAACGCGCTCCAACACATCTGTTTGCGTGACGATTGTTGATCCGGAAGTGACGGCGCTTTCGGCTGATGCACAGGCAGCTTTTGCCAAGGGCATCGTCTCGGCGCTCGAAAAAGAAGGCGTTGCCTTCGACATCGGTGCATATCGCGATGCGCCTTCCGGTTTGCGTATCTGGGCGGGTGCTACGGTTGAAGCTTCTGATCTTGAAGCCCTGACTGCATGGCTCGACTGGGCCTTTGCTGCACAGAAAGCTGCTCTGAAAGCCGCTGCATAATCGCAAGCGATGACAGTGCTGTGGCCGGAGTTGGGACGGCCATAGCCTGCTTGCCTTTCATTTTCGTACAATTCGAAGGAGGCCCTTATGGCACCTCGCGTACTCGTATCCGATAAATTGTCGCCGACCGCCGTTCAGATTTTCAAAGACCGCGGCGTTGAAGTTGATTACCTGCCAGATCTTGGCAAGGACAAAGAAAAACTGCTCGAAGTCATTGGCCAATATGATGGTCTTGCTATCCGCTCCGCCACCAAGGCAACGGAAAAGCTGATCGCAGCAGCAACGAAGCTCAAGGTCATTGGTCGCGCCGGTATTGGCGTGGACAATGTCGATATTCCGGCAGCATCGCGCCGTGGTATCATTGTGATGAATACGCCTTTCGGCAATTCGATCACCACTGCAGAACATGCAATTGCACTGATGTTTGCAGTTGCGCGTCAGCTCCCCGAAGCTGACGTTTCCACGCGCGCTGGCAAGTGGGAAAAGAACCGCTTCATGGGTGTGGAAATCACAGGCAAGACGCTTGGTGTGGTTGGCTGCGGCAATATTGGTGCTGTGGTTGCAGCGCGCGGTATCGGCCTCAAGATGCATGTTGTTGCGTTTGATCCGTTTCTATCGGAAGCGCGGGCGCAGGAACTTGGCGTCGAAAAGCTGGAGCTTGATGAGCTTCTGGCGCGTGCCGATTTCATCACACTGCACACGCCACTGACCGACAAGACACGCGGCATCATCAATGCCGACGCACTGGCTAAGACCAAGCCGGGTGTCCGCATTATCAACTGTGCACGCGGCGGTCTGATCGTTGAAAAGGATCTGGTTGCAGCACTGAAATCCGGCCATGTTGCCGGTGCTGGTATCGATGTTTTCGAGACTGAGCCCGCAACAGACAACGAATTGTTCAATCTGCCCAACGTGGTCTGCACACCGCATCTTGGTGCTTCGACTTCCGAAGCGCAGGAAAATGTGGCGATCCAGGTGGCCGAGCAAATGTCGGATTATCTGGTCAAGGGTGCTGTTTCCAACGCGATCAACATGCCGTCGATCACTGCAGAGGAAGCGCCGCGTCTCAAGCCATTCGTCAAGCTCGCAGAAGTTCTGGGTGCCTTTGTCGGTCAGGTGACGGACGAGCCAATTCAGGAAGTCGAAGTGCTTTTTGACGGCTCAACAGCTGGTATGAACACCCGCGCTCTGGTTAGTGCCGCACTTGCCGGTCTGATCCGTCCGCAGGTGGCTGATGTGAACATGGTTTCTGCACCGATCATGGTGAAGGAACGTGGAATCATCGTTTCCGAGATCAAGCGCGACAAGTCGGGTATCTTCGACGGCTATATCAAGCTGACCGTGAAGACCACGGAACGTGAACGCTCGATTGCAGGAACGTGCTTCTCTGACGGCAAGGCCCGTTTCATCCAGATCAAGGGAATCAACCTTGATGCGGAAGTCGGTCCGCACATGCTTTATGTCACCAATGTCGACATTCCAGGCATGATCGGTCTGCTCGGAACGATATGCGGCAAGCACAACATCAACATCGCAAACTTCGCTCTCGGACGTAATCATCCGGGCGGTGATGCCATCGCGATGCTCTATGTCGATGACAGGATTCCACAAGCAGCACTTGACGAACTCATTGCTCAAGAGGCAATCAAGGCGGCAAGACCTTTGGAATTTAACATCGAGGAAGCTTGAGCGACATGACAGACGGGATTGAACAGGCAGAATGGCGGCGAATGCAAGCGCAGGACATAGCGCGCGTAACTGCCGTGGCCAATGTCGTTCACCCCGACTTCTTCGAGGATGAGGCGGTCTTCCGGGACCGCTTCAAAGTCTATCCGGCCGGTTGTTTTGTACTGGCCAATGGCAGCGAAATTCTCGGTTACGGCATCAGCCATCCATGGCAACTCGATTCGGTGCCTGCGTTGAATTCGATTCTCGGTGAGCTGCCGAAGGAAACGAGCACCTATTATATTCACGACATCGCACTTCTGCCGGTGGTCCGCTCAGGCGGGCAGGCATCGCGTGTGGTCGAGCTGATGGCCGCTCAGGCAGAGCGGGATGGTTTCGTCACCATGGCTCTTGTTGCCGTTAATGGTTCTCAGGGATTCTGGGAGAAAAAGGGCTTTGTTACCCGTGATGTGACCGCACTCGAAGAAAAGCTGAAAGGCTATTCGGACGAGGCGCTCTATATGGTCCGCGCTGGCTAAAAGGCGTTTTGCCGCGAAATAGCCCCATTCTTGACACCGCTTAGCCATGGTTTTCCACGTTTTGCGAGCCGTTTTCCCACGTTTTCGTGAAAATATTCGCATTTTCTGCATGAAAGAGTCGCGCAAGCGGGATTGAGTCTGTATAGAGACGAGGGATCAGCACCCCGCGTTTCATTGACGGGGTTTGCTTGCGATCCTTGGGCTATATTTACGGCTGAGATGCCGTACCGAGGAGTTTTCTCAATGGCGAATGTAGTTGTCGTCGGGTCGCAATGGGGCGACGAAGGCAAGGGAAAGATCGTGGACTGGTTGTCCGAGCGCGCCGATGTGATCGTGCGCTATCAGGGCGGTCATAACGCGGGTCATACGCTTGTCATCGATGGCGTCAGCTACAAGCTTTCGCTTCTGCCATCCGGCCTTGTACGCGGCAAACTGAGCGTGATCGGCAATGGTGTTGTGGTTGACCCGCATCATTTCGTCATGGAAGTCGAAAAGCTGCGCGGCCAGGGCATCGAAATCACTCCTGAAGTTCTGCGCATTGCAGAAAACGCACCGCTTATTCTGTCCGTTCATCGCGAACTGGATGCGATGCGTGAAGGCGCTACCGAAGGCCTCAAGATCGGCACCACTAAGCGCGGTATCGGCCCTGCATATGAAGACAAGGTTGGCCGTCGCGCGATCCGCGTCATCGATCTGACCGAACCAGACACCTTAGAGCCAAAGGTTGAGCGTCTGCTTGCTCACCACAACCTGCTGCGTCGCGGCATGGGCCTTGAGGAAATCGCGGTTGCGACCATTCTTGAAGAGCTGACCTCGGTTGCCGACAAGATTCTCCCTTATATCGATCAGGTCTGGCGCGTTCTCGACGAACGCCGCAAGGCTGGCGCTCGCATCCTTTTCGAAGGTGCACAGGGCGCCCTTCTTGATAACGACCACGGCACCTATCCGTTCGTTACCTCGTCCAACACTGTTGCCGGTCAGGCAGCTGCCGGTTCGGGTCTTGGTCCGACAGCAATCGGTTATGTTCTCGGCATTACCAAGGCTTACACCACCCGCGTTGGTGAAGGTCCGTTCCCGACCGAACTCAACGATGAAATCGGCGAATTCCTCGGCACCAAGGGCCATGAATTTGGCGTGGTGACGGGTCGTAAGCGTCGTTGCGGCTGGTTCGATGCCGTTATCGTTCGTCAGACGGTTCGCACTTCGGGCATCACCGGTATTGCACTGACCAAGCTTGATGTTCTCGACGGTCTTGAAGAAATCAAGATCTGCGTGGCCTATGAGCTTGATGGCAAGCGCATCGACTATCTGCCATCCTCGATGGGTGCGCAGGCTCGCGTGAAGCCGATCTATGAAACGCTGCCGGGCTGGTCGGAAACGACAGCTGGTGCACGTTCGTGGAACGATCTTCCAGCGCAGGCTGTCAAATATGTCCGCCACATCGAAGAGCTGATCGGCGCGCCGGTTGCAATGCTTTCGACGAGCCCTGAACGCGAAGACACGATCCTCGTTACCGATCCATTTCAGGATTGATTGATCTGAACTTCGGTTCTGCAAAAATAAAACACCCGGTTTGTCATCATGGCGGACCGGGTATTTTTTTAAGGTTTTTTCGCGATCATTTTGAAAGCGTTCACTTAATCGTTGCCGCAACCTTTGCTTTCCATCGATTATTGTGATTATTGAGACATTTACTGCATTTCGAACTCGCGGAAACTGGGTAAAACGGCATGGCGGATTTTGTAGCGGTTCTGAAAAAGACAATCGATGCGCAGGCAGACAAATCGCCTGAACTGCGGCAGCGTGTCTATGCAAAGGCACGCGCGACGATTGAACAGAAGCTTGTGACGGCGAATGCCTCGCAAGTTGTCGCTGTTCGCCAGCGCAAAATCCTCGAAGACGCTATTGAAGAAGTTGAAGCCTTTTATGCGCCTCCAGCTTCCCAACCGGCTTTTGAAGAACCCCAGACCGATCCGTTGGAAGATTTTCTGCACGAATCAACGCGTGCGGCAAACACATCTTCTTATGCAGATCGCGAACCGCAGATCGCAACCGAGCCCCGCTACTCGGATGATGACCATGACAAAGAAGATGAAGCATCGCAGGTTCAGCCCGGTCGTCGCGATGACTGGGGAGTGGAACGCGACCAGAATCGCGCAGACGAGAAGGCCTTTGCACGTCGCGGTGAATATACCGAACGCAGCAGCCCGAAGGAAAAGCGTTCCTACAAGGGGCTAATCATCGGTCTTATTGCTGTACTCGCTCTTGGTGGCGCAGGCTATGGTGTTTGGGCAAACAAGGACAAGCTTCAGGAATTGGCATCAAGCCTTGGTCGCAGCGACGCACCGGCAAGCGGGGATAGCGGTACAGCGCAACAGCCTGACGGGCAAACGCCTCCGGCGGGACAGACTGCAGGCTCCGAACAGCCGCAGACGGGCGAGACACAAACCGGTCAGCAGCCGTCAACGCCTGAAGAACAGAAGATGACGCAGCGTCTGATGCCGGATGGCAGCGAAGTCGATGACGGTCCATCGGGCGGTCAGAACGGTTTGGGTGAAGGCAAGTCGACCGCGGCTTCAACGCCTGGTGCCGAACAAACCAATACCCAGAATCAGCAGCAGCCTCAGCAGGCCGTGGCCGTTGGCCAGCAGGCGCTGCTTTATGAAGAGCGTGGAGGCACGGAATCGGGTTCTGTTGAACGTGGCAATGTCGTCTGGTCGGAGATTCAGGAAAGCCCGAGTGAGGGTGAACCCGCAGCCCCAGCTATTCGCGCCAGCGTCACCATGCCTGACAGCAAGGTTGAGCTGAAAATGACGGTCCGCAAAAATACGGATCAGTCGATTCCAGCGAGCCATCTGATCGAAATGGTCTTTACCGTTCCGGATAATTTTGCCGGCGGTGTCGTCGATAATGTGCAGCGTATAACGTTCAAAGATACGGAACAGGCAGCTGGCAATCCGCTGATTGCAGTTCCTTCCAAGATTGCGGATAATTTCTTCATTATCTGGCTTAATGACGCAAAGACTGCACAGGATACCAATCTTTCGCTGATGCGTCGTTTGCAGTGGATCGATATTCCGATTTCCTATCGCAATGGCCGTCGCGCACTGATCAGCCTTGAAAAAGGTGTTCCGGGCGAGAAAGTCTTCAACGACGTCCTGGGCGCAAGCTAAACGAGACGAAATTAAAAAAAGGCCGCTTTGAGCGGCCTTTTCGTTTTAGCGATATACGCTTGATTATTTCTTTTCAGAGAAAGCCTTGATCGCTTTGGCTACTTCGTTTGCTGCGGTTTCAGCAGTATCGAAGCCGCCGAGTTCAACAGACTTGCGGCCTTCAGGCAGCTGCTTGTAGACGCGGAAGAAAGCTTCAAGGCGCTGCTGCTCGATCTTTGGCAAATCGGCAATTTCCTTGATGTTGTCATAGGTCGGGTCGATCTTCGAGGTAGGGACAGCGACGATCTTATCGTCGGTCTCGCCGCCATCGATCATCTTGAGAACGCCGATTGGGCGAACCTTGATGATTGCGCCTGGAACAATTGGTTCGCGGGTGTAGACGAGCGCGTCGAGCGGATCGCCGTCGCCTGCCAGCGTGCTGGTGATCGAGCCGTAGTTGGCCGGATAGACGACTGGCATCGACTGATAGCGATCCACAATGATGTGGCCGGTCTTGTCATTGATTTCGTATTTGGTGAAGCTGCCCTGTGGGATTTCAATGGCAGTGAAGAATTCTTTTCCGTCCTGCTCTTTCTGAGGATAGTCCAGATAAGAGACATATTCAGACGCAGATACAGCAGTGGCAGCAGTAAGAGCGAGCGTTGCAGCAAGCAGGAGCTTTTTCATTGGGAGACCTTCAGGCTTCGGTGAAACACGTCACGTTGCCTAAAGCCATTCCATTACAGTTATTTGACGGTTTTTTATCGGTTGGATGACAGGTTGCATTGAATGATGCTTAGGCGGTTCGAAACCCGATCCTGTATGAAAATCAGACTTTGTTTTTCTTGATACATTTCAAAAGCAAACTGCCGCAAAACGGTTTCCCACTTTGCGGCAGTAGAAGGGTCTGAAAATTATCAGTTTCAGGCGTGAGCTTCCTCGACATGGTTCAACGCCTTCTGCTGTTTGAAAGCTGCAGCCTTGACGGCAGCCTGTACTTTTTCAAAGGCACGCACTTCGATCTGGCGCACGCGTTCACGGCTGATGCCAAACTCGCCGGAAAGATCTTCCAGCGTCATTGGGTCTTCCGAAAGGCGGCGGGCTTCAAAGATGCGACGTTCACGTTCGTTGAGCGTGTCCATGGCCTGTTCAAGCAGCGAGCGGCGGCTTTCCAGTTCGTCCTGCTCGATCAGAACCTGTTCCTGGCTGCTGCTATCGTCAACGAGCCAATCCTGCCATTCGCCCGATTCACCTTCGCTTGCGCGCAGTGGCGCATTGAGCGAAGCGTCACCCGACAGACGGCGGTTCATGGACACCACTTCGTCTTCGCTAACCTTCAGCTTGGTCGCAATCTGCTTGACCTGATCGGGGTTGAGATCGCCATCGTCCAGCGCCTGAATCTTGCTCTTCATCTTGCGCAGATTGAAAAACAGGCGCTTCTGGTTGGCAGTCGTACCCATCTTCACAAGGCTCCACGAACGCAGGATATATTCCTGGATCGAAGCCTTGATCCACCACATCGCATATGTGGCCAGGCGGAAGCCGCGTTCCGGCTCGAAGCGCTTGACTGCCTGCATGAGACCGACATTGCCTTCGGAGATGACTTCGCCAATTGGCAAGCCATAACCGCGATAGCCCATTGCAATCTTCGCGACGAGGCGAAGATGGCTGGTCACCAGCTTGTGTGCGGCTTTCGGATCAGTGTGCTCGTGATAGCGCTTCGCCAGCATGTATTCTTCCTGCGGCTGAAGCATTGGAAAGCGGCGAATTTCTTCCAGATAACGGGTTAGGCCACCGTCACCGGATGTGATGCTTGGGAGATTAACCTGGGCCATAGAGCACCCTCCTTTATAATTTCAGGCTCCCTTTTGGCGAACCTGTCACGCTGGCTGCCTCCTGCACTTCCATCGTGAGCTTACATATATAGGTATGATTTTGGCGAAAACACGATCCTTAACCTCATGAAACAATGTGTCACTAGAATGTGAACAGTTGCCCAAGCTTAAAGGGCTGCACCAAATGGGCTGCAACCTTTCAAGATACCGTGTTTCCGCCCTGAAAATGCAATTTTTACAGGTCGTTTCATGCAGTGTGAAACTGCTAGATTTATCAGTATTATATAGAGTGCTGGCGGAAATTTTCCAGAAGCTGCTCCATATCTTCGGGTACATCCGCTTCAAAACGCATGATTTCTTCCGTTGTCGGATGGGTGAATGCCAGCAAAAAGGCATGTAGCGCCTGACGATGGAAACCCTGCACCGCGTTTTTCAGTGGCTCAGGCAGCTTGTTTGCCTTGGTCTTGTATGCGCTGCCATAATCCATGTCGCCGACGAGAGGATGGCCGATATGAGCCATGTGGACGCGGATCTGGTGGGTGCGTCCGGTCTCAAGGCGGCATTCGACGAGCGAGGCCAAGGCTGTCGCATCTTCGCGCGGGGCGAATTTTTCAATCGTCGAATAGTGTGTGATGGCATGGCGGGCATCTTCACGTTCTTCGTTGACGACTGCCTGTTTGGTGCGGTCGCGATGCGAGCGGCCAAGATGGGCGTCGATATAGCCCTGCGGACGCTCGGTCATGCCCCAGACAAGCGCGAGGTAGGCGCGTTCCAGATCGCCGGTACGGCCATGATCTGCAAACTGCTCGCTTAAATGCCGATGGGAATGGTCGTTCTTGGCAACGACCATGACGCCACTGGTATCCTTGTCGAGCCGGTGAACGATGCCCGGACGACGGATTCCTCCGATGCCGGACAAGCTATCGCCACAATGATATATGAGGGCATTGACGAGCGTTCCCGTCCAGTTGCCGTTGCCCGGATGGACAACCAGGCCTGCGGGCTTGTTGATGACGATGAGATCATCGTCCTCATAGAGAATATCCAGCGGGATGTTTTCGCCTTGCGGGTCGGCAGGTTCAGGCTCTGGCAGCACGACGGTAATCTTCATACCTTCGCGCAGCTTTTGCTTTGCGCCGCTGGCAGGGACATCATCGATGGTCACATGGCCATCAGCAATCAGGGACTGGACGCGACTGCGGGAGAGTTCCGGCCCCAATGCTGCGGCCAGCCACTGGTCTAATCTTTTGCCTGCAGCATCGAGGTCGGCAATTAGTTCTTTCAATTGTCTCTTCCCTTCGTTATCACGCGCCCACGCGGGTGCATGAACCGGAGTCATTTAATGCAGGATCCACACTATCCCCGATATCAGAATCAGCAGGATTCCGGATATCAGGACTATCAGCAGGGCTATTATCCGGAAGAGCAACAGCCGGAACCCCCGCTTGATCCAGCGATGGAGAAAGTCCGTCGCAAGATGATCCGTCTGCTTGCGGTTTCCATCGGTGTTATGTTGATTGGTCTTATGGCTGTGCTTGTCGCAGTTGTCTACAAGATCAATCGTGCTCCGGACGCAACAGAGACCGAAGCTGCCCGTTCCGACATTCCAGGACAGGCTGCAATTGCACCCCCTCAGCCGGAACCAGTCAAGTTGATCGAATCGCAGATCGAACTTGCACCGGGCACACGCTTGTTGTCGCAGAGCCTTTCTGGTCAGCAGCTTTCGCTGGAAACATTGCTGCCGGATGGCGGCACGGAAATTATCGTTTACGACTATCGCGAATCTCGCATCGTTGGCCGTATTAAACTCGGCAATGTCGAGTAATCGATGAGATTGAGGGCGGCAGCGATGCCGCCTTTTTCAATTTTAGCATATTATTGTGCTCTTGATTGCACTCGGGCCTTTTCAGGCTTATATCGGCAGTAGCTTTTGCTCCGCGCCCATCGTCTAGCGGTTAGGACGGCGCCCTCTCACGGCGCAAACAGGGGTTCGATTCCCCTTGGGCGTACCAGTCATTTCAACAACCTCAATCAAATCGATCGACTTGCAAATTGATATGACGTCAATTTGTGGCAAACATGCACGCGCACTTTTTGAGATGCCTGATGTCTCTAGCATTCCATCTCAACGTCGCTTAATGAAATAAGTAACTGATAATGTTTGCGACAAATCTACTCCCGATTAAAGACAGGTCGACACAAGTCGAACCGCTAGAATACTGAGAGTGAAAAAATGCGTCTTACGAAATACGCCTTTATCTTAAGCGCCGCTTTGGGAATTTACGCACCCTTGCAGGTTCCGGCACTGGCTCAGGCCGGGTTCGACTGTGGTAAAGCTTCGAGCGCAACGGAAAAAGCAATTTGCTCCAAGCCGGATATTGCCGAAGCGGATCGCGCGATGTCGCTGGCCTATTCTGCACTGCTTGAAAGATCCAGCCCGGCCTTGAAGACAGCGCTTCGCAACGATCAGGCCGCCTTTATCAAGACCCGGTCTGAAGCATTTGAAAGCAATCTGTCCAATCTGGACAACAGACTGACCGGCTTGCATGACCGTACAGAGATGCGCGCGGAGTTCCTGAACTGGGTGTCGGTTGTCGACAACACTTCGCTTGAAGGCAAATGGAGCAATGCCTGGGGCGTCATTAATGTCGAGAAGGACCAATCCGGCAAGCTCACCGTGAGCCTTGATGTTGCCGATCAGGCAAACGGCACCTGGGTATGCAGCTTCAGTGGTGCGCTTGAGCAGAAATCAGCCAGTGAGGCTGAATTCAAAGGTGACGGTGGCCCTCTGGTGTTGCGTCTCGACGGGGCTACGCTCAATGTTCCGACACCGTTTTGCGATGAGACAACATCAGGTGGCTTTGGCACTGCGGCTGGCACGTATTTCCGGATGGGTGCCCCTTAGCCGCTTATATTGCCGGCGTGCCGTTATGTTTGTTCTGCTCAGGAACTTAATCGAGGAACTGGCCGGGCATGAACCAATCGAAATCTGTCAGAAAGCGGAATTGGTGCTTCTCGGCGATCATATCCCTGATTTTTGGGGCCGTGACGGCATTCATTTTCTATTACATCGTCTTCTTCGGCGTGGGTAGCGACGGCTACCTCGTCATTTTCTGTGTTTATACGGCGCCGGTAGGGATCCTTTTTGGTCTTTGGGGCCTGTTTTACTGGCGCAGCTCTGTTGCTTTCCTAGGGCTGGTTCTGAGCCTTTCGCCCCTCGTCTATCTGTGATTACACGATGAAAAGGGTTCCTCAGCAGGCGTGATCGATAAATGGTCTGGGGAGATGTTCCAATGCCAGTTGCGAAAATTTGCAACTGGCGCTCGGGAGGTGCATAATCGCGCTATGAGTGAATCGCACAAAAAACCCGATTATGAGTATGAGCTACGGCAGGCTGGGGTCCGAATTACACGGCCACGCCGCATCATTCTCAATATTTTGACCGAAACGGAAGACCATCCGGATGCGCTTGAGATTTTTCGGCGCGCGGTCGAGATCGATACCAGCATTTCGCTTTCGACTGTCTATCGGACAATGAAGCTGCTGGAAGAGCGCGGCGCAATTCATCGTCATGCTTTTGCTGGCGGGCCGTCGCGCTTTGAACAGGCGAGCGGCGCCCATCATGACCATATCATCGATATGGACAGTGGCGAGGTCGTCGAATTTCGCTCTGACAAGATCGAAAAACTGCAGGAAGAAATCGCCCGCACGCTCGGTTATGAGATCGTTCATCACCGTCTCGAACTTTATTGTAAAAAAATAAAATCCTAACGGAACTAAAATCGCTCATCGGCGTTTTGCATATGAAGACCACAACCCGCCCCGCAAGTGGTCTTCATCGCCCGCTTCAATCTCCCCGTATGAAGTGGGCAGCGAGAATGCCGCGCAGACGCCCCCGTTTATGCAGCTGGCGTTCCGCATATTCAAAGAAAAGCCGTTGTGGTGAGGACCATAACGGCTTTTCTTTTATCCAGCTTTAGAGCGCCATGCGCCCTCTCGGGCGCATAAAGGTCTCTCTAACACTCTAAATTTACAGCATAATTCCTTAAACTGATTCAAGTTTAAGGAATTATGCTGTAGAGCGCGTTTCACCCTTTCCGGGATGCGCGTTAATGCAAAAACTCCACGAGTATGACTCATGGAGTTTTGTTCAAGCTCAAGTGGCAACTGAACTTGTTCCAGGCGTGATACGTCAGCATCTTGAGCCGCCTTGGTATAATTGATGTTTAAAATATGCAGCTCAGGAATCGAACTGTTCGGCTGGCACTGTCAGAGAATAGACGGCACCTGCGCCATCGACGCGGTAATCTGCCTTGCCGCCGACTGCTGCTGGCACGATCCGTTGCAGGACTGCACTGCCAAAGCGCGGGTCATGATTATAAACCTCTGGCATGGCCGGATTGGTTTCTTCCCAATGGATGACGAGTTCTTCATCGCCTTTTTCGGAGCGGTGGATTTTTGCAGAAATCACCACGCGACCGTAAGGGATAGAGAGGCCGCCAAAAGAGGTCGCATTGATAATCAGTTCATGTAACGCCAAGCCGACATGCAAAGCCGCGCCCGGGAAGAGATAGGGATTATCACTTTCGACAGTCAGGCGGTCATCATTGATGTCGATATATTTCTCGATCTGCGAATGAACGAGGTCGAGAAACAACGCTCCGTGCCAATTGGAATCCGTCACCAGGTCCTGTGAATAGGAGAGGGACTGTATGCGGCCGCGAAACTTGAGAAGGAAATCATCAACAGAATCGGTGAAGCGAGCAGTCTGGCTCGCAATGCTTTGCACGATGGCGAGCAGATTCTTGGAGCGGTGACTGACTTCGCGGAGCAGTGTTTTTAACACCTGCTCACGGCGTTTCATTTCGCTGATCTCAAGTGCGGTCGTAACAAGACCGAGCACATTGCCCTCAGAATCACGATCGCAGTCGATGTGAAATTCTATCCAGCGCAGCTTGTCGCCGTCGTTGATGGCGAGCTCGACATTCTGTGCGGTTCCACTTTCCAACGCTGTGCGTTTGGCGTGATCGAGCCGGGACATGGAGGTTGAGAAAATGAAATCGCAATCCTGACCGCCAACTCTCCATTTTTCCTGCCAGTAGGATGGAATATTTTCACCCCAGGCATAGAAAAGGTCGGGCGTCTGATACAGAACGCAAACATTGCTGTTACGGACAGCTCTCAGCAGTGCGCGCAAACGTGAAGCATCGGGCTCTGTGTCTTTGAGGGATTGGTGTGATGCTGCCATGAATGCCTCAACTGCCGCCCGTTTTAGAATCAAAATTGACTGGTGACTTATAAAAGCTGGTACTGGAAAAATGAACGACACTCGGCATTGTGTTAGGAAGGATGCTGACTGTCATAGGGCTCAAAGGTTTTGATTTGTTATGAAAACCAATAATCGCGCCGTTGTTTGAGGCCATACAACGGCGCGATGGTTCTTTGGGCTTATGGAAGGCGATATAGCGCCCCCCGCCTGTAAGCAGATTTCTGTCTATTACGCCTTGCGAATAGCCGATGCGATCAGAGATACGACCAACAGGGCAAGGAATACGAAGAACAGAATCTGAGCGATACCTGCTGAAGCACCGGCGATACCACCGAAGCCCAGAGCACCTGCTACCAGAGCTACGACGAGAAAAACGAGAGCGTAATAAAGCATTTTGAATCTCCTCTTCACTGATTGAAAGAGAAACGTTCGATCTATGCTTTTGGTTCCTCGAAATAGACAATTTACAGGTCCCGCCCCCAAAAAAATCACGCTTTTTCAAACGGATGGTTATTTGCCTCGTGCGCAGCTATGAGAAAGCGAATTCAGGTCTTTCGCTATGCGCTTTAAAGCCAATCCCCCTGAAAAGAGCGGATCTTTACAGGGGGGCTAACTTACCGGCTACAGCACAAAGGTCGCTCTATGTGCAGAAACTTTACGCAGCAACCTGCGCAGCTTCCTCAAAGAACAGAGCCTGGCTTATGAGCGCTTTGACCATGTCCGGGTTAAATGGCTTCGTAACCAGGAACGTCGGCTCTGGTCGTTCTCCCGTCAGGAGGCGTTCGGGGAAGGCCGTGATGAAGATCACGGGAACGGTATCGTCCTGCAAAATTTCGTTGACTGCATCGATACCCGAACTGCCGTCGGCAAGCTGGATGTCGGCGAGAACCATGCGCGGCTTTTCTTTGCGATAAAGCTCAAGCGCTTCATCTTTGGTGCGTGCAATACCCACGACCTCATGGCCGAGGCTCTCCACCATCTGCTCGATATCCATGGCGATGAGCGGCTCGTCTTCGATAATCATGATGCGGGTTGCAACCTGCTTCGAGATTTCGGTGGAAGCTGCTGCAAGAATTCGCCCGAACTCACCATCTTCGAGTTCGAGAATTTCGGCTGCTTCACGATCGTTGAAACCTTCGACTGCGACGAGAAGAAATGCCTGTCGCGGCAAGGGGGCAATATGTGAGAGATTGCGCGCTGCCTGTTTTTCCCAAGCAAACTCGGAAGCAGGTTCCGGAATTTGAACAGAGGCCGTTTTGTAAAGATTGCAGAAAAGTCGATAAAGCGCGATCCGGTCCGCGGAGGCCTGCGGGAAAATGCTTATATCTGCGATCAGGGCTTCCAATGTGGCTGCTACATATGCATCACCCGAAGCCTGCGACCCGGTGAGGGCGCGCGAAAAACGGCGAAGATAGGGAAGGTGCGGCGCAATACGCGTCGATAACGTCATGATTCTGAGACTCCTCACTGCCGCAATTCTTGTTTTTCTACATACACCGCTGAAACCCGAAAGTTTCTGGAGAATGTTATAGAGCGCGGCATTATGGTACTCAAAACGCCACGGATTTAAAAAAGTTCCATGCAGATGCGATAAATTAGGGAACTTTTTGAGATCGGGTGCATTTAGGCTGTCGAGCAGGGGCTTGGTAACAGTGGAACATGGCTTGATGCCTGGATTTAATTAGAGATGACTGAAAAGAAAAACCTTCATGCGAACGGGGCCGGGTTAAGGCTTAACGGGCGCGTCCGGAAGGACATTTTGGGTCCGAACTGCGAAGTGGGTCTCAAACTAAAAGCGCTTTATACTTCGATACAGGACGAGACCATTCCGGATCGTTTTCTGGATTTGCTGGAAAAACTCGATCAGGTTGAACAGGAGAGTATGCGTGAGCAGAACACTGGTTCCGTCGGCTGAGGAGTTGGCGCAGTTCAAGCGCGAACTGCTCGCGTCCTTGCCGAGCTTGCGCGCGTTTGCAGTATCGTTAATCGGTAAGCATGACCGCGCCGACGATCTCGTTCAGGACACAATCATGAAAGCCTGGGCCAAGCAGGATTCTTTCGAGTTGGGCACCAACATGAAGGCTTGGCTGTTTACAATTCTGCGCAATGAATTCTACACGCAGATGCGTAAGCGTGGTCGCGAAGTGCAAGACACGGATGGCATCTTCAGCGAACAGCTTGCAGTGCATCCTTCCCAATATGGCACGCTTGATCTGCAGGATTTCAAGGCAGCTCTTGAACAGTTGCCGGATGATCAGCGCGAAGCCATTATTCTGATTGGCGCATCTGGCTTTGCCTATGAGGAAGCGGCAGAGATTTGCGGATGTGCTGTTGGCACAATTAAGAGCCGTGTGAGCCGCGCCCGTACGCGTCTGCAAGAGATTTTGAAGATTGAAGGCGATGGCGATTATGGTCCGGATGCCGATTCCTCTCGCGTAACTTTGAGAAGTTTTGCCTGACAGTCGTCGTCTGACTTCAACATTTGCATCCAGCGGTGCATGCGCTGAGCAAATGTTGGAACTAAAAACGGCCACTAGAGCGCCGTGCGCCCTCTTGGGCGCACAAAGGTCGCTCTAACACCTATATTTACAGCATAATTTTACCTTAAACTGATTCAAGTTTGAGGAATTATGCTGTAGGCTTTATCGACTTGAAGATTTCGCCTTACTAATATTTGTTAACTAAACCAGCGCCAGAGAACGTTCACGCTCTCTGGCGCTGGTTTGCAGCTTCAAAACGTTGACGTGCGGACCAGATAGGGATGCGTGAAACGCGAGGCCAAAGCTTAAAGCGCATTCCGAAAAGTGCGACGCGGTTTTCGGAGCAAGATGCGCGTAAAAACAAACGGATCGAGCATTTTCAATGATCCAATCAAAGCAGGAAATGCTCTATTAGATTTATCGTGGACCGACCTTTGCCAGCAGCCTTTTCAAACCGCGTTATTAAGCCGTCATGGCGACCGATTGCTCTTATCGTGTCGCTCAGTCTGGTTTTGCTTTCGGCATTGATAACGCTGTTTCTTTCCTCCGGCGTTAACAGTCAGGTCGTTGATATATCGAAGAATTTCGAACTGCGTGAGCAGGTCGGACGCGTGACCAGAATTGCTTATAACATCGAGATGAGCCGGCGCGGCTATCTTCTGACGCTCGATGATACCTATCTTGAACTGTATCAGCGCTCTATCGTGAACATCGATCAAACCATGTCCGACCTTGCGGCGCTGACGCAGGACAATCCGCAACAGGATGCTCGTGTTCGAAAGATAAAAGCGCTGGTCGAGCGCGCACATGATGACGTGCGTGAAACGATCAATCTTGCCAAGGCCGGTAAGGTGCAGGAGGCGATCAACAAGGTGAGGGGTGATGAGGGCAAGATCCTCATGGACCAGCTCTCCGATACCGTTTCCCAGTTTATCGATATCGAAGAACGTGAACTGGCTGAACGCAACGCGCATATTGATCGGATGCGCTACTGGATGACCGCTGCGTCGATCGTTGCGCTGATATCGGCTGTCATGCTGGGCTTTTTGCTTTTCACACGCGTTCAGCGTACAGCGCGCGCCCTCATTGAAGGGCAGACTGTGTTGCGCTCGGAGAAGGAGCTTCTTGAAGAGCGTGTGAGAGAACGGACGATGGAACTGGAACAGGAACGCGCAATCGCTGAACACGAGCGCAAGCGCGTCGAGATTTTGTTGCAGGATTCCAATCATCGCATCGGCAATTCGCTGGCAACAGTGTCGTCACTGCTTGGCCTGCAATTGCGCCAGACACAGAGTGAAGAAGCACGCGCTGCGCTCTCTGCTGCACGCGACCGTGTTCAGACCGTTTCGACGGCACATCGCAGGCTAAGGCTTGGCGAAGATATGGAATCGACCCGTGTCGATGAATTCCTCGAGACTGTTATCGAAGATATTCGCAATGCCATTGGCGAGGACCGCAAGATCAGCTTCCATACGGATTTTGCACCGCTTGATCTCAAGGCGCGAGATGTCACCACCATCGGCATCATTTTGGGCGAGCTTATAACCAATGCCGTCAAGCACGCCTTCAAGGGGCGTTCCGAAGGTGAGATTTCCGTAAGCTTCACGCTGGATGACGATACCGGAACCCCTGCGTTGATAGTAGAGGATAACGGCGTTGGCTGGCAGAAGAACAGCACGGCGGATGTTAAGGAACAGATGGGTCTCGGAACGCTGGTTGTCGAGCAGCTCTGTATGCAGTTTGGCGAAAAGCCGGTCTATGCTTTGGCTGAGAACGGCTCAGGTACGCGCGTCATCGTGCGGCTCGCATCCCTCGCAAATGTGAAATCTGAAGACACAGCAAAGTAAAATTGATTAGCAATGAAGAAGACGGCTATGGCTATTATCGGCCATAGCCGTCCGCATATTATTTGCGCTTCTTTTTGTCTGAAAGCAGACTAACCAAAGCAATACCTGCAAGTGGTAATGCGACTGCCAAAATCGGCCGTTTCAAAATCGAAGGCACAGTCGCGATGGCTGCAGTGGCCATCAAAGCCGACTTATCTGCTTCGATGCGTTGTTTGCGCTTCTTCTCCTCAGCTGCAGCCTGAATTTTCAGAACTGCGAGAATGAGCAGAGCGAGGATCAGCGACAAGCCCGCCAGAATGAGCGCTGCAATCGGGCCCCCGTAATTCTCTGCAAGCGCCAGAAAAGCAGCAACACAAAGAAACACCGCCGCGATAAGGCCGAAGACAGCGATTGCCGCACCGAAAATAGCGGCACGCTTGGCGCGTCCGGTGAGGAGCTTCAGCTCTTCACCGGCAAGGGATGCCACGACTGGCGCGAGAAGTTTCAGCATGGCGCGGATCAGCGGCGCGAGAGGAGCGCAAGAAGATAGCCGACGCCAAGTGCTGTCGCTATCGATGCAATCGGGCGTTCGCGTATGGTTTCAGTAAGCTGTGCTTCGACGTCCTGCGCTTTGTTCTTCAAGTCGCCGACAACATCTTCGCTCTGATGATATGCGCTTTTATAGGTTTCCTTGGCCGTGCGTTTGGCGTCGCGAACCGTCTGCGTGCCGAGATTTGCCAGGGTTGCAGCAATGGCTGCGATATCTTCTTTGAGCTGTTCGACCTGAGCCTGAAGGTCTTCGGTTGTCGAATCGGTCAGTGCTTCTTCGATCTTTTCCTCAATCTTACGCGTATTGGTTGTTCCGCGCGCCATGTCAGGCCTCCTGTTCGATCACTGGTCTGCAACATCTGTTGTTCAGCCAATATAACGTTGGTCAGGCCCAATGGTTGCATGCAAAGAGGCGCAACAGCAACTCAATGCACGACCTTCTATCAGTCATGGTAAATATCGTCAGATGCGCTCACTGAGAGTGGTTCCATTTAATAGGAATCATTGAAACCGCTCTATCTTTTTGTTTCTAAGCATTATTCGACGCAAAACCGCTTCGCACTTCTGCTGGAAATGCTTTAATCAAGCGAAGAGCAGGTAAGCAGCACCGAGGATCGTGATGACTGCAAGACCGTAATGCGCTGGCTTGAGCAGGCGCTGCTGCACGGGCATTGGATCTTCATTGCCTGCCATGGCTGTGCGTGCTGCATTTTCGAGCACCTGAATATCCTTGAGCATCATTGGCATGTCCTCCACAAGCCTCACGCAAACCCGCGCAATTCATGAGAAATGTCAGGTCTCTCCGTCTTATCTATATCACGTCTGATTTGAAGTTTTTATGCAATAGGTATTTCTTACGTGCTCTACCTAGATTTTGGGCTCCTGACTGCGGGAAATTGTCACTAAATTCAAAACATGACTTGCATCATCATGTTAATGAGAGGTAAGAAAAGGCCCAACAAGCGGCGCAACGGTCTGCATGGACCATCTGTTATGCGCGCTCGGACCTGAACAATCAAAAGGCGATCAAAATGACTGGTTTCTGGCGAAAAGGCTTCACGGCTGCGGCGATGGGCGTGGGGCTGCTGGCATTTGCGAGTTCTGCACTTGCGCAAAGTGCGTCTGAACCTGCAACCAATAATCCGGCTGCGACCAGTCCTGCGCCAACAGCTCCTGCACCAGCAGCGCCCGCTGCAAACGAGCCAACAATGCCAGCGCCGACCAATCCGGCACCAGCGCCTGCAGCGCAAGAGCCAGCAACTCCAGCGCCTGCAACCCCGGCGCCAGCTGCCCAGGAACCTGCATCGCAGGCTCCTGCCGCCAATCCGGCGCCAGCGACTGAACCAGCCGCCGCACAGCAGCCAGCGCCTGAAGCAGCGCAGCCAATTGCGCCTGCAGCAGAAGCGCCTGCATTTGTACTGCCACACGATCTGTCGCCTTGGGGCATGTTCATGGCGGCTGACTGGGTGGTCAAGTCGGTCATGATCGGCCTTGCTCTTGCATCGCTTGCAACCTGGACCGTCTGGGTTGCCAAGTCGCTCGAACTGGCTGGCGCACGCAGCCGTGCCAAGCGCGCTTTGAAGATCATCGGACATTCTGCAACGCTGTCAGACGCAGTTCGCTCGCTTGAAGGTGCGAAAGGACCTGCTGCAATCCTCGTGCGTGCGGCGGAGGACGAAGTGCGACTCTCCGGTCCTGCTCTGGCTCGCGCCGGTGGCGAAGGACTTAAAGAACGTGTTTCTTCGCGTCTGTCGCGAATTGAAGCCAAGGCTGGCCGCCGCCTTTCCAAAGGCACGGGCGTTCTTGCAACCATCGGCTCGGTCGCGCCTTTCGTTGGCCTGTTCGGTACTGTTTGGGGCATCATGAACTCGTTCATCGGCATCAGCCAGGCGCAGACCACCAACCTTGCAGTTGTTGCCCCTGGTATCGCTGAGGCGCTGCTTGCAACAGCTATCGGCCTCGTTGCCGCTATCCCGGCTGTTGTGATCTATAACGTGTTTGCCCGCGCCATCACCGGTTATCGCTCGCTGCTGGCTGATGCCGGGGCAGGCGTTGAACGCCTCGTAAGCCGTGATCTCGACTTCAGAACTGCTGGTGTGTCTGAAGGCAAGCTACACGCTGCGGAGTAAGCAATATGGCTGGCAAAATTCGCGAAGGCGGCGGCGACGATCTGGAGCTGAACCATGAAATCAACGTGACGCCGTTTATCGACGTCATGCTGGTTCTGCTGATCATCTTCATGGTTGCCGCACCACTGGCAACGGTTGACATCAATGTGGACTTGCCTGCATCGAGCGCAACACCTGCGCCGCGCCCTGACAAGCCGATTTATGTGACGCTCAAAGAAGATCTCAGCATCAGCGTTGGCAACGACACTGTGGTTCGTGAAGGTCTTGGACCAAAACTCGACGTCGTATCCGAAAAGAACAAGGAAGCACGCGTCTTCCTGCGCGCCGACAAAAATGTCGGCTATGGCGAGTTGATGCGTGTGATGAACCTGTTGCGTGAAGCAGGCTATCTCAAGATTGCGCTGGTGGGCCTTGAAACACTCGGAGCGACGACGCCCGATGGTTCGGCTCCCGCTACGCAAGCGCCCGCTACACAAGCTCCAGCGACGCAGGGAGCGCAGTAAAATGAGCAGGCTTCCGCCCGAACATCCCCCAATAAAGAATGTGGCGTCGGCTGATAGCCATCATCATTCCTTTTGGCATGATGCAGGGCGTTGGCTTGGTGCAGGCATTATCGTGCTCAGCGTTCATGCGGCTGGCGCTTATGCCGTGCATATGACCAGGGACGAAGACCAGCCGGATGGCGCGCAGATCGCCGCGATGGTGATTGAGCTTGCTCCCGAGCCCGAAGCGCCGATGGAAGAGCAGGTATCAGAAGCACCGCAGCAGGAAACCGCTGCCGAGCCTGAAGAGCAGGTCGAGCCTGAGCCTGTACCTGAAGAAATTAAGGAACCGGAACCTGAGCCTGAGCCAGAACCTGTTCAGGAACCTGAAGAAGTTGTTCCGGATGTGGTTGAAGCGCCTAAGCCGGAAGTGGCCGTGCCGCTGCCGATTGAAAAGCCTGAACCAAAGCCTGAAAAGAAAGTTGAAAAGCCTAAGCCTGAAAAGCCTAAGCCGGTGCAGAAGGTTGAAAAACCCAAGCCCAAAAAGGCTGAAAAAGCCAAGGAAACCAGACAGGCTAGCGCTCCGCGTATGGATGCCGATAACGGCGCCAGGGCTGCAGCCAATCGCCGTGGTGAGAATAATGCCTCAGCCGGTGTGAGTTCCGCCAAGTGGACATCCAAGCTGCAAGCCCATATGGCGCGTAATGTACGGTTCTTGCAGCGTAAGGCGAGCAGAAATTCCAAGGGGCTGGTGCAGGTTACTTTCGTCATCGATCCGTCGGGCAACGTGCTGTCTGCACGCCTTGCAGGGTCATCGGGCGATCCAACTGTGGATCAGATGGCACTGGAAGCCGCGCGCCGCGCCTCTCCGGTTCCTGCACCTCCTGCAGCAATGGCGAAAGCGCGTATGCCGATTACTCTGCCATTGCTTTTCAAGTAAGCAACGCAATCTCTCAATAAAAACGCCGGTCTGTGTCCAGACCGGCGTTTTACGTTCCGGATGCAGTTGGTTTTATTCAGACGACAGTGCCACTGCCGGTAACAGCCGTGATGCCTTGCGGGCTGGCAGGAAGCCAAATACCAGACCTGTCGCGAACGCACAGGTGAATGCAAGCAATACAGGTCCCGCGCTGAAGGCTACCGATACGCCTGCAAGCGATATGAGGGTTGCTGCACCAACACCCAGTATTACGCCAAACGCACCGCCAATCGCAGAGACTGTAAGAGCCTCGGTGATGAACTGGAGCAGAATGTCGCGCCGGCGCGCGCCTGTGGCCATGCGGACACCGATTTCGCGGGTGCGTTCGGTTACGCTTACAAGCATGATATTCATCACGCCAATGCCGCCGACCAGCAGTGATATTGCTGCCACCGATCCCAGAAACAGTGTGAGCGTACTGCCCATGGCTGCCGCATCGTCACGAATGGACGACATGTTGGTAATCATCGTGTCGCGTTGCTTATGACGCTGGTCAAGAAGCTCCTGAATTTGGTCCTGAGTCGTGTCGATCAGATCGGGATCTTTGACCTGAACCGTGATGGTGCGGACATATTTCTGACCAAAGAGCCGGAGATTGCCGGTTGATAGCGGGACGATAACCACGTCATCCTGATCGGAACCGCCGAAACCTGCTCCTTTTGTTTCCAGAGTGCCGATCACCTGAAACGGTATTTTCTGGATCAGGATATATTGGCCGATCGGGTTCGAGCCATCAGGGAACAGGGTTTTGACCACAGTCGAGCCAAGCACGGCAACCGGCGCATAGGTTTCCATGTCATGTTCGGTGATGAAGTCACCCGTTGTAACTTTCCACGACTTGGCTTCCGAGAAAGCTGCAACCGTGCCATTGGCCTGCGATTGATAATCAACATTGCCACGCCGCAAGGTGACGCTGCCGGTCACTTCCGGGACGGCTGTCTTCACATTTGGCAATTGCAGGATTGCATCGGCATCAGCCGGGACAAGTGTTGCGACGGAGCCAGAACCCCGAAAGCCCGGCATCGACGGTCGAATGAGAACAAGGTCGGTGCCCATCGCATTGATGCGATCCAGAATGGAATTCTGCGCTCCTGTGCCGATTGCAAGCATGGTGACAACCGAACTAACACCGATGATGATGCCAAGCAGTGTCAGGACCGTGCGGAAAATATTGGCGCGCAGCGCACGCATCGCCATTTTGACCGCTTCAGAAATATCGGCGATATGAGCAGCGCCGCTTTGGGTCATCTGTTGCAGCGTTTTAGGCGCATCAGTATCCGGCATTTCACGCTTGGTGGTGTCGGACAGGATTTGACCATCGCGGATTTCAATCAGGCGGTCAGCCCGTTCCGCAACTTCGCGCGCATGGGTGATGACGATGATCGTATGACCCTGCTCATGCATGGAACGCAGAAGCGCCATGACGTCTTCACCGCTCTGGCTATCGAGCGCGCCGGTCGGTTCATCGGCGAGAATGATGCGTCCGCCATTCATCAAGGCGCGCGCAATCGAGACGCGCTGTTGCTGGCCACCAGAAAGCTGATTGGGCCGATGGTCCAGCCTGTCACCCAGTTTCAGCGATCCCAGAAGCTCGGCTGCGCGTTCGTGGCGTTCTGCAGCAGGCATACCCGCATAGATAGCCGGAACCTCGACATTTTCCTGCGCGGTCGATGTTGCTATCAGATTGTAGCTCTGGAAGACGAAGCCGAAAGTGCGGCGGCGTAGTGCTGCCAACTCATCTGCGTCAAGCGTCGATACGTCTTCGCCATCGAGCAGATATTGTCCGCCGCTGGGGCTGTCCAGACAGCCCAGAATGTTCATCAGTGTTGACTTGCCGGAGCCGGACGCACCCTTGATGGCGACGAACTCACCGGCCCTGATGTCGAGCGTTATCCCGTGCAGCACCTCAACGGCTAAATCGCCATTGTGATAGGTTTTGCGGATATCCTGCAATCTGATGAGGGGCGCGTCATTCATGGCGGTGCTCATCAGAAGAACATGCCGCCCGGTCTGCGGCCGCGCTGGGTTGAGCCTGCCGTCGCAGATGCGGATGTGACGACCACCTTGTCGCCTTCTTCAAGGCCGCTTTTAACCTCTGCCTGCACGCGATTGCGAACGCCAATTTCCACAACGCGTTCTGCGGTTGCGCCGCTCTTATCCACGACCTGAACGGTCGTTTGTGGTTTGCCGGTACCTTCGCGTTTCTGGTTCAGCGCGGCAGTTGGAATAATCAGCACATTGTCTGCGTGGTCGAGAACAAAATAGACCTGTGCGCTCATATTGATCATGAGTTCGCCGGTTGGATTGGGAACGTCGAACAGCGCGTAATAGAGAACGACGTTGTTGTCGGTCTGCGGGGTAGGTTTGATCTGACGCAGAGTGCCGGTGAAGCGCTTGTCTGGTTGACCGAGCAATGTGAAGTAGACCGGAATATTGGGCTTCAACTTGCTGATATCGGCTTCCGAAACCTGTGCTTCCACGGTCATTACCTTGAGGTCAGCGACCGTGACAACTGTCGGTGCGCTTTGCACTGCGTTGAGCGTTTCGCCTTCCTTGGCGCTCTGATCGACAACAGTGCCGACCATCGGGCTGTAGATCTTGGTGTAGCCGAGATCGACCTTGTCACTGGCGAGCTGTGCTTCCTGTTGGCGGATTTGCGCGCTCAGGGCTTTCACATCGGCTTCCGCCATGGCGAGATCGGCATCGGCCTGATCGATGGTCGATTGCGATGCGTTGCGGGTCGCAAGCAGCGAGCGCTGGCGAGCGGCATTGGACTTTTTCAATGTCAGCTGCGCCTGCTTGCTCAGAAGCTGTGCCTTGAGATTATCGAGCTGTGCACTGGCAATCTCGACCTTCTTTTCAAAGGGTGACGGGTCGATTTCGGCAATCAGATCGCCCTGCTTGACCTCGTCGCCGATCTCAACTTTGACGCTTTTCAGCTGTCCCGAGACCTGCGCGCCAACATTGATGCTGCGCAGCGCGCTCAGCGTGCCGACTGCGGTGATCGAGTTTTCGATGTTGCCGCGTTCAACGGTTTCAGCCAGATAGGTGCTTTTCTGGCTGCCGGCTTCTCGCCCGCTCAGGAAATACCAGCCCGCGCCCAAGGCTATGGCCGCTATCGGCAACCAGACCCACAAGCGGTTACGCCCACGCGATGCGCGTTTACCTGATGCGGTCGTCTTTGGACCCGTGGCCTGTGAATCGGTGGATCTAAGCACCCTGCAACCCCTGAGAATTCATTATAAAAAATAGTGTTCTGCGGATATCTATGCCGACCAACTCAGGAATTCATCTTAATTATTTGTCATGCGCCTAATGGTCATAGGCTTGGGCTCTGTTAAAAATGGTGCTTTAGAGAGTGCATATAAAAAAGCCGGAACGAGGTTCCGGCTTTTTATCACAATGGTTGGATTGCCTAATCAGGCTGTGCCGGTTGAACCGAAGCCGCCAGCGCCGCGTGCGGTTTCGCTGACCTGTGAGCGCTCTTCGATCTTTGGCTGGACGACTGGAGCGAAGACGGCCTGTGCAATGCGCATACCGCGTTCGATGCGGAAATCGTCGTCACTCAGGTTGATGAGCAGTACCTTCACTTCGCCACGATAATCAGAATCGATTGTGCCCGGCGTGTTGAGGCAGGTGATGCCGTTCTTGAAAGCCAAGCCCGAACGAGGGCGGATCTGCACTTCATAGCCTTCCGGGATTTCAAAGATGAGACCGGTTGGCACCAGAGTGCGGCGACCCGGCAGAAGTACGATCTGGCGGTCTTCGGCGACGGCGGCTCGAAGATCCATGCCAGCCGAACCGGAAGTTTCGTAAGCGGGGAGTTCAAGGCCTTCCGCATGTTCAAGGCGAATGATGCCGAGCGTTGGTGCTGTCATGAGGGGGCCTTTCCTACGTGAAGTTAAATTGGCGACGCTCATACGTGAAAACACATGAAAGGTGTACCGCCTATTTTCAGTTTTGCAATGATAGTGCAGCACAGGATCATGCTTTTTGCTGATGGATCAGTATTTAATGAGCCCGCCATCCACAGCATACTGGCTGCCTGTAACATAGGATGCGTCATCAGAAAGCAGGAAAAGAGCCACGGCTGCCGCTTCATCAGCCGTACCGGCACGCCCGAGCGGCACCTGATCGACGACAAAACGTTCAAATCCGCTTCGCGCTTCATCGGGCAGGAAATGCCGGAAATTCGTTTCTATTGGTCCGGGCACGATGACGTTGGCCCTGATGCCACGGGGTGCGAGCGCGGACGCCCAGGAGCGTGTCATGGCAATGACCGCACCTTTGGTAGCAGCGTAAAGACTGGTGGCTGCAGCGCCTTCATAGGTTGAGCTGGACGATGTGACGACGACCGAGCTGCCCTGATTGAGATATGGCGAAAGGCTGGCCAGTTGGAGCATTGGCCCGCGAACATTGGTTGCCATCATGGCATCGAAATCCGCAGCCGTGATTTCTTCAGGCGCTCCCAGCGAAGCAAAGGCTGCATTCAGCCAAAGCCCATCAAGCGGACCAATGGCTTTCACCGCTTCAGCGAGACTGTGTGCTGCATCAGGATCGGCAGCGTCATTGCGAATGACTTCAGCCTTCTCACCGAGCGTCTGGCGGGCTGAGTGAATTCGTTCGTTGTTCATACCGGTCAGAACAACATAACCGCCTTCAGCAATGATCCGGCGGGCACCCGCCAGGCCCATGCCGCTTGTTCCGCCTGTGATCAGAATGCGCTTATTGTGAAACCGGCTCATCTGGATGTCCTTGCCGTTGCGTGACGGTCGGGCAGCACTCAAATCGTATCGAGCGGCACGGCTGTCGTTTCCTTGATCTCCTCCATGACGAAAGACGCTGATACATCCGATAAGGGGACACTGGCAATCAATCGCTGATAGAGGCGGTCATAGGCCTTGACGTCGGAAACGCGCGCTTTGAGCACATAGTCGAGATCGCCGGTCATGCGGTAGACGCCGACAATTTCCGGAAAGCGCGCCATGGCGCTGCGAAACTTGCCGAGCCATTCGGGGTCGTGGCTCGATGTGCGAACCAGAATGAAGACGGATAGGCCGCAACCAGCCATCTCGGCATCAATCAGAGCGACACGCGCCTTGATGATCCCTGCGTCTTCCATGCGCTTGACCCGTCGCCAGCAGGCATTGCGGGACAGGTGCACGCGCTCGGAGAGAGAATCAACAGACAGAGTGCCGTCAATCTGCAATTCATCCAAGATTTTGCGGTCAATTTCGTCTAAAGTGAGTTTCATATTGGGATGATTGTCTCATAAAATATCAATTATCAAGGATAAATTGAGATTTCATCTCGTCTGCTTTTGCTAGAATGATTTTCTAGTAAGGCGCTTTAGAGCGCTGGACAAAAGGGAACGAATTGCTCATTGACGGGAGTATTTCCAATGACCACTCGCATCACACGCCTCTTTACTGAACATCCAGAGTCAGTTGACGAAACCTATTTTCAGCATATGGCCTTTGCTGGTCGTTTTTCATTCAAGCTTTTTTGTGCAGCCTTCGCCGCACTCATTCATGCAATTTTGCCATTTTTGTTCGAGAAGACTGCGAGCACAATCGTTCGCCAGCTTTATGAGCGGACTCATAACCGGGGCCGGTAAACACCGGATCGAAAATGTGTCGTTGGGCCGCCTATCTCGGACCTGAAACCTATCTGGAAGACATCATATCGTCTCCATGTCATTCGCTCGTGGCGCAAAGCCACGACGCGCATGAAGCGAAAACGCGTACCAATGGCGATGGCTTCGGCGTCGCCTGGTATGGCAACCGAAGCGAGCCGGGGCTTTATCGGGATATTTTGCCCGCCTGGTCCGATCAGAATTTACGCAGCCTTGCACGGCAAATCCGGTCGCGCCTTTTTCTTGCGCATGTCCGCGCCTCAACAGGCGGGCTGACAAGTCGTTCCAACTGCCATCCGTTTGTCTCGGGGCGCTGGAGTTTCATGCATAATGGACAGATCGGGGATTTTGACCGGTTGCGACGCAGGCTTGAAAGCCATCTGAGCGATGAGATTTATGTTCAGAAGCATGGCGCAACGGATTCCGAGCTGATCTTTCTGCTGATGCTGGAGTTCGGACTCGAAATTGATCCGGTCCTCGCCATGAAGCGCATGGTCGGGACAATTGTGGAAGAGGCCGTGTGCGCCGGGGTGCCACCATTCTTGCGACTGACGGCTGCTTTTTCGGATGGCAATCAGCTTTATGCAATCCGTTATGCCACTGATGCCTTTGCGCCGACGCTTTATACGGCGACACTGGGCAGTGTATCCGGCATCTGTGTTGTATCCGAGCCGCTTGATGGTGAGGCTGCCAACTGGATGGCTGTGCCGGCAAACAGTTTTGTCACCGTTTCCCGGCAGGGCCGCATTGCGATTGATGTCTTTGAAGGCCCGGTTTCTCAGCCTCGTGACGAAGTGCGGGTTTAAGCGCTACCAATCAATATGCCTGCTGCCAGAACAAGCGCGCCGCCGAAGACTACCTGAAGGGCTGCGCGGAAGAACGGCGTTTCCATATAACGGTTCTGGATGAAGGCGATGGCCCAGAGCTCGAAGAAAACCAGGATTGCAGCGATGCTTGTTGCGGTCCAGAAATCTTTGATGAGATAGGGCAGGGTATGGCCAAGGCCGCCCAGTGTCGTCATCACGCCACAGGAAATGCCGCGCTTGATCGGTGAACCGCGGCCCGAAAGCTTGCCATCATCATGCACGGCTTCCGTGAAACCCATCGAAATACCCGCACCGACCGAGGCTGAGAGGCCGACGAGGAATGTCTGCCATGTATCCTGCGTAGCGAAAGCTGCCGCGAAAATTGGTGCGAGGGTGGAAACGGAACCATCCATCAATCCCGCGAGACCCGGCTGCACATAAGTCAGGATGAATTGCTTGCGTTCGGCCGCACGCTCGTCGTCCTGCACATTATTCGGTGTCAGTTCGTTCTCAAGCGACTCAGCCTTGGCTTCGTGTTTCTTTTCCTGCTGTGCCAGATCGCCCAGAAGCTTGCGGGTCTGTGCATCTGTCACATGTTTCGCGGCCTCAATGTAAAAGCGATAGGCCTGCTCTTCCATTTGCGCTGCTGCATCGCGCACCTTGTCGATGCCAAGCGGGCGTACCAGCCAGTCCGGCTTGCGCTCGTAATAGCCGCTGACATGCTCGCGACGAATAAGCGGGATGCGGTCGCCAAAGCGTGCGCGGTGCCGCTCAATCAATGCATCGCGATGTTCATGCTCTTCTGCGGCCATCTGCTCGAAGATTTTCGCCGATTGCGGGAACTCGTCGCGCAGCCCATCCGCATAAGCAAGATAGATGCGCGCATCGTCTTCCTCGGACGAAATCGCGAGCGCTAGAATCTCCTGTTCGGAGAGTGAATCAAAGGGGCGACGACCATTATTGAAGAACCGGCTGAGCATTTCTCAAATCCATAGTTTAGAATAGTTCTAAAATAAGTTTTGCTGGCTTAAAGTCAAGCCTTGCAGCGAAGGCACAATTGGCGCATTAAACCGAAGCCCTTAAACAGGGCTTCATATCAGGATACCCGATCAGAAGAGAACGAATCGATGGCATCGACAAACTCCCCTACAAGCATCAATCCCCGACCGCTAAACCGGCAGGATTTCCGCACCCTTGGCCTTTCGGCATTGGGCGGCGCGCTGGAGTTTTATGATTTCATCATCTTCGTATTTTTCGCGAGCGTTATCGGACATCTGTTTTTTCCGCCGGATATGCCGGACTGGCTGGTGCTGATCCAGACTTTTGGCATTTTCGCAGCCGGCTATCTGGTGCGCCCGGTCGGCGGCATCGTGCTGGCGCATTTTGGCGACAAGTTTGGCCGCAAGCGCGTCTTCGCATTCTCGGTGTTTCTGATGTCGATCTCGACATTGGCCATGGCCTGCCTGCCAACCTATGCAACGCTTGGTGTTGGCGCGCCGATCTTGCTGATTATCTTCCGCATGTTGCAGGGCGCTGCCATCGGTGGTGAAGTCCCCGGCGCATGGACCTTTGTGGCGGAGCATGTTCCCGCCAATCGTGTTGGCATGGCGTGTGGTTTCCTGTGCTCGGGTCTGACGCTCGGCATCATGATCGGCTCGCTGATCGCGACCGCCATCAACTGGATTTTCACGCCGGAAGAGCTTGCCGGTTACGCATGGCGCATTCCGTTCTTTATCGGCGGTATTTTCGGCCTGTTCGCCGTTTACCTGCGCCGCTGGTTGGCTGAAACGCCGATCTTCACCGAGATGAAGAACAGCCATCTTCTCAAGGATAAGCTGCCGCTCGGCACTGTTCTGCGCAACCACATGCATGGCGTTATCATTTCCGTGCTGCTGACATGGATTCTGTCGGCTGGCATCGTCGTCACCACATTGATGACTGCGACCTTCCTGCAGAAGCTTTATGGTTACACGCCTTTGCAGTCGCTTGCCGCCACAAGCTTCGGCACGCTGTTTCTGATGTTTGGAACGGTGAGTGCCGGCGCGATTGTTGATCGCATTGGCAGCGGCCGCTTCTTTGCGGTTGCAGGCATTTTCTTCGGTGTTGCAACTTTCGTGTTCTACACCTATGCGGCGGTTTCCCTGCCTGTTCTGTTCGCGCTTTATGCGGTGATGGGGCTTTCGGTGGGCATGGTTGGCGCGGTCCCTTATGTGATGGTGCGCGCATTCCCGGCACCTGTTCGTTTCTCTGGCCTGTCGTTTTCTTACAATATTTCCTATGCGGTTTTTGGCGGACTGACGCCGGTGATCGTAACCTCGCTTCTGGCGGTTAACCCGATGGCACACGCCTGGTATCTGGTGTTCATCGCGGTTCTGACCTCTGTGCTTGGCCTCTACCTGATGGCCCGCAGTGATCAGGTTGAAGGTGATATCGGTCTGACAGAGCTTTCGACCGGGACTGCCGTTCCACAGCCGAACTGATAAAAAAAAGGGCCGCGAAAGCGGCCCTTTTTCTTTGTTTTTAAGCATGTCTTTGTCCCAAAACCGGTTCCCACTTTTGGGAGACATGCTCTAGTGTACCGCCAGTTTTGCGGCACCGATTTCCTTATCATGGACAGCGAAGCGGTCGATCATATCGCTACTTGCTTCATTAAAGCCGATCACCGAAACATCCGTACCGCTGGCACGATATTTCAGCACCACCTTGTCGAGCGCACCGACCGAGGTGATGTCCCACAGATGGGCATGGCTGACATCGATCGTTACCCTTTTTGCAGGTGATGAAAAATCGAAAGCTGCAATGAAGTTTTGTGCCGAGGCAAAGAATATCTGGCCCTGAACGGTATAGGTGCGCTCGGTGCCATCCTCGCTCGTTGTTTCGCTCACACGGAACATCTTTGCGACTTTTCCTGCGAAGAACACGCCGGAAAGCAGCACGCCGACCAGAACACCCTTGGCAAGATCATGCGTTGAAACCACCGTTATGACGGTTGCCAGCATGACAATGGAGGAGGATGGCGGGTTGCGGCGCAGATCGAGGATCGAGCGCCATGAGAAGGTGCCGATAGAGACCATGATCATCACGGCCACCAGTGCGGCCATCGGAATAATCCGCACCAGATCGTCGAGAACGAGAATGAGAAATAGCAGGAAAGAGCCAGCCACAAAGGTTGAAAGCCTGCCGCGACCGCCAGACGACACATTGATCACCGACTGTCCGATCATGGCGCAACCACCCATGCCGCCAATCATGGCGGATGCGATATTGCTGGTGCCCTGACCAATACATTCCTGGTTTTTGTTGCTGTTGGTATCCGTCATGTCATCGACAATCTGGGCCGTCATCAGCGATTCAAGCAGGCCGACAGCTGCCAGCGTGATCGAATAAGGCAGGATGATCTGCAGCGTTTCCAGCGTCAGCGGTACTTGTGGAAGCGCGAAGATCGGCAATGCTGATGGCAACTCGCCGAGATCGCCAACGGTTCGCAGATCCATGCCGCTTGTCCATGCAAGCGTGGTGAGGACGGCAATGGCAACGAGCGGCGATGGGATGGCTTTGGTTAAGCGCGGGAAGAGATAGATGATGGCGAGACCGCCTGCGATCATCCAGTAGGTCTCAACCGGAACATGAATGAGTTCAGGCAGCTGCGCCATGAAAATGAGGATAGCAAGCGCATTGACGAAGCCGGTGATGACCGAGCGCGATACAAAACGCATCAGGCGCCCGAGTTTGAGGAAGCCTGCAAAGATTTGCAGAATGCCCATCAGGATCGTGGCTGCAAAGAGATATTGCAACCCGTGTTCCTTGACGAGCGAGACCATCACCACAGCAGTTGCAGCGGTTGCAGCAGAGATCATGCCAGGACGTCCACCAGTGAAGGCGGAAACGCAGGCAATGGCGAAAGAGGCGAAGAGGCCGACCTTGGGGTCGACGCCAGCGATGACCGAAAAGCCGATGGCTTCCGGGATGAGGGCAAGTGCTACGACGATACCGGAAAGAATATCACCGCGAATATTGGAGAACCACTCGCGGCGGTAGGCAGCAAGACGTGTCATTGAATTTTCCGCAAATAGAAGACGGGCGTTGAGAGCCGTCCGATTCAACATGGCCGATTGTAAAAATGGGGGATGTTGTTGCGTTGTCTGGCGGATAGGCGGCCAGAAGAGCCACCCGGGCTTTCACCGGGTCCTTGCGAATACGCCTGTATAAACAAAAAAAGCGCAGCAGGGCAATGGCCCGCTGCGCTTTCTATTGCACGGTGCTGATTAGAGTATCTTTTGCATGAAGGTCAGATCAAGCCAGCGTCCGAATTTCTGGCCGACCTGTTTCAGCGTGCCGCAATCTGAAAAACCCTGCGATTTGTGCAATGCGATGGATGCGGCATTGCCTGCTTCAATACCCGCGACCAGCACATGGACTTTACGCTCGCGTGCTTCTTCCACAAGCTCTGCCAGAAGTGCGCGTCCGATACCGCCGCCGCGCGCATTGCTGGCCACATAAACAGAGAGTTCCGATGAGTGGCGGAAACCTTCAAACGGACGGAAAGGGCCATAACTCGCATAGCCGACGACCTGTTCCTCACGTTCGGCCACCAGAACCGGAAAGCCGTCACGGTTGCGGGCTTTGAGCCATTCGCGACGGTTTTCCAGATCGACGAGCGTTTCGTTCCAGATGGCGAGCGTGTTCTCGACTGCATCATTATAGATCGCAAGCAGAGCAGGGAGGTCAGCTTCGTTGGCAAAGCGAATGGTGAGGGTCATTTCAGAGGCCTTTATAGAAAAGTGTGGTCGCGCAGGGGCTGCCGTCAGGATAAAGCGCATAATTCGGGATAACACCTACCCGCTCCCAGCCGAGATGGGTGTAAATTGCTTCCGCCGGACTGCCGGTTGCGGTGTCCAGGCAGAGAAGTGTCTTGCGTCGGTTACGTGCTTCTTCTTCAACGGCTTCCATCAGCTTGCGTGCAAGACCAAGGCCGCGCGCCTTGCGATGGATCAGCAGTTTTTTAAGATCGGCACGATGCGGCTGATTGGGCATTTGAGCAAGACCAAGCTGAACCGTACCGACGATTTCGCCTTTATGTTCGGCAACCAGAAGGGCCGTGTCGCCTCGCTCTACTTCATTAAAGACGCGGTTCCAGTAAGGGATGAAGCCCTGCCATTCACATGGCGCCATGAAACCAACTGACGCGCCATCATTAACGCAATCGGTCAGGATTTCTGCCAGTGGGAGAAGCGAGGAGCCAGCGTCTTCGTAGTTAAGGACACGAATCATATTGTACTTTCAGAGACTGCTGCGACGTTCGAGTACGATTGTATAACGGGCGGTCGAGGTGCCGGGATTATGAAAGGTAATGCCTTCAGCAAGCGGCATGTAAAGACAGTCGCCGGTATGGAGCTGATAGGCAGTTGCTCCAACGGTGATTTCCATCTGCCCATTCAGGAGCCACAAATGCTGTGTGATGCCTGCATTGGCCGCCTGTGGTGCGAAGGCCACTCTGGCGCCTGCGGGAAATTCGACCTCGATCATGTCGATATTCGACCCGGTTGCCGGTGGTGAAACAGATCGCCGGATATAGCCCGTATCTGGATCACGCCAGACTGGTTGGCGATCATGCGTGAGCAATGGAGAGGTTGGGGCTTCCGCATCGGCAAAGAAGGCTGAGAGCGATGTGCCGAGCGCTGCACAAATGCGCGCCAGAAGCTGTGCGGTCGGGCTGGTTTCGCCACGCTCGATCCGCGAGATCATGGCGCGGCTGACACCTGACGCGTCACCAAGCGCATCCAGCGTCATACCCTGCGCAAGGCGCAGGCGGCGCAGATTTTCGCCAATGGCGTTGTCGAGATGCTCATTCATGTTTTCCATTATCTTAGAATTAATATCTATTATAATGGAGTCAAGCGATTTCGAAAACAGAAACGGCGGGATTTCTCCCGCCGCATTCTTTCTGTCTGAATAATTCTGATTAACCCTGAGCTTTTAGCTCTAACCGGCGGCGATGCAGGACTGGCTCGGTGTAACCATTCGGCTGTTCGCGGCCCTTGAAAACCAGATCGCAAGCGGCCTGAAAAGCAATCGACTTGTCGAAGTTTGCGGCCATCGGGCGATACAGCGGATCGCCTTCATTCTGCTTGTCCACAACGGCTGCCATGCGCTTAAGCGTTTCCATGACTTGCGCTTCCGAAACCACGCCATGATAGAGCCAGTTGGCGATGTGCTGTGCCGAGATGCGCAGCGTTGCACGATCTTCCATCAGGCCGACATTGTTGATGTCCGGCACTTTCGAGCAGCCAACGCCCTGATCAACCCAGCGCACGACATAGCCGAGGATGCCCTGTGCGTTGTTGTCGATTTCGTGCTGGATGTCTTCCGGCGTCCAGTTTGGACGAGGGGCGACCGGCACCGACAGAATATCGTCGAGTTTGGCGCGCGGGCGGCTCTTCAGCTTTTCCTGAACGCTTGCAACATCAATCTGATGATAATGAGTTGCGTGCAGCGTTGCAGCGGTTGGCGATGGCACCCAGGCGGTGTTCGCACCAGCCTTCGGATGGGCGATTTTCTGTTCCAGCATCGCAGCCATCAGGTCCGGCATGGCCCACATGCCCTTACCGATCTGCGCATGGCCGGAAAGGCCGCACTCAAGACCGATATCGACATTCCACTGCTCATAAGCGCCGATCCAGGCAGCCTGCTTCATGTCGCCCTTGCGGATCATCGGGCCAGCTTCCATCGAGGTATGGATTTCGTCGCCGGTGCGATCAAGGAAGCCGGTATTGATGAAGACGACGCGTTCCTTGGCAGCGCGGATCGCTTCCTTGAGGTTAACCGTGGTGCGGCGTTCCTCATCCATGATGCCGATTTTCAGCGTGTTGGGCTTCATGCCAAGCAGCTGTTCGGTGCGGGTGAAGATTTCATTGGCGAATGCCACTTCTTCCGGCCCGTGCATCTTTGGCTTGACGATGTAGACCGAGCCTTCGCGCGAATTCATGTGGCGACCATTCGTGCCAATATCATGCAGTGCGATCAGGCTGGTGAAGGCGGCATCCATGATGCCTTCCGGCACTTCGTGACCTTCGGCATCAATGATCGCCGGATTGGTCATGAGGTGGCCGACATTGCGCACCAGCATCAGCGAACGGCCCTTGAGGCTGAGTTCCGAGCCATCGGCAGCCTTATAGCTGCGGTCGCCATTAAGGCGGCGCGTCATCTGCTTGCCGCCCTTCTCGAAGGTGTCTTCGAGCTTGCCATTCATCAGGCCGAGCCAGTTGCGGTAGACGGCAACCTTGTCTTCTGCATCCACTGCTGCAATCGAATCTTCGCAATCCTGGATCGTACTGACGGCCGATTCCAGAACCATGTCTGCGATATGCGCCGGGTCGGTCTTGCCGATCGGGCTGTCGGCATTGATTACGATATCAACATGCATGTTGTTCTTGGCCAGCAGCACATTGGTCGGTGCCGCCGCATCGCCATTATATCCCTTGAACTGGCTGCCGTCCTTCAAGGCGGTGCTCGAACCGTCGGCAAGCGTTACAGCGAGTTTGCCGTCCGTGACGGAAAAGCCGGTGACGTCGGCCCACTTGCCCGCATTGAGCGGTGCACTTTCGTCGAGGAAATTCTTGGCCCATGCGATGACTTTTTCGCCGCGCTTCGGGTTGTAGCCTTTGCCTTTTTCCGCGCCGTCATCTTCAGAGATAGCATCGGTGCCGTAAAGCGCGTCATAGAGCGAACCCCAGCGTGCATTGGCGGCATTGAGCGCATAGCGGGCATTCATGACCGGAACGACAAGCTGCGGTCCTGCAATATGCATGATTTCCGGATCGACATTGGCGGTCGAGACCTTGAACTCTCCGCCTTCGGGCAGGAGATAGCCGATATCTTTCAGGAATTGCTGATAGTCAGCCTGCGAATAGCCTTTGTCGCGATTGTCCTTGTACCAGGCATCGATCTTGGCCTGCAGGTCGTCGCGCTTCTTGAGGAGGGCGCGATTCTTCGGTGCGAGATCGCGGATGATGGCGGCGAAGCCCTTCCAGAAGGCGTCTGGTTCAACGCCAGTGCCGGGTGCGGCTTCCTTGGCGAGAAACTCCACCAGTTCAGGGGCAACGCGCAAGCCTTCTATCTCAACGTAGTTACCGGCTTTCTGAGAAACCATGGCTCTGCCTCCTTCAAAATAAACAAAATCACCGCCAGCACTCTTCAGTGCCAGCTATCATGCTGTCTTTGAACCGCTTTAGCGCGCTTTCGTCAATCAGCGTGCGGGCACATCATCTGTGACGCTGCGGCGAAAATAGTTTTTACAGTGACAGTCTTGCGCGGATATCGTCAGGCGTAAAGCCCTGTTCGCGCAAGCTGTTGAGTGCCGTATCCTTGCGGCTTTTGGATAGTTTCAAACCATCGTCGCCCAGCACCAGATCATGATGATGATAAAGCGGTTCCGGCAGGCCCAGAAGCTTTTGCAGAAGTCGATGCACGGATGTTGCATGAAACAGATCGCGTCCGCGGACAATATGCGTGATGCCTTGCAGCGCATCATCCACCACGACAGAAAGATGATAGCTGGTGGGGGTGTCTTTGCGGGCGATCACCACGTCGCCCCATTGCGCAGGATTTGCCTTAATAGGCCCAATGCTGATTTGGGTGCCGATTTCGTTCCAGAACAGTGTTTCGCCAGCCATCTCAAGCGCTTTCTCCATATTGAGCCGCCATGCATAGGGGGCACCGGAGACGATGCGTTCCATCTGTTCCTTTTCGCTCAAGTTTCGTTCGCCCTGCGGATAAAGCGGTGTGCCGTCAGGGTCGGCGGGCCATTCCTGGCCTTTGGCATGGGCTTCGCCGATGATCTCCCGTACCTCGGTACGGCTCAGAAAGGCGGGATAGACGAGCCCCTTGTCGGCAAGCTTGGTCAGTGCATTGCGATATTCGCCGAAATGCTCTGACTGGCGGCGTACCGGCTGTTCCCATTCAAGCCCGAGCCAGTGGAGATCATCGTAGATGCCCTGTTCAAGCGCTAGTGTGCAGCGGGCGGTGTCGATGTCTTCCATGCGAAGCAGAAAGCGCCCTTCGCTTGTCCGTGCCATTTGTGCATTGAGAAGTGCGGAATAGGCGTGGCCAAGATGCAATTGACCATTGGGGCTTGGAGCGAAGCGATATACGGGCTGGGTCATGATCATGTCAGTTGATTGTCATCTGATTGCATTGGTACTTTGCAGTTACAGCATCGGCCCGAAAATCGGAATCGATTTTCGGAAAGCACGATGCGTAGATTCGATAGTTTAGAGGGTCCTTTGTGCGTCCGAAAGGACGCGCGGCGCTCTAACTGAAATGAAAGGCCAGGCGATGCGGCGGATCGATACATTGGATGATATTGAAGCCGGGCTTGAAGCACTGGGATTAGCCGACGCACGGTTGCTTGATATCCGCAGTCGGTCCCACGCTGTTCCGCTTCGCAGGTCTCAGCCGGGCTTTGAAAGTCTTGCCTCGATTATCGTTGCGCAACAGGTTTCAACTGCAAGCGCGGCAGCAATATGGGCGCGGTTCAAGCAAGTGATCGATCCGATGACACCGCAAGCTTATATTGCAGGCGGGGAAGAGGCATGGCGTTTTGCCGGGCTTTCGCGACCAAAACAGAGAACGCTTTTTGCTTTGAGTGAAGCTTTGGCAGAAGAAGCAATCGATCTGCATGGGCTGTGCGATCTGCCTGCCGAAGAAGCGATCAAGGCGCTGACCGCTATCAAGGGCATCGGTCCATGGACGGCTGAAGTCTATCTGCTGTTTGCCGCTGGTCATCCCGACGTGTTTCCGGCTGGCGATGTGGCGTTGCAAACGGCTGTCGGTCACGCTTTTGCGCATGAAACGAGACCGGATACAAAGGCGCTTCGCTTGCTTGCGGAAGACTGGGCGCCATGGCGCGGTGTGGCAGCACGTTTGTTCTGGGCATATTACGCTGCGATCAAGGGACGGGAGGCTGCGCCGCTTCTGTAAAAGTTGCGTGTTTCCGGGGACATAAATGCGTTTCTGCTTCACAATGCTGTCACGTCGGGATTACATTATTTGCATCAGGTGAATGACGGCATTTCGATTCGCAGAAACTTGGTATCTTGCCTATCGCACTGCCGCCTTACAGCGGTGGCCCCGCTGTAACCATCTGTTTCTACGCATTATCCTACGCAAAACCGCTTAGCACTTTTGCTGGGAATGCTATTACAAGGTTGGAGCGTTGTAGGTTGCGCCCAGAATGGACGCGCGGCGCTTCGATGAAGAGCGCAATTCCGTACGGAAAGCCATTCGCACTTTTCCTTTCGGAGTTGCTCTGAAGGAGGTGCGCCCTTGAATGTAGCCGTCTCTCCCCGAACCGTTTCGAGCAGTGGTTTGCCTGCTCTGGTTCTCAATGCGGATTATCGGCCGCTCAGCTACTATCCTTTATCGCTCTGGTCCTGGCAGGATGCGATCAAGGCGGTCTTTCTTGAACGCGTGCATATCGTGGCGGAATACGATCAGGTCGTATCCTCGCCATCGTTTTCCATGCGTTTGCCAAGCGTGATCTGTCTGAAGGATTATGTGAAGCCGCCGCGCTATCCGGCGTTTACGCGCTTCAATCTTTTTCTGCGTGATCGTTTTGAATGTCAGTATTGCGGCTCACCGCATGATCTGACGTTTGATCACGTCACCCCGCGTTGCCATGGCGGCGAGACGACGTGGGAAAATGTGGTCGCCGCATGTTCCCCATGCAATCTGCGCAAAGGCGGCTTGATGCCGGCAAGCGCGCATATGTGGCCGCGCCAGAGGCCGGTCCAGCCCACTGTGCAGGATCTGCATAACAATGGGCGTCTTTTCCCACCCAACCATCTCCACGACAGCTGGCTCGACTTTCTTTACTGGGATGTCGAATTGGAGCCTTAGTATCTGTTCCAAAAGTCGCCATGCCGGTCTGCAAATGGCAATTTGTCTGCGTTCCGATGCTCATGTACCCAAAAGTACACTCCGCTTCGGTACTCGAAAATCACCATTTTCGCCACGGCCTGCCGTTTTTTGATCAAGATACTTGAGCTCTTGCGAAGAAAGAAAAACTTCCTCAGAATTCGCTCTTACTTCCCACCTTTTGCAAAAGCGCCGTAGTAGCCAATCGCTGCAAAGAGCAGGCTTGCGACGACGTTCCATCCGGCAAATGACAGGCCGAGGAAGAAGCCCGGCGCGCTGTCACATGCAGGCGGGCGGGTCGCGTTGAGATCGCCAAGCAGATTGCCTGCATCGAGTGTGACCTTCATGGTGGCCGCACTGCAATCGGCCGGTCCTGGCCAGTATTTGAGTTCGACGCCGGTGTGATAGATGGCAAGCGCTAAACCAAAGGTCATCAGCAGCGCGCCGATCAGAATAAGACCGCGTATCAGCACCGGCGGCAGTTTCAAGACATAGGAAATAAAGGCTGCTGCAAGAACCGGGACGCCGATATAATAAGGTGTGCGCTCTTCAAGGCAGAGTTTGCACGGCATGAAACCAGCCAGATGCTCAAAGCCTAAAGCCGTTCCAACAGTTGCGGCAAGGCCCAGCGTCATGATGCCTGCGGTCCAAGCCTGCGTTTTGCCGACCGGTTTGTTAAGTGCAAATGCCATTTGAAATTTCCTGCGCCACACTGGCTCTGTCTATTTTTTCGCGCATCTTGTTCCGAAAACCGGTTCCCACTTTTCGGGATGCGCTCTAGTAATCAAAAATACTGCTTTGCTTCCAAGCAATTAAATTTGACTGACTTGAGGCAAAATCAAAAGTGAAGATATTTAACCGCTAAGAACAGTGCAATTAGCACGACGGCGACCAGACCAGCCAGCAGGCCGAGGCGCTTTTCAATAAAGTGGCGGATCGGTTCACCATAACGCTTCAACAGCCATGCAAGGAAGAAGAAGCGTGCACCGCGAGCGATGATTGCTGATGCAATAAACAGCCAGATATTGATGCCCGCCGCACCGGACAGAATTGTGACAACCTTGATTGGCGGCAAATGCGATAGGCCGGATGTGATGAGCATCAGCAAAATCATGTCGGCGCTGGTCGTTCCGCGCATTTGCTCAAACGTGTCGAGCTTGCCATACATTTCAAGCACAGGTTTGGCGACTTGTTCATAAGCATGATAGCCGAGATACCAGCCCGCTATGCCGCCGAGAACGGAAAAGATCGTCGCTACAAGCGCATAGCGATAGGCGCGTTCAGGCCGCGCGAGCGCCATTGGAAGAAAGAGCACATCGGCTGGCACCAGAAACACTGAGCTTTCTACAAAAGCGATGAAAGCGAGCCAATATTCGGCAGACTTTCGGGCGGCAAGCGAGATCGTCCAGTCATAGAGTCGGCGCAGCATGAAGTTTTCCGGATTTTTATAGGTGCAAACATTCGGGGATTATTTGCACTCTCTATAAATAAAAAAGGTGGCACGAACAATGCGCGCCACCTTTTAATGTCGATGAAGTTCGTTTTATCGCTTGTAGGCGCTGCAGATGTACTTGGTTTCGAGATATTCCTCGATGCCATATTTCGAGCCTTCGCGACCGAGGCCCGACTGCTTCACGCCGCCGAATGGTGCGACTTCGTTGGAGATCAGGCCGGTATTGTGTCCGACCATGCCATATTCCAGTCCTTCGCTGACGCGGATCGCACGGCTGAAGTTCTCGGTATAGAAGTAAGCAGCTAGACCGAAGATCGTGTCGTTGGCAGCAGCGATCACTTCTTCTTCTGTGTCGAAAGCAAAGAGTGGTGCAAGCGGACCGAAGGTTTCTTCCTTGGCAACAAGCATATCTGAGGTGACGCCGGTCAGAATGCCCGGTTCAAAGAACAGGCCACCCAGTTCCTTGCCGCCTGAGATGAGCTTTGCACCTTTCGAAACCGCATCTTCAATATGCGCTTTGACCTTGGTGATGGCTTTTTCTTCGATCATCGGGCCGATGACGACGCCCGGCTCGGTGCCGTTGCCGACTTTGAGTTCTTTCACTTTCGCTGCCAGCTTTTCAGCAAACTTGTCGTAAACGCCGCGCTGAACATAGATGCGGTTGGCGCAAACACAGGTCTGACCGGCATTGCGATATTTGGAAAGCATCGCGCCGTCCACAGCAGCGTCGATGTCTGCATCGTCGAACACGATGAAGGGTGCATTGCCGCCAAGCTCAAGTGAGATGCGCTTGATGGTTGGGGCGCACTGCGCCATCAGCAGGCGGCCAACTTCGGTCGAGCCGGTGAAGGAAAGCTTGCGGACAATGTCATTGCTGGTGAGTTCGGCGCCGATTTCGCGGGCCTTGCCGGTCACGATCTGCAGAACGCCTGCAGGAATGCCAGCCTTTTCAGCCAGAACACCAAGCGCAAGCGCGGTTAGCGGGGTGAGATCAGCCGGGCGGACGATCATCGTGCAGCCAGCAGCCAGTGCGGGCGCTGCCTTTCGCGTAATCATTGCCGCCGGGAAGTTCCATGGCGTGATTGCAGCGGTCACACCGACTGGCTGACGGATGACGGTCAAGCGCTGGCCGGGCTGTGTTGCCGGAATTGTGTCGCCATAGACGCGTTTGGCTTCTTCTGCGAACCATTCAATGAAAGATGCAGCATAAAGAACTTCACCACGCGCCTCGGCGAGTGGTTTGCCCTGTTCCGATGTCATGATAAGGGCAATGTCGTCTGCACTGGCGACAATCAGATCAAACCATTTGCGCAGGATTCCAGCGCGTTCTTTGGCGGTCTTCGCAGCCCATGCCGGAAGTGCCTTGTTCGAAGCGTTGATTGCCTTTTTAATAGTATCGACAGAGAGGGAAGGAACGGTGCCAATGACAGAACCATCTGCCGGGTTGGTTACGTCAATGGTCTTGCCGTCTGCTGCGTCGATCCAGTTTCCATCCACAAGGCATTGCGATTTAAGCAGTGAGGGGTCTTTTAAAGCGAGCATATCTGATATTCCATCCCGATGTTGCGTCAGACGGTCGTTCATTATATTGAACGACATACGATATACTGAATAAATCAGCCGGCAGCGCTAAAGTCAATTCGCCTGTCGATTGGTCAAAGAGGGCATATGGACAAAACCGTACTCGATGAAGAAAGTTCCTTGAAACTGGTTCCGGCTGTGGTCAGGGCAGCGCAAATTCTTGATTGTGTTGCCGAGAGCCGCGAAGGCATCAAACTTTCCGATCTCGTTCGCCAGACCAGCCTGCCCAAAAGCAGTGTTCACGGTCTTTGCCAGACTCTTACGCATTTGAAGTTATTGAAGCTCAATAGCGATGGAAGCTTTACAATGGGCGCGCAGTCGGTTCGCTGGGCCAATGTCTTTCTGGCAAGCAGCGATATTGTGGATGCGTTTCATGAAGCGGTGGCAGAAGCGGAAGAGCTTGGTGCATATACATTGACGCTTTCCCACCTTGAAGGCCCAGAAGTCATCTATCTGTCCTGCCGCAACTCTTCTGCACCGCTTGGTATCACGTTCCGTATTGGTATGCGTGTACCGGCTGTCTTTACTGCGACGGGTAAGGCGATGTTGGCGGCAATGTCTGAGCAGGAGCTTGCTCGCCACCTCCCTTCCGATTGGCCGACGCCTATTACGCCTTCGAGTGTTCAATCTTTGAAGCAGCTCGAAGTCGAAATAGCGGACGTAAAGAAGAGGGGCTATTCGGTTGATGATGGTCAGCTGCGAGAGGGTATGTTTTGTATTGGGGCATCGATTTGTGATCGACCCAATCATCCATCGGCTGGGATTGCGTTATCGATGATGGCGGTTGAGGCTCGGCCGGAGATTGTTGAGACGATGGGCGCACGGGTGCGTGCATTGGCGGATAATGTTGCGGAGCGGATGGGCTGGTTCAGCCCGCCGCGGCGCTGAGTGCTATTATATATAGAGAGATTGAGTTGGGTGAGGGCGCATTGAGCGCCCTTTGTGTTTTTGGTTTGGAATCATGCTGGTTTGGTTGCTTAATGTTTGGTAAAGTTGCCTGGTTTTGTCTGTGGAAAGAAACTTTGTATTTTTTTATGAATGAACGTTGACAGTTTTGTTGTGTGGGGTCTATATGGCGCTCACCGAGGGCGGCGATCGTCGCAAGCGACAGAATGCTTCGTCCTTGGAGTTGAGTTAAGCGATTAAGATTTAGGTTTTGATTGTTTGGTTTGGCGGCGTTGGCGGGGTGAAAGCTTTGTTGATGTATTGAGGAAGGAACGGTTGATAAGGCTGTGAATTTCTTGAAAAAAATGGGTTGACACGGTTTGCACTGTGGATTAGATACCCGGCACCGCAGCGACGGAGCGAGACGAGATTGAGAGTTTGGGCCGAAAGGTTCTGATGACTGAGATTGGGTCGCGGAGTTAAGCGGGTAAGTTTTCGACGGTTTTGCGACTGTCTGTTCTTTGACAATTTTATACAGAAGAAAGAGAAACGTGGGCGGCATTGTCTGCTGATGGTTCGGGTAACCGGATTATCGAACAGAACTTTGGCGGACACGTTTCTTGATAGAACTATGT
>NZ_BSQC01000013.1:0-198410 GCF_030268145.1 Brucella sp. NBRC 12950
TGGCAGAAGCTGATCGATACCACTTGGATCAACGACGGCGCCCGACAGGATATGCGCGCCAACTTCCCCGCCCTTTTCAAGAACGACGACTGAAAGCTCCGGATTGATTTGTTTAAACCGAATAGCCGCAGCAAGGCCTGCAGGGCCTGCGCCGACAATCACAACATCAAATTCCATGCTTTCGCGTTCGGGAAGCTCCTGGCTCGCGATTGCTGGGGCTTCAGACATTCTAGGCCTCCGTCTGGTGTAACTTCATCACCCACTAATGCAGCGGGCGTGAAGCATCCAATTGTTTTTACTCATGATCCTATCGCGAACGGCGATAATCCGCTTTTATACAGATAGGCTTCCCCATATTGGTCTTACCCTCTCGCAGAGTTAAAGACTGTCGTATATGCGTCCAATTGTCCAAAATCGCCGCAATACAAGCATTCATAATATTGACCTTAACGTAAACGTCAAATTTTAAACAGCCGCTTTAGTGATTATGGGCTATTGTGACGCAACGTAATTCTGCGCTTCCAAAAGCCAGCTCCATCTTCACGAGAGATGCTTTAATCCACTCTATGAACCGGAAATATGCGCTCTGCTCTTGCATTCAACACCAAAATTCGCCACCTCAGTTTATGAGGTGTAAAATATGATCGATGACCGGGAAACGCTGGATATGGAAGGCCTGCTCCGCTTTTACGCGGAAGCGGGTGTTGACATGCCGCTTTCCGATACGCCGATCGATCGATTTGCAGAAGCCCAGCGTCAGCCGGTGCGTTCAGCTCCCGCGCAGCAGGAAAACCGATCAACTTCGTCAGCGGAACGCCCGCGCGCGCAACAACAGCAGCCGCGTCAGGCAGCAACGCCCTCGCCGACCAGCCGTCCTGTTCAGGCTGCATCCGACGTTCCGGATAATGCCCAAATTGCACTAGCCCGCGAAGCCGCTTTGCAAGCCGCAACGCTTGATGAGCTGCGCGAAAAGCTTGCAGCCTTTGATGGCTGCAATCTGAAATTCACTGCAAAAAATCTCTGCTTTGCAGATGGCGATCCTTCGTCAGACATCATGTTCGTAGGCGAAGCGCCGGGGCGTGATGAGGACATGGAAGGCTTGCCATTCGTTGGCAAATCCGGCCAACTTCTCAACCGGATGATCGAGGCTATCGGCCTCAAGCGTGAAGGCGTCTACATCGCCAACACTATTCCTTGGCGTCCGCCGGGTAATCGTACGCCAACCCCCGTCGAAACAGAACTTTGCCGCCCGTTCATCGAACGGCAGATCGAACTTGCAGCCCCCAAAGTGCTTGTTGCGCTCGGCGGTCCAGCTGGCAAGGCTTTGACAGGTGCAACGGAAGGCATTTTGCGATTACGCGGCAATTGGAAAGTGCACCGCACGCCATCGGGTATTGAAATCCCGGTCATGCCAACGCTGCATCCGGCCTATCTCTTGCGCACGCCTGCACAGAAAAGGTTTGCCTGGCGCGATTTTCTTGCAGTGAAAATGAAGCTTGCGGAACTGGCTGAATAATCTTCCCAGATTGCACGTATCAGACAGCGAATTGTCACTAACATGCCGCAAACATACATTATTCCGCCGCTTGCACTATATCCGAACTCGACAAACGTTCTTTAAGCTTAGTGCATCGGGGAGGTTTTCATGGCCGGCCAGCTTCTGCCTATAGCTGCCTTGCTTGCAAGCACATTTCTAATGCTGCTTGCCGGTGGACTTGCAGGCATTCTCCTGCCAATCCGCGGAGGCGTTGAAGGCTGGTCAACAACCACAATTGGCTGGATGGGAACGACCTATGCGCTCGCTTTCACCATAGGCTGCATTGTTATTCCTCATCTGGTGCGGCGCGTCGGGCATGTGCGTGTATTCTCGGCACTACTCACGCTTCTATCAATCGCGTTGCTGCTTCATTCGCTCATTGTAAACCCTTATGCCTGGATGATCTTCCGCGGCATCGCAGGCTTCTCGCTTGCAGGCTCCTATATGATTATCGAGAGCTGGCTCAATGAACGCGTCACCAATGAAACGCGCGGCAAGATTTTCTCGATCTATATGATTATTACCATGCTTGGTCTCATGTGTGGCCAATACATCCTGCCATTTGGTGATGCGACGACCGTAACCCTATTCATCATCTGTGCGATCATTTATGCCAGCGCCCTGTTGCCAACCACACTTTCCAGCGCTCAGTCACCAAATCCGCTGACGCAAGCTTCGTTGGACCTAAAGGGGCTTTATAGACGCTCCCCCGCAGCAGCCGTCGGATCTTTCATCGCGGGCATAGTGACCGGCACATGGAGCTTCCTCGCCGCCATCTATGGTGAAATGAACGGCCTTTCGACCTTTGGCATCGCCACAATGCTGGCCTGCGCAATGATTGGCGGCGCTATCTTCCAATATCCACTCGGGCGCGCTTCCGATATTGTGGATCGCCGTTTCGTCATGGTTATCGCGGGCGCTATTGGCTTTGTGCTCTCAGCAATCATGCTGCTGGTTCATCCCACATCGCCCTATGCGCTCTACATCATGATGTTTCTGTTCGGCTCAGTGCTTTACTCGATCTACAGCCTTAACGTAGCCCACGCCAACGACTATGCCGACGCGAGTGAATTTGTGAAAATTTCTGGCGGCCTGCTTATCATCTATGGCACAGGAAGCATGGTCGGCCCGGCCCTATCCGGCCCACTCATGGATCTTATGGGGGCATCCGGCTTCTTTGTAACTATGGCACTCGCTTATGCAGTCTATGGTCTGCATGCTTTCTGGCGTATTCGCCGTTTCGAGCGACCAGCAGTCAGCGATCAAAAAACAGAATTCAAAATCTACACGCCAGACGGTCAGCCTACACCTGAAACAATGCAGCTCGATCCGCGCGCAGAAGGTTCACCGGGACAGGCTTAATCTACTGTGACTGTTGTGGCGTATTGGTTTTGTGAGGCGCAATCGCCAACTGATGCTCACGGTAGATGATATAGCCGCCAGCGCCCATAACGATCACGCTACCAATCAGCATTTCAAAAGTTGGAATATCCCCGAAGAATAGAAACCCAATACCGAGACCGAGCAGCATTGAGGTATATTCAAATGGTGCAATGGTACTCATCGGGGCATGCCGATAGCATTCGGTCAGCAGAATTTGCGCAATCCCGCCCGCAATACCCGCGCCAATCAGCATTGCAAGCTGAGGCCAGCTCGGAGCAACCCAGCCGAACGGCACACTAACTAGCGCAATAACACTTGCTGAAATCGAGAAATAGATAACGATTGTCGATGTGCGTTCGGTCTGCACAAGACGACGCACCAGCATCATGGCAAAGGCAGCCATCACGGCGCCGCCCAATGCCGCCAAGGCGCCCATGGCTTCATTATGTCCGACATTGCCTTCCGCAAACAGCGTCATGCGCGGCCAGATGATAATCATCACACCGAACAAGCCGATGACGACCGCACTCCAGCGATAGAGCCGGACCACTTCATGCAGAATGAGTGCGCCAAGAACAACAGCTATAAGCGGTGATGCGTAGTTGATTGCAATTGCTTCCGGCAAAGGCAGCTTGGTCAGTGCATAAAAGCTCAGAGACATCGCGCCAACTCCGACCATGCCGCGCCAGAAGTGGCTGAACCCATGGCGGGTTTGAAGAATGCCGGATAGCTGCCCGCGCAACGCAAAATAGACCAGGATGGCAAGGACTGCGAAAAAAGATCGGAAGAAGATTAACTGGCCAAGCGGGATACCATCTGCAGCCTTGAGCAAGGTCGACATGCCGACAAAAACAGCGACGGAAGCGACTTTGAGGCTAATGCCCAGCATTGGATTGTTTTGAAGCAGATCAGGCTCGGCAGTTTCGCCGATCTGAACATTTGCGGAGGCCGCGTCCGGGAGGGACTTCACAACGCAGTTCCTTAAACGGGGGATGCAGGAGCAAGGCGGGAAATTACAGTTATTGCGCTATCCATAGGCTTGTTCGCAACAAAGTGCCAGCCAAGCAAAGATCAGTAATTAAAAAATATTGAGCAACTTCGCTTTTCTTGTCGTTTGCTAAAAAGCCGGATACGACTCTCGTATCGAAGTGATCACAAAGAAGAGTTTCGCAATGCGTACTGAAACCGGCCAGACATTCCGCCTCGAAGATTATCGCCCGACACCTTACGCAATTCCTGAAACGAAACTCGATTTCACACTTGAGCCCGAGAAAACGATCGTTCGCGCCGAACTGACTATTGAGCGCCGCGCTGGAACGGCTGCTGATACACCACTTGTTCTGGATGGTGACGAGCTGAACTTCGTCAGCATCAGCCTGGATGGGAAGGCGCTCAATGATAACAGCTACTCAGTGACGCCGGATAAACTCGAAATCACTGACCTTCCCGACGCTGAGCGTTTCACTCTGGAAATCGTCACCGAAGTTAATCCCACTACAAACCGGCAGCTTTCCGGGCTTTACCGCTCAAGCGATGTCTATTGCACGCAATGCGAGGCAGAAGGTTTTCGGCGCATCACCTATTATTATGATCGTCCAGACGTTCTCTCAGTTTATACGGTTCGTATTGACGCGGAAAAGGCTGCTGCACCAATACTGCTCGCAAATGGCAATCCCGTTGAACACGGCGCTGTCGCCGGTAATGCCGACAGGCATTTTGCCGTCTGGCACGACCCACACCCCAAGCCTTCCTATTTGTTCGCCCTTGTTGCTGGCTCGCTTGATGTCGTGCAGGATCATTTCACGACACAATCAGGGCGCCCTGTCGACCTCGCCATCTATGTCGAGCATGGCAAAGAGTATCGCGCACTTTATGCGATGGATGCATTGAAACGTTCCATGCGTTGGGACGAAGAAAAATTCGGTCGCGAATATGACCTCGATGTCTTCAACATCGTTGCCGTCTCGGACTTCAATATGGGGGCTATGGAAAACAAGGGCCTCAATGTGTTTAACGACAAATATGTGCTGGCCGACCCCGAAACGGCAACGGATGTCGATTATGCTGGCATCGAAGCCGTGATCGCGCACGAATATTTCCATAACTGGACCGGCAATCGCATTACCTGCCGCGACTGGTTCCAGTTGTGCCTCAAGGAAGGCCTGACGGTCTATCGCGACCATGAATTTTCGGCCGACGAACGCTCGCGTCCGGTAAAGCGCATCGCAGAAGTGAAAATACTGAAAGCCCAGCAGTTCCCTGAAGATAGCGGCCCTCTTTCACATCCTGTACGCCCGCGTGAATATAGTGAGATCAACAACTTCTATACGGCGACCGTTTATGAAAAAGGTTCGGAAGTGGTGCGTATGATCCGAACGATCATCGGCTCCGAGCTGTTCCGCAAAGGTATGGATCTCTATTTTGAGCGCCATGATGGCGATGCTGCAACCATTGAAGACTTCATCAAAGTTTTTTCCGATGTCTCCGGCCAAGACTTCTCGCAATTTGCGCTCTGGTATGATCAGTCGGGCACACCAAAGGTTGAAGCGAGCTTCAGTTTTGATGCAGCAAAAGAAACTTACACCATCAGTTTCACGCAATCCCTCGCACCCACGCCCGGTCAGCCGGTAAAAAAACCGATGCATATTCCGATCGCCTTTGGCTTGTTGGGATCGGATGGCAAAGATATTCAACCTTCCTCTGTCGAAGGTGGAGATGTGCACGATGGCGTCATTCATCTGCATCGTGTTTCGGAAGCGATCACGTTCCATGGAATCAAGGAACGCCCAGTCCCCTCGCTGTTGCGTGGTTTTTCCGCCCCGATCAATCTGGTCTCACCGCTTAACTCGGAAGATCGGGCCTTCCTCGCTATCAATGACAGCGACCCGGTTGCCCGCTGGCAGGCTCTGACCGGCATCTTTACGCAAGCCTTGCTAGAAGGCGCCAAACGAGTGCGTGGCGGCTACTTGCCGGAGACCGATACTAAAATTATCGAACTTGCCGGACGTATTGCCTCGGATGAGAGCCTTGATGCCGCTTTCCGTGCACTATGTCTGACTTTGCCAAGCGAAAGCGACATTGCGCGTGAGATGGGCGAGAATGTTGATCCGGATGCAATCTTTGCAAGCCGCGACCATCTGATTGCTGCGATTGGTTCCGCCTATGCGAAAGACTTCGCAGCACTTTACACACGGCTGGAGCAGCAGGATGCATTCTCTCCTGATGCTGTATCAGCGGGCAAGCGTGCTTTAAGGAATGTGCTGCTTGATTACCTCAGCCGTCACGAGAATAGCCCGGCGCGTGCTGCACAGCAGTTTGCAGACGGCGATAACATGACCGAACGTGCAGCAGCCTTAAGCGTGCTGGTGCATCGCTTCGGCGATAGCCATGAAGCTCAGGGGGCGCTTGCGTCATTTGAAAGGCGCTTTGGTGACGATGGCTTGGTGATGGACAAATGGTTCATTGTGCAGGCAACCCGACCGGGCGACAAGGCACTTGAAGCCGTTCGAGCTTTGACGAAACACAAGCTGCTTTCGTTTGATAATCCGAACCGCGTACGCGCATTGATCGGCGCATTCTCGGCGAGCAATCCGACGGGCTTCAATCGCAAAGATGGCGCGGCTTACAACTTCTTTGCCGATATCATTCTGGCAATCGACCCAGAAAACCCGCAACTCGCAGCTCGCCTTCTCACAGCATTGCGGTCGTGGCGTTCGCTGGAAGATACCCGTCGTGAACATGCTCGCGCAGCCCTCGCCCGCATTGCAGGGACGCAGAAGCTGTCGACTGATCTTCGGGACATCGTCGACAGAACGCTTGCTTGATTCGCGAATCAGCTGATTGATTCTCTACTTCATCAAACTCGGCCTCTGAACAGGCTGGGTTTGGCCGTTGCGCAGATATTCAAGCAAAGCTGCATAAAACCTGAAAAGACTTCCGGCTTTCATGAGTCTTTTCAGGGTGTTAGATGGGCACGCTCTCAAACTGATTCCGCTTAACAGATTGAGATTCAACGGAAAATCCAAATTCACGAATGGTGTTTTTTACGTCTCGTTAACGAATTCACTGGACAGCACGAATCACTTTTGATTCATTGATGTTGTTCGGAGATGGCGTATTCCGAAACATTTTGAGTAGAGATTTCAGTTCACGCGGCAAAAGCAGTTCTGGGCGGACAGCGCTTTGAGCGCATCTTGGGAACTGTTACGGCAAATCAAAGAGGGGCCAATAGATGGCGAGCACCGACGCGTACGACGCGACGGCGGGGAAGCATCGCGACTCCGGACGGAAGCGAAAGAAAGGCAGGCTTTCTGGCCATGCCAAGCTTCTTGCAGGCCCTGCTTATGGCAAATTCGCAGCGGTTGAACCCGCGTTGCGCCGCCTTGTTCCGGCTCTCATCATCATATTCCTGATCATACTGGGTGTGGCTCGTGTTTTCTCGATGCTGTCATGGCGCGAAGACATTGAGCTTCAGCACAAAGCCGCCCTTTCCGCTGCAACGGCCAATCTGGCGCAGATGATTGAGCGTGCAGCCAATGGAACGCAGGCTGGCGCTCAGATGTCGCCAAAAGACCTCGATAATACAATTGCCGAATTTCGGTCGCGCGGACTGTCCTCCAGCGGCATGACCGTTGCTCTGGTCAATGATGACTCCGCTATCGTCACCGCTTCCGGCCCTGCAACGGACATCATCGGCAAACGGGCTGACGATGTGTTCAGCGACATCCAGCCACTTTTCATGTTTGCGGAGCGCGCAGGCGTTCTGACCATCGTCATGAACGGTGAAGCCGCTTACGGCACTGTATCCAAACCTATGACTGTGCCCTATGCGATTGTGGCCGCGGAACCGGAAAGTACAATCTTTGCCGAATGGAAGCGCGCAGTCTCCCTGAATGTGACGCTGTTTGCAGGCACGACAGGCGTGATGTTTGCCATCCTTTATGCCTATTTCAGTCAGGCAGCGCGCGCTCGCGAAGCTGACGACCTTTCCGGGCAGATTCAGCGCCGCATCGATATGGCGCTTGCGCGTGGCCGTGGTGGTCTATGGGATTGGGATATGGCACGCGGGCGCATCTACTGGTCGCGCTCTATGTATGAAATGCTGGGTTATGAAGCGCAGGATGCGGTTCTCGCCTTTGGCGACGTTTCAGCCATCATCAATCCTGAGGACGGCGATCTCTATTCAATTGCTGAACAGGCCGCGGCGGGCGATATTTCCCACGTCGATCGCGTATTCCGTATGCGCCATGCCGATGGTTCGTGGGTCTGGATGCGAGTTCGTGCGGAAATTGCCGCAGAGAATGACCTGCATCTGGTCGGCATTGCCTTTGACGTCAGCGAACAGCACCGTTTTGCGCAGCAAACGGCTGAAGCCGATATGCGCATCCGTGAGGCTATTGAAAACATTTCCGAGGCCTTCGTTTTGTGGGATGCCAATAATCGTCTGGTGATGGCAAATTCCAAGTTCAGTGAATATGCGGGACTTCCAGTCTGGACACTGAAGCCAGGCGTTCCGCGCAATGAAGTCGATGCCCATACACGTCCATTCAGCTTTGAGCGTCGCATGGCCAACGAGCATAACCGTGCAGGTGGTCAGACCTTCGAACGACAGCTGAGCGATGGACGCTGGTTGCAGGTCAACGAACGCCGCACGCAGGACGGCGGACTTGTTTCCATCGGCACCGACATTACGCAGATCAAGCAGCATCAGGAACGTCTGGTTGATAGCGAACGTCGCCTCATGGCAACCATTCACGATCTTTCGATAGCCCGTAAGGGTGAGCGCGACCGTGTTCGTGAACTGTCGGAACTGGCTCGTAAATACGGTCAGGAAAAGGAACGCGCGGAAGCTGCAAACCGCGCGAAGTCTGAATTCCTCGCCAACATGTCTCATGAGTTGCGCACGCCGCTCAACGCGATTATCGGTTTCTCCGAAATGATCCAAGCCGGCACTTTCGGGCCACTTGGTTCCGATCGCTATGAAGAATATATCAACGACATTCACACCAGCGGCAACTTCCTGCTCAACGTTATCAATGACATTCTGGATATGTCGAAGATCGAAGCTGGTCATTTCTCACTTGATCGCGAAGAGATAGACCTTTGCCCGCTGATCAATGAAACCGTACGCATGATCTCGCTGCAGGCAGACGAAAAGAACATCACAGTCGAGACGCGTATCGAAGAAGCGATGCAGCTCAATGCAGACCGTCGTGCGGTCAAACAGGTGCTGATCAATCTGCTTTCCAATGCGGTCAAGTTCACCTCGCATAACGGACACATCACTGTACGCGCTCGTAAAACCGGATCGGCTCTTTTCATGACCATTCAGGATACAGGCGTCGGCATTCCAAAGTCTGCCTTGCGGAAAATCGGCCAGCCGTTCGAGCAGGTGGAAAACCAGTTTACCAAGACGCATAGTGGCTCAGGTCTTGGCCTTGCAATTACGCGCTCACTTGCAGAACTGCATGGTGGCTGGCTGCGCATCCGCTCGACCGAGGGCATTGGCACTGTAGTTTCCGTCTGCATTCCAGACCGCAGACAGAAAGCCATCGTCAGTCATGAGGCAGAAATCCACGCAGCCTGATTGGCGCTAGAGCATTTCACGTTTCAATTTAACCCATGGAAATGCGCCATCTGTTTGCTTCGGGATGCGCTTAATAGCAAGGCGTGAAGATGCTGACGCATCACGCCTTGAAAAAGTTCAATCGCCACTCGGGCGTAACCAAAACTCCATGAGTCATACTCATGGAGTTTTGGTATAAGTTTATTTGATCAGCTCATCAAAACTGGCCCGAACACTTGTCGCCAGTTCCGCCAATTGATGTTCGACGCGCTTGATGTCCGGCAATTCGGCAGCGCGACAGAGAAGGTCGATCATCCCCGGAATGAACTCTTCCCGCGATGCGTCGCTACCAAGGCAGAGGCGAATTGTCTGGCTTAGATTGGTGTAGAAGCGATGCGCCTCCACCAGCATGTCGCTTGATGCTGGATCGGCAAAGGACGGGTCCAGTCCTGAAAGCACATCTTCGGTTCCAAGCGGTCTGGGCTCAGTGACCAGCTTGCCCGTCAGAACTGCAAATTGCGCGATAAATTCGAGATCGACAATGCCACCGGATTTTAACTTGAAATCCCAATCATCGCGCGGTGGCTTTTCCTGATAGATAAGATCGCGCATTTCGCGCACGTCTTTTGCGATCTTCGTTGTATCGCGTGGTGCTGAAAGCACCTCATCGATCTCGCCTTTGATGAAATCAATAAAATCAGCATCGCCATGGATCGGGCGAGCACGCGTCAGTGCCATATGCTCCCATGTCCACGCTTCACTACGCTGATATTTGCCAAAAGATTCAATGTGTGTAGCAACCGGCCCCTTATTACCGGAAGGACGCAGCCGCATATCAACTTCATAAAGCACGCCCTCGGCCGTCGGCGCAGACAGTGCAGCGATCAGACGCTGCGTAAGGCGAATGTAATACTGAGAAGGCGCAAGAGACTTCTCACCGTCGGTCTCATCGGTATCAACGTCATGATCGTAGAGAAGGATCAGATCGACATCAGAGCCAGCAGTCAGCTCGCGACTGCCAAGCTTTCCCATAGCAAGCAGCGCCACTTTAGCACCCGGAACCTTGCCATGTCGGCGTTGTAATTCCGTCTCCACGGCCTCGAATGCCTTGCCGATCATAAGCTCGGCGAGATCGGAGAAAGCACGCCCTGCCCGCACACCATCAATCGCGCCGGTCAAAAGCCGGATACCGATCAGGAAACGATGTTCGGCTGCGAAGATGCGCAGACGATCCAGCACCTCCTCATAATCACTGGCTGATCCGAGAAACGCACGGAGCCGCTCTTCCAGATAGTGACGCGTCGGCATTTCTGAGAAAATTGCCGGATCGAGCAGACCATCAAAGACATGCGGGTTACGGGTGATGACTTCAGCAAGACGAGGTGCCGCACTCATGATCATGACAATTAGATTAAGCAGACGCGGATTGGATTGCAGCAGGCTGAAAAGCTGGATACCCGACGGAAGCCCTTGCAAAAAGCTGTCAAAGCGCAGCAAGGATTCATCGGCTCGCTTGGTTTCGGCAAAGGCCTGTAAAAGTGCGGGTGTCAGTTCGGTCAGGCGTTCGCGCGCCTCGGCTGATTGCGTGGCGCGATAGCGTCCAAAGTGCCAGGTACGGATTACACGGCAAATATCGCTCGGCCGTTCAAAACCCATTGATGAGAGCGTTTCGAGCGTACCTGGATCATCAACATCACCGGTGAAGACGAGGTTGCCGCCGGTCGCTGTACCCAGTTCAGGGGCTTGCTCAAACAATGCCGCATATTGCTTTTCAACGACCTTGAGTGCAGCAAGAAAAACATCGGAAAACTCTGCTGGATCAGCATAGCCCATCATATGAGCGACGCGCGCAAAGCCTTCGTCGTCTTCCGGCAGAATATGCGTCTGCTCGTCGGCGATCATCTGGATACGATGCTCAACGTCGCGCAGGAAATAGTATTCCTTTGCAAGCGCATCGCGTGCCTTCTCGGTGATCCAGCCACGTTCAGCGAGCCGGGCAAGCATCGGCACGGTCTGGTTGCCGCGCAACTCAGGGAAACGCCCACCGGCAATCAATTGCTGCGTCTGCACGAAGAATTCGATTTCGCGAATACCGCCGCGCCCAAGCTTCACATTATGACCACGCACGGCAATATCGCCATGCCCCTTATGAGCGTGGATCTGTCGCTTGATCGAATGCACATCGGCAATCGCGGCATAGTCGAGATATTTGCGCCAGACGTAAGGGGCGAGCTCGGCCAGCACCTGCAGACCGGATTCACGATCACCGGCAACTGGTCGTGCCTTGATCATTGCAGCGCGTTCCCAATTCTGGCCACGACCTTCGTAATAGTGCAACGCTGCGCCCACCGGAATTGCAAGCGGCGTTGATCCCGGATCAGGACGCAAACGCAAATCAACACGGAAGACATAACCATCCGCAGTGCGGTCCTGAAGAATGCGGACAAGACGACGCGTCAACCGTGAGAACGTATCAACACATTCATAGGGATCGATGATTGATGGGCGTTCGGAATCAATGAAAACAATGAGATCGATGTCTGACGAGTAATTGAGCTCACGCGCACCGAATTTGCCCATGCCGAGCACAATCCAGCCGCTCTCTTTTTCAGGATTGGCTTGGTCAACCAGCTTGATCTTACCCGCGCGATCCGCATCGCGAAGCAGGAAGCGAATGGCTGCACCAGTGCAAGCTTCGGCCAGATCGGTGAGCCAGCCGGTTGTCGTTTCCGTATTGAAAACCTGCCCTAGATCGCAAAGCGCAATCAGCACATGGGCTTCGCGCTTCAATCGGCGTAGATCGGACATAAGCGAAGTTTCGCTCGCACCCTCTTCCGCGCCACTGGCCGATATTTCGCCCATGATGTCACTGAGTGCAGTCTCGGGTGTTTTTGCAATCAGACGCTGCAGAATACCAGGATGACGTGTCAGAGCTTCGCGAATGAAGGGGGAAAGATCTAGAACAGCAGCAAGAAATGCTTCCGCTTTGGGCTGATGCAACAGCGCATCGACGTCGGAAAGATTTTCTTCCTTGGACCGTTGGATGAGATCAGTAAAAAACGATTTTGCACGCCCACTATCAAGGGGTGTCAGCCCACAAAGGTTTCGGTCGAAAAACAGTGCCTTTGTGTCTTCAGCCGCCATGGTCCCCTCATTCATGCGAGTATTAAGATCAGCTGTCCTTCAACAACGGAAACTCGAGAACTGCACGCAGGCCCGGTCCATTGTCTTCCAGACGCAGAGCGCCACCGTGCAACTTCATAACTGCCTTGGCAAGACTTAAACCAAGACCCGATCCGGGCTGCGTACGGCTTTCCTCAAGACGCACAAAGCGTTCAGTTGCCTGCTCACGTTTATCTTCCGGGATGCCGGGGCCATTATCAGCCACCACAATGCGTACCCACTGCTGATCACGTTCCATGGAAAGCGTGACTGTTGCGGTGTTTTCACTATTCAGCGCATATTTAATGGCGTTATCGACGAGGTTGGAAACGGTCTGACCGACAAGCTCACGATTGATATGCAAAGGCACGTCAATCAGATCACCAAGAGTAAGCTTTACGCCAGCGTCTTCGGCAACCGGCTCATACATTTCCGACACATCGCTGACGATTGGCGCGACCGACATATTTTCCAGATTTTCCGAAGAATAGCCCGCTTCCAAGCGTGAGATCATCAGGATCGCATTAAAAGTACGGATTAGCTGATCGGATTCGCCGATGATGTCTTCCAGCGCTTCACGATATTCCGTTCCTGCTTTTTTGCCTGAGAGAGCTTCTTCCGCCCGATTGCGCAAGCGGGTGAGCGGCGTCTTGAGGTCGTGAGCAATATTATCGGATACCTGCTTCAAACCTTCGTTGAGCTCCAGAATTCGTCCAAGCATGACATTGAGGTTGCCAGAAAGACGATCAAACTCATCGCCGGAACCATTAACAGGCAACCGACCAGTCAGATCGCCATCCATAATGCGTTGCGAAGCACGCGAAACTTCATCAATACGCTTGAGTGCTCGACGGCCCACAAAGAACCAGATCAACAGCGCGCCGACACCCATAATGCCCAGCGCCAACATAAGCGATCGGCGTACCAGATCGCGGAACCGTTCCGGTTCACCAAGATCACGGCCAACCAGAAGACGCATGCCATTCGGAAGCGCGATCACCACGGCAATTGCGCGATGCTCGGTTTCTGTGCCCTGCTCACCATAGCGGCGATATTTGAAGGCGCGTTCAACGATGCCGTCAGTGTCCAGAACGCCCGGTTCAACGCCTTCTACGTTGCCAGATAGAATCCGCCCCGATGGATCAGCAACGAGATAGAGATAGGCGCCGGGTTGACGCGACCGATAATCAATCGTGCGTACGAGCTGCGGAATGCCGCCACGCGCATAGGCCTTACCAATGCTGGCAACTTCTTCACCCAGTGCTTCCTGCGTCTGGGAATTGATAATCGAAGCGGAAAGATTGGTCATGTAAAAGACCAATGCCACCGCACCAACAGCAAACAACAGCAGATAGAGTGTCGATAGTCGCGCAGCCGTCGTGCGCATGAGCGCAGAAAAGCGACCCATCATTCCACCTTGGCACTCGCTGATGAGCTTTTAGCGCGTCCAGCTTTCAACATGTAGCCGGCGCCACGCACTGTATGCAAAAGCGGGCCATCGAAGCCCTTCTCGATCTTGGAGCGCAGGCGCGAGATATGGACGTCGATCACGTTGGTCTGAGGATCAAAATGATAATCCCAAACATTTTCAAGCAGCATAGTACGTGTCACGACCTGACCTGCATGGCGCATCAGATATTCCAGCAGACGAAACTCACGCGGCTGAAGTGTGATGTCTACATCCTGTCGGCGCGCAGTGTGTGCGAGACGATCAAGCTCCAGATCGCCAACACGATAAATCGTGTCCGCTTCGCGAGGGCTTGAACGGCGCTGCAAAACTTCAACACGAGCCAGAAGCTCGGAAAATGCGTAAGGTTTGGTCAGATAATCGTCACCGCCTGCGCGAAGTCCTGTCACGCGATCATCCACTTCGCCAAGGGCCGAAAGGATAAGAACCGGCGTTTCCATGCCTTTCGCACGCAGCCCGGCGACCACAGAAAGGCCATCGCGCTTCGGCAACATCCGGTCAACGACCAGCACATCATAGCTACCGTTTTCAGCCAACGTATAACCAATCTCACCATCGCCAGCAATGTCGGCAGAATGGCCGGCCTCGATAAAGGCCTTCTCAAGATAGCGGGCCGCTTCGCGGTCGTCTTCAATAACGAGAATCTTCATGGCGCCACCCTAAAGCATGTCGGGGAAAAGTTGGAACGAGTTTCTTCCTTTGACGACACGCGTAAAAACAAAGTTCGATGTGGTAAATGGAGCAATGCCAGGCGGACTGACCGCCTGGCATCTGAATTTCAGACACTAATTGTCCAGACGATCATCATTATCCCTGATCGATAGGCAGCGCCACGAAGCGGCTCTGATCATTGCTCTGGAGCTGCAACAATACCGCCTTACGACCAGCCTTTGAAGCTTCGGTAATTGCCTTATTGATGTCTGCGGCGTTCTTCACCACCTGATTGTTGACGCTTACGATCACATCGCCGGAACGAATGCCGCGATCAGATGCATCGCTGTCAGGGTCAACATTTGTGACCACCACGCCATCACCTTCTTCAGAAGGGGTGACAGTCAGACCATACGAGTCGAGGGTTTCACCCTGCTCGGTATCGCCACCACCACCGGACTGGGTGTCAGCCTTTCCGAGATCCTGCGGCATGGCTGCAATGGTGATATCGACTTCTTCAGCCTTACCCTTGCGCCATACAGTCAGAGCAGCCTTTTCGCCCGGGATAATGTTCGCAACCTTGCGAGCAAGATCGCGTGGGTCCTGAACTGTCTCACCATTGACGGCAGTGATTACATCACCAGCCTTGATACCAGCCTTGGCAGCCGGACCATCGGCCTGAGGCGATGCAACAAGTGCGCCCTTTTCTTCTGCAAGGCCGAGCGACGCGGCAATGTCCTTGTTTACCGGCTGAATTTGTACGCCGATCCAACCGCGTTCAACTGAGCCCTTCTTGATCAGCTGATCGACAACTTGCTTGGCGGTCGATGCAGGAATTGCAAAGGCAATACCCACGCTGCCACCTGAAGGAGAGAAGATGGCGGTGTTGATGCCGATAACTTCACCGGAAAGGTCGAAGGCTGGACCGCCGGAGTTACCCTTGTTCACTGCAGCATCAATCTGAATAAAGTCGTCGTAAGGACCTGCACCGATGTCACGACCACGAGCAGAGACAATACCGGAGGTTACAGTACCGCCGAGACCGAAAGGATTACCGACTGCAACGACCCAATCACCGACGCGGATCTTGCTGTCATCGCCGAGTTTCACATAAGTGAACTTGCGCTTTGAATCGTCTATTTTCAGTACGGCGAGGTCAGTGCGTGGATCGGTGCCGATCAGCTTGGCATCGAGTTCTGTGCCGTCGTCGAGAACGACGCTATAGGCATCGCCATCTGAAACAACGTGGTTGTTTGTGACAAGGTAGCCATCCTCAGAGATGAAGAAGCCGGAACCCTGTGCGACAGGGCGCTCATGACCCGGGCGACCCTTTGGAGCTCTGCCAGGACGACGGCTATCAGGACGTGCATCGCCGCGCGGTTCCATACCAAAATCACGGAAGAAGCGCTTCAATGGATGGCCGTCTGGGAGCTGATCAAATCCGGGAGGTCCGGAGAACTGCGAACCGCTGTTTGCTGTTTCCTGAACATCTTTCTTGACACGAACACTGACGACTGCCGGACGAACCTTTTCGACCAGATCAGCAAAGCCAGCTTGCTGGGGCGGAGTGACACTTACGGCTTCCGCACGGGCATTGTTCATCACGCCCATCGGGCCGGTGGCAACGAAGGCACCAGCCAGCGCGGCTGACAGCGCTACTGCTGCAACACCCTTGCGGTACTTTGAAGTTATGATCTTCGACATCTGTCTCTCCTTACGAGCAGCAATCTCGGACCAGGAATTTCCACCAAGGCAAATCCGGTCCTGTAATCCTTTATAGAGCACAAGATAGTTCGAGCTACCTTACCGCTCAATTTCCGGAAAATGAAAGTTTTGTAAGGTTTGGGTTCAATTCAGGAGAAGAAAAAGATCTTATTTGTCATCAAGAAGCCGGGAAAGCTCGGCTTTTTCACGCTCAGACAAAGGCTTTTGGACCTCGACGACCGCATTTCGTCTGCGGAAAGCAATGAACAAAGCAATTCCACCAAACAGCAAAACAAGAACAGGGAAACCCCAAAGAAATGCTGTCTGGGCATTGAAACGAGGTTTCAGCAGAACAAATTCACCATATCGATCAACGACAAAATCCATGACCTGCTTGTCAGAATCGCCCGATGTCAGGCGTTCACGCACCAGAATACGAAGGTCACGCGCTAATTCAGCGTTGGAATCATCAATCGATTCGTTCTGACAGACCATGCACCGCAGCTCTGCCGAGATCTGCCGTGCCCGTTTTTCCAATTGCGGATCAGGCAATATCTCATCCGGGTTCACCGCAAGTGCGGCGGACCCGTAAAATGACAAAAGGACTGCCAGGAAAAGTGCTGTAAACCCTCTCGCAATCTTCATGCTGCAGCCTCAGCGGGCTTGGATGAAGATTTACGGGTCTTCGATGGAGCACCAACACGCAGGCGCCGATCGGCAAGCGAGAAGATTGCACCAATCATCATGACCAATGCGCCATACCAGATGAGCGTCACATGCGGTTTCCACCAGACGCGTACAACGATGGAGCCATTTCCAGGTTCATCGCCCAAAGCAACGTACACCTGACTAAACCAAAGTGTGCGAATGCCTGATTCCGTTGTTGGCATCTGTCGAGCCGGGAAGAACCTCTTCGACGGCTCAATCAGGCCCATGTCACGACCTGAGGAATCCAAAAGCGTGAAGCTGCCGCGATTTTCAGTGAAATTGGAGCCGGTGAGAGGACGTAATCCTTCAAAGCGCAACGAATATTCGGCAACTTTTGTTGTTTCGCCCGGCCGCATTAGCAAGACACTTTCAGTGCCGTAAGTCGTGACACTGACGATGCCGAGCAAGGTCACGCCGAGGCCTATATGTGCCAGCGCCGTTCCAAAGACGGAACGCGGCAGACCTTTGAAGCGAGAAAATGCTTTGCCTGCCGAAACCTTGCCGATACCTGCCTTCAGCCAAAGATCGGTCAGGCTTCCAAGGATCAGCCAAACGGCAAGACCAATACCCAGCGCGGCAAGTAAGGAATGGGCATTGCTACGCCAAACCACAATACCGACAGTGATCAGTGAGAGAGCGAAGGCAGTCATCAGCCTTTGTGCGACACCATACAAATCACCGCGTTTCCAAGCTAGCAACGGACCAAATGGGACTGCCAACAACAGCGGAATCATCAATGGTCCGAAGGTCATATTGAAGAAGGGAGCACCGACAGAGATCTTCTCTCCGGTCATCACTTCCAACAGCAGGGGATAGAGCGTCCCAATAAGGACGGTTGCAGCAGCAGTCGTGAGAAAGAGATTGTTGAAGACCAAAGCGCCTTCACGCGAAATCGGCTGGAACAACCCGCCTGAAGTCAGACTCTGAACACGAAGTGCAAAAAGCGACAGCGACCCACCGATGAAGATCGCGAGAATAGCAAGAATGAAGAGACCGCGCCCCGGATCAGTCGCGAAACTATGCACTGAAGTCAACACGCCGGAACGCACAAGGAAAGTACCAAGCAGTGACAGCGAAAAGGTCAAGATTGCTAACAACACGGTCCAGATTTTCAGCGCCGACCGTTTTTCCATGACGATTGCCGAATGCAGCAAAGCAGTCCCGACCAGCCATGGCATGAAGGACGCATTCTCAACCGGGTCCCAGAACCACCAGCCGCCCCAGCCGAGTTCGTAATAGGCCCAATATGAACCCATCGCGATACCACCGGTCAGAAACATCCAGGCGACCAGCGCCCAAGGGCGAACCCAGCGCGCCCAAGCCGCATCAAGACGGCCTTCGATCAGCGCTGCTACGGCAAAGGAAAAACAGACTGAAAATCCGACATAGCCGAGATAAAGCAACGGCGGATGAATCGCGAGACCAATATCCTGAAGGATCGGGTTTAGATCGCCACCTTCAATCGGCGCGGGGATAATACGCGTAAACGGATTGGACGTGAAAATGATGAAAGCGAGAAATGCGGTTCCGATCCAACCCTGAACACCAAGCACATTTGCGCGTAGCGTTTCTGGCAAGTTGCCTGAAAAGGCAGCAACCAACGCACTGAAGAAGCTAAGGATCAACACCCAGAGGAGCATCGAGCCTTCATGATTGCCCCAAACGCCGGTAATTTTATAGAGCATCGGCTTTTGCGAATGCGAATTCTCGACAACGTTCAGAACTGAGAAGTCAGAGACGACATAGGCGAAAGTCAGAACTGCGAAAGAAAAAGCAATAAGAGCAAAAACAGCCAGTGCAGTTGGCACGGCGACGCCCATCAGCTGCATGTCTCTGCGCTGTGCGCCAACAACAGGCGCGATTGACTGCACCACTGACAAAGCCAGTGCCAGAACAAGCGCGAAATGACCAATCTCGACATTCATAGGCTTTTTCCAGTTTCAATCTCAATTACTGGCTCGATTACTGGTCCAATATTCATCATTGGCCCTCCCACACGCCTTTCTTCTTCAGGCTGTCGGCGAGATCTTTCGGTACGTAGTTTTCATCGTGTTTGGCGAGAACATTGTCGGCGCGGAATACACCGTCAGAGCCAAAACGGCCTTCGGCAACCACGCCCTGACCTTCGCGGAACAGATCAGGCGCAATCCCTTCAAACACGACATTGACGGTTTTAATTGTGTCCGTGACGGTGAAATGAAGTTCGCTACCCTCACGAGTAACCGAGCCTTCTTCAACAAGACCACCAAGCCTGAACCGCGCACCCGATGTAATTTCCTGCTCTGTCAAATCAGCTGGCGTACGGAAAAAACGGATGTCCTGGCTAAAGGCCATAAGCATAAGACCGACAGCGATTGCGAGTACGACCAGCGCACCGCCGATCAGCATGAGGCGCTTGCGCTTCCTCTGACTGACAGTGCGGGCTAAGCTGCCTGCAGGTTTCGTGTTGCGTCCATTACCTTCTGCAGTCGCACTCATTGTGTTGCGCTCCCTGCTTCCAAACCTAGTCCTGCGGCAAAGCTTGTCAGCTCCGTCCGCTTTTCACCATCCAGCGCCGCAACTCCACGTTTGAGTGCATCGAGTGCTGCATCGCGGCGATTGAGGATCATATAGGAGCGCACGAGACGCTTCCAGCCATCGATATCCCCGCTGTTTTCGCGAAGACTTTCATCAAGACGTTGAACCATACCCTCAACCATCGCCTGACGATCTTCCGGGCTCATGGATGCTGCAGCGTCTACGTCGTCTGTCGTGGGTCCTTTGGCTGGCGCGGACGGTGCTAGCGATCCTCGAATGCGCGCAATTGTCTGCTCAACCTGAGCACGCCATGGCGCATCTTTCGGCGCCTTATCAAGGAAAGTCTGCAACCTTGTAATGGCGCTGTCGGCATTGCCGTCCTGCATTTCGCCCTGTGCAAGATAATATTGCGGGCGGATATCATTGGGTTCGAGCACAGCTGCTTTTTCAAACAGACCCTCTGCCTCTGCAGTGATTGGTCCACCTGAGACAGCAATCAAAGCTTCTCCGAGACCAAGAATACGAGTAAAATTTTCACCCTCAAGACGAATGGCCGAACGATATGCGTTCACTGAGTCGGCGCCTCGGCCGATACGCAAATAAATCGGCGCCAGAACATCCCAGCCGCGAGCATCATTGGGGTTTTGAGCCAAGTGTGATTCAGCGCGGGCAATAAGCTCATCAACCGAACTGTTCTGCGGGCTGTTAGCCAAGCGTGCAGCAAGTGGCATGGACGGCGTGTCGGGCGCGCCAAAAAGTGGATAGACACCCCAGGCGATAAGGGGGACAGCCAATACAGCTAAAAAAGCCAGCAACCGTCCTGAGCGAACCTTTTTCACCTCGGCAGCAGCGTCGGCGCTGCTCTTTTCAGCACCGAGTATACGACGGGAAATTTCGATACGTGCTTGCTCCGCGCTGGGAGCATCGATCATGCCGCGCGCAGCATCGGCCTCTACTTCGCGCAGCTGGTCTCGATAGACCTCTAGATCGTTTTTTTCAGGGGGCAAAAATTCTTGCTTGTTCCGCGTCAGCGGCAACAAAACAGTCAAAGTAGCTGCAAAAGTCAGCAGTGCGGCAGTCAACCAGAATTCCATGGCTGAGACTTAATCTCAGCGAAGGCAAAAACCAACTCGAAGGACGTGGAATTAGGCTGACTAGGGCAATTCGCCGCAAAGGCTTAATCAAAGGACGCGTATTTGTGCCCGCACATACGCATGGGATAAAATTTAGCGATGCATCCCATGCATGACTGTTTAAGCACCTTTGGCTTTATGTAAGCGGGGTCCAGCTGCCATCGGCATTCCGGCAAGCGGTGCCGCGGGAGGTTTGTGACGCATCGCCAATCGAGAATGTGTGGGTATATTGGCGGCAGTTCTGAGAACCCACCTGATAAGGCTGTGCTGCAGTCACATCGCCGGAAGTCGAACCACTACCACTCCATGAAACCGCTTTACCTGCCGGAGAATACTCAAGCGCGCGATATTCCGCTTCAAGTGCCTTCTTACGGTCGCCCGCTGTCAGCTGACCTGCTGAACTGCCAAGGAGTCCGTTGCCGAGCGACGCGAGCAGATCCGGACGTGTTTCTGCTTTCGAGGAAAGCCCACCAAGCGAAGTCAGCCCTGAGCCCTTGCCTCCGCCGGAAGTTCCGCAGGCAGAGAGAGCGAACGCCATAGAAGCGATCAAAAACGGAGCAGAAAACCTTGATACCATCGTCATAACAAATCGGCCTTCATAAAAATGAGCATGCATACTATCGTAGGATGCAGCTATTAATCTAACCTTCTAGTCTGCCTCGTGGCAAAAACAACTATCAATCTTCAGTCAGCGGCAACACAACGCGCACCTGAAGGCCGCCAAGATTGCTTTTGCCCAAGAACAAGCTGCCCCCATATTCACGAACCGTATCCTGAACGATTGCCAAACCAAGCCCAGTGCCTGGCTTCGTTTCATCAACGCGGTTACCCCGTTTCAATGCGGCATCAATCTTGTCGGGAGCAAGACCAGGGCCATCATCCTCAATCAGAATCTCGAACTGGCGTTGCACATCCGCCGCAGGTCGCAGAACGATCTTGATCCGTCGACGTCCCCATTTGCCCGCGTTTTCCAGAAGATTACCGACAATTTCTTCCAGATCTTCTTTTTCACCAGCGAAAACCGCATCCGGCAGAACATTTCTGAATGCAATATTGAACGACGGATTGAGCTTTGCAGTTACGCGTTCCATACGCTCAAGCACAGGTGTAACCTGAGTTCGAAATACGACACTATCCCGTTGCGCAGCAATCCGAGCGCGCTGGAGATAGTGTTGTATCTGAACCTGCATGGCCTCGCTTTGCTCAAGCACCACGCGGCCCTGTTCACCACCCATGGAGCGCGCTTCATTCGTCAGCACCGAAAGCGGTGTTTTCAAAGAATGGGCGAGATTTCCGACCTGCGTTCGCGAGCGCTCAACAATGCGGCGGTTATTCTCGATAAGCGCATTCATCTCGTTTGCCAGCGGTGCAATTTCCAGCGGCAGCGACGTGTCGAGTTTGGCCGATCGTCCCTCACGAATATCAGCTAAAGCCTGACGCACTTTATCAAGCGGTCGCAAACCAAAGAGAATAATACCAGCATTGATGAACACGCTGCCAAGGCCGAAAATCGCCAGATAAAGAGCCAACTTGCTTCTGAAGTCTGAGATTTCATTCATGACTTCGCTGAGATTGCCCATGACACGGAAGCGTGCGACGCGATTGTCGTTATCGAGAACAACTTCGGTCTCGACAATATAGAGCTCTTCACCGTTCAGGCCTGGCAGCGTGTAGCTGCGCATAAACGAGCTATCAAAGGGCGCCTGCGTGATCGGCATTTCAGGCACGATGCGCCCGACCGAGGATAGCGACTGGAGTTTGCCGGAAATATTTGAGGAAACGGGATCTACAGACCAGTACCAGCCAGAAAGCGGACTGGAATAACGCAGTTCGCCCAGCTCCGGACGCCCTTGAAGGGTGCCTTCCGGAGAGATGCTCACAGCACCGACGAGACTGAAAAGGTGCGCAGTCAGAAGACGTTCAAAGTTGTTGCGCGCAGCATCGCCATAAAGCGTGCTTATCAATGTCGCGACAACGACAAGCGCCAGAATGACCCAAAGCGTCGAAAGGGTTACGACGCGTATCGCAAGAGAACGCAGAGGGGGGAAAATGCTAAGAAGCTTCAGTTCCCACTCCCTTTCACATCTGTATTTCCTTCCGAACGGATACGATAGCCCATGCCACGTACCGTTTCGATCAAGTCAACGCCCATCTTCTTGCGCAAGCGGCCGACAAAGACTTCAATCGTATTGGAATCTCGGTCAAAGTCCTGATCGTAAAGATGCTCGACCAGTTCGGTGCGCGACACCACTTCGTCCATATGATGCATCAGATAGGAAAGCAGCCGATATTCGTGCGAGGTAAGCTTTAGCGCCACACCGTCAATACTGGCCTTTGAGGTCTTGGTGTCCAAATGCAGCGGACCGCACACCAGCTCCGACGAAGCATGTCCAGCCGCACGTCGGATAAGCGCACGCAGTCGCGCCAGCACTTCTTCGATATGAAAAGGCTTTGCGACATAATCGTCGGCACCAGCATCGATACCTGCAACCTTATCGCTCCAGCGATCACGGGCGGTCAGCATTAGAACAGGCATTGTACGACCGCTGCGGCGCCAACGCTCAACAACGCTAATGCCATCCATCTGCGGCAGACCGATATCGAGGATCACGGCATCATAAGGCTCGGTATCACCGAGATGATGACCTTCTTCGCCGTCAAAGGCACTATCGACAACATAGCCCGTAGCAACCATCGCATCCGAGAGCTGCCTGTTCAGGTCCTTGTCGTCTTCAACGATCAGGATACGCAAGTTTAAAGCTCCTCGCAGGAACGCATTACTGTGCGGGGACGGCGACTTCTACACGGCGCGGGCGTTCGCCATCGCGACCAGGTACGAGCACAACGATCACACACATGGCACGACCATTTTGCGTGGTTGGTGTTGCCTTGGCCAATTGGCCACCCTGTGAGGCTGCCACTTGTTCTCCAACTGCCGCGCAATCACCAGCGGCAGCGACCAGAAGATTGGACTTCTGTGGCGTCGCAATTGGCAGGGCACCGGCATCAACCGGCAACAGACCAATGCTAACGGCCAGAAGCGCGAAAATTTTGAGAGCAGGGTTCTGTTTCATCATGTCCCTTATATAGCGCCTCCCAGCTGAACGATGCATGAACGATACACTCTGCCTGTCGACACAAAGGAAATTATGCTCATAAAACAGCTTCAACCCCATCTCCGGATTGAAGCCATTCTAAACTATTGTTTTTATGCATAATATCAACCGGAACATCAGTCAATATTCCGGTTTCATGCATCTTTTCAAAACCTTGCTATCACGGATTATAAAATTATGAAATGCGTGAAGTTGCCCCTATGCGCCCAAAAACGGCGATAAGGCCGGCAATAGCAGTAGCAAGCTGCAACAAAATATCCGTTAGAGCCCCCTGATCCACAGTTTCACTGACCAGACCAAAAGCTCCCGCAAGTGATAGAAACAGGGCAACAAGGCCTGCCCAGACTGTGCGAGAAAGATACCAAGGCTTATCTTCGATCATGACTTTTCCTTTCTAAATTCAGATCCCGTTTGAAATATCAATGGAAGCAAAATCCCCTGCTCCGATTTTAGAACTCACCATTGCAACGCGAAGCTGGAAGTCGCTGGCCTCCAAATCCGAAAGCCGGTCTGCACCGGGGTAAATCCAGGAAGCCGCTTGCACCTGAACGCTTCGGACAAGCACATCCGAACTCCAGATTTCGACCTGATAGGCTTCGCGCTCTTCACCCAGTGGAATCTCTTCCCCAAGCCAGCTATCGGCATCAACACGTCCACGCCTGATCCAGCCGAACAACAGATCATTATTACTGAGCCGCTCTGCTTTGAGGTGAGCAGGACTCAATGGTTTCAACGCCTGCACACCGCCGATTGCTTTTACAGTGTCGAAAAAATCGTCCGAGAACGATTTACCGGCCGCCCCAATGCGCCAGTTGAGTTCCAACCCGATTTCAGATGTTTGCAGACCGATGCTTTGAACGCCCCCATCCAGCAGGATGAAGGGCGTACCCGTCGGTTTTTCATTGAGGCTAGCGGCTTCTGTGCCAAGCTGCCCGCGCAAAAGACCATTTAAGCGCCAATGGTTCTGGCCGATTTCTTCAGCCTCAAGAAACTGCAGTACCTCCCATTTTCCATCGGAGGACTGCACAAGCGCGGTATTGGCACCATTCAGGATTTGCGTGAACGGTTTCGATTCCAGCTCGCCCGAATACAGCACCAGTTCCAGTGTCTGACCGTCGATAAGTCGCCCACTTGCCCCTCCGGGCAATGGAACTGTCAGCTCACCCATAACGGCGCGTTCGCCGATCAGGCCACGCTCGGCAAAGCCGTCATCGGAGGGCGAAGCATAAGTCGCGACCCCACGCGAAGGCTTCGCATGACAGGCAATGCGAAACTGACCAGCCGGATCTTCTGCACCTGGCCAAAGTGGCAGGTCGATGAGATGAAATATCGGCTTCATATCCGAAACAGGTCCGCCCGGCGTCAGCTGCGGCGTTTCTCCCCTATCAGCAAAAGCCACATTGGGTGCCAGCGCTACAGCTTTCACCACCCGCACCTCTCCGTCTTCGAGAGACGACACAACATAATCGCGCCCACCGCCCAGCATATTCAGCCGCACACGATCCCCGACATGAAGGGCAGCCTCAGACCACGGCAATGAGAAACTTGCTGTCCGCCGTTCAGCATAACGGCGCGCCATCCAGGCTTCAGCGAGTGCAGTCGCCTGTCCCGCTTCCACTGAGCCGGAGAGGCTGAGGCTTTCCGTGCCTTGGCCCATATCGCGCCGCACCGAGGCACCGACCACCTGAAAATCACGCAGCGGATCGTTGCAGTAAAGTTCAGCAACCGAAGGTAAATCGCCCTGATCCTCAAGCACCGCGGTCAATGCTTCGCCATCAGTCGGTTCGACAAGCGTAGCCGCCAGGTCAAGTACAGGAGCCGCACGACCAATGCTACGGAACTTGAACTGCCCTGCCTGCTCAAAGCCGTGCACACCAAACACATTCATCAGTGGCTCCAGCACACCGCGAGCTGTACTCGGTTCTGAAATCACGAAGCCAGTCAGATGCCCATCCGGGCCTGCGCAGTCTGCTTCCGGCAAACCGAAATCTTTGAGGATAGCTGCAATAAGCTCATCGAGTGCAACACCGCTCATGCGGCCATTAAGCCAATGTCCCAACCGCCAGTTTGGTGTGTCTCCCCACACGTCGGCTTTCAGCGGAAATTCTGGAAATGGTCTCGTATCCCATGACCAGAGATAGACGCGATCCATGTCGAGCATCGGCCCACCATAGATTGGGGAAACTGGGTTCCTATCCGGCCAGTAGTGATAATGCGCCCGCAGAAAGCGATCCATGGCAATATCGGAACGCGCCCCATTCGAAAAATAAGGTGTCGCGTTTTCCGAGGATTTCGGATCAGGGAACACATTCGGCTGGTTTGGCCCTTTATCGACCGCAGGGCATCCCAGTTCGGTGAACCATATGGGCTTTGATTGTGGGGCCCATGCCGTTGGCGTAAGAGCCTCAGCACCGTCGATGCGATTATAGTGCGGGTTGCTCCACCATGAGCGAATGTCTTTGTATCGGTAAACCCATGGCTTTCCCGCAAGCCCATCCGTGATTGGCGTGCGCTTGCGCTGCTCGCGGTTTTCACTATTGGCATAATACCAGTCGAACCCCTCACCCGCTTCGATGTTGCTGCTCAAACCATCAAGATCGTAAGCGCCTTCAAAACCATCAGGGTTGCCACCATCCAGGTCGCCGTCTCGCCAGTCAGCGAGCGGCATATAATTATCGATACCAATGGCATTGATGGCTGGATGCGCCCATAGCGCGTCAAGATTGAAGAAGAGATCGCCGGTGCCATCCTGTGCCTGATAACCGAAATATTCAGTCCAGTCCGCGCCATAACTGATGCGACAGCTCTGCCCGAGTTTCGTGCGCATTTCGGCTGCAAGCGTGCAGAGATGGGTTACAAACGGAAAGCTGTCGCGGCTTTCGCGGATGCTGGTAAGCCCACGCAGTTCGGAACCCAGCAAAAACGCATCAACTCCGCCCGCCTGCATTGCGAGGCTTGCACAGTGATTCAGAAAACGTCTGTAACCCCATGTTCCGTTGACGAAAGCTGCAACCTGATTGGCCGCTTCCAGCGTCTTGTCAGGTGATCCAGAGATACCAATCGCGGGACTACAAGTTATGCGCCCACGCCATGGGTAAACGGATTGTCCCACACCGCCATAAGGCGACGGCAGCGAGTTGCCGGCGGGAACATCCATCATGATGAAAGGATATAGCGTTACTTTCAGGCCGCGCGCCTTGGCATCGCGGATTGCATCAACCACACTCTGGTCGGATGGTGTACCACCATAGGCCGCTCCCTCGCCGCTCTGGGAAATCAGATGCGCTCCGCTGCGCGTAACATTCTCAACTTTCCATGTCTGGCTCGACGACAAAGCACTCTGATGGGTAACACCGCGGCGTATCTGGCAATATCCTGCGCGCAAGTCATCGCCAAACCACGGCAGGACAATCGCCACATGCTGCAACTGAGGACAAAGCTCCTGCAGTTCATCCATAGCCACGGTCCAATCGCTGCGACCGCGTTTTGCATTTCGATTAAGCGTGCGGCTTTCACCAGGCGACGGTCGATCCGTAACGGGAGTTGGTGAAAGACCAAACTCGGTTGAACCGGGAATAAGTGCGACAGCACGGACCTCTCGCGCCAGCTTCCCAACCGGACGCAGAACCTCGAACTGAAACTGCGGCAAGCGATTGCCATAGACATCAAGTGGAATACGCTCAAACACGACATAGGCCGTTCCGCGATAGGCGGGAGCATTGCCCGTGCCTTGCTTGGCTTCAATCAGCGGATCGGGCTGCTGCGTATCCGTGCCGTGATAAATGCGCATTTCGATTTCGGTAAGATCAAGCTCTTGCCCGTCGGCCCAGACACGGCGAATGCCAGCAATTTCCCCCTCGGCAACGGCATAGGCTGCATTACCGAAATAGCTGTAGGAGGTCACCTTCGGACCGCCCTTGCCGCCCTGACGTTCAGTCGTTTTCTTTTCCTCATGCCGTGTCGCCCAAATCAGCGTGCCGGAAAGTCTTGCCGTGCCATAGACGAACGGCAAAGCTGCTCCTTCTTCGGCTGTCGCCACGCGCCCGCCGTTGAGCCTTGCCCCTTCCATATGGCGAGTGGAGTTGATGATAGCCGTATCGATGGCATAACCACCCATTGCGCCAAGCCCTGCGCCGATGGCAGCACCCACAGGGCCAAGAATGCCACCGACGGCAGCGCCCACCGCCTGCAGAACAACAGTCGCCATTGCTTAACCTTCTGGTTCAGGAAAAATGAAAATTCCGGCTATACGTTTTTGCCATTGCGGCACCAGCGCAGAAGCCATCACCCGATGCCCCTCATAGGCATGGATGAAACGGTTCTCACTGACCATAATGCCGAAATGCTTGGCCGCCACATCGGACCGCCAGCGAAAAACGAGGAGATCACCCGGCTGCGGATCAGTGCCGTCGCGGCACCGCATGTGGCGCGATGCGGCTTCAAGCAGCGGATCGCCGTGAGCGGCCTCCGCCCAGTCTGGCGCATAGGTACCGGGTCTTTCCGGCTCAGTACCATAGATCTTGCGCCAGATGCCGCGCACGAGACCAAGGCAATCACAGCTGATGCCGCACGCGGAAGCGCCGTGGCGGTAGGGCGTGCCGATCCAGCTTTCCGCCTCTGTCAGAACTCTGTCTGCAATATTCATGGAACCAGCGCGCTCCCATCATATTCGTTGTCGGAGCTGACATAGGCAAAGGCAGCATCATTGCCCGGCAGGTGCGGGAAGCCGCGGAAATTTGTACCATTGGCAAACTTTGCTTTGCAGGTGGCAAAGCTCTTGTCACAACCTGCCACCAGTCGAAAACCGTCGCCCGGTTTTGCGGCAAGAACTGGCGGTTCTGTGAGATTCAGGCGATTGCCGCTATGTGCGAGGACGCGCACCGAACCGCCCTGATTATCTCCGCTTGTCCATGCGAGCCGCCCTTGTGCAAACCAGTTGCTGGCAAAACCATCGAGCCCACTTACACTGAGAAGTGCACCGTCGGCGCTTACAACAGAACCAACGGCAAAAAAGCGCGGATCGTCGATATTCACGCCGCAGCGTTTATCGCCCAGCACCGCATCGCATTGACGCAGAACACGGCGCCCACAGACAGCATCAAAAGCCGCAGCAGCACCTTTCAGTTCCATCACAAACCGGCCACCTGAGCGCGTGATTGTCCCCACCGTCCAGCGCCGCAAAAGCATGTGCTGATCTGGTATGTTCCAATTGGCGAGATAGCTCTCGACCACGGCACCATCAAAGCGTCCCTGCTCGATGTCGGTCTCACTGATGCGTATCGAGGACAACACACCTTCGACATCGCCACCCGCGATTGAAAGACCGAGCGTTGTCGTGGCTTCGCTGCTGTTGAGACCCGTCAATGGCTCACAGGAAATACCTTCCAGAACCAGTGTCTGGTCGTGATCTGTGAAGCCCAAGACCACATGATCGGAACGTCTGATAAGCCATGTAAAGCAATGGCTTGTCACTTCTCCATTCAGATGTGATTCAAGTTCTGCCGGGACAGGGATCATGCCTTGACCTCGATAATGGGAATAGATGGGATTTCACCTGCTTGAAACGAAGCAATGCTTGCCGTGAGGCGGTCTGTGTCGAAGCGCACAGGCACATCGAAAAGGAAACCAGCCGTCATCTGTGCGCCGTCTGCAGGCACGTAATCGGGGGTAAAAGATACAATCCCCTTGGCATGGTCGATCGTGAAAGCCTCGCCCTCGTTGAGACCTACACCATTGACGCCAATCAGCACGGAACCCGCGACAGGGCGTGTGATCGGACGACTGTACGCTTCGTAATGTTTGACAAGGTGAAACATGGCGGTTGCGCCATCGCCTGTTCCGATAACCTGATCGGTAAAGGATGGTGCGAAACTGCCAGTAGTAGACGAAAAGTCGAACGGATCGCGGAAGCGGAAACTATGCAGCGATCCGCGTCTTGCCTCGAAAAAGGCAAGCACTGATTTCAGATCGTCCAGCGACCGCAGACCGGTTCCCGCATCGAAATGTCTGCGTGAATGCGCCCATCTGGCATTACGCTTTTCAAATCCTGATGTGAGCGTGACGATTTCATTGCGCCACTCCGGTCCGGCCGTCGCACCGAATGAGACACCCAGCGGAAAACGGACATCGTGAAAAGCGTCCATCTCACATCCTCCGTGCGCCGCGGCGCACAGCACCCGCAAGCATGGTTGAAAGCTGCGCTTCGGATTTGCGGAAGGAAGATGCGTCGGGCGATGTCATGTTGAACACGACCTGCACGGGCTTGGAGCCACTGCCGCCAGTTGCAACGCCCAGCCTGCCATCAGCACCGCGCGCCAGCGGCAGGATCGCTTCCGCACCCGCCTCACCCGTCAGGCCCAGCGAACCATTTCCCATGCCAAAGTAAGTGGGACTTGATACAACCCCGCCCTTGGCAAAAGGCATGATGCCGCGAATACCGCCCATCACACCCGACATTAGCGAGGAGCCAAGGCTTTGCAGTGGCTGAAGCCCAGCAGAGAGCGCTGAGCCTGCCAAACTGCTGGCAAGCCCGCGCAGCACATCATCAAGCCCCTTGCCGGAAACGATCGCACTTTTCAGTGCCGTTGTCAGGCTTGAGCCGAAGCTTGACGAACGCTTTTCAAGATCGGTCAGAGCGCGATCAAAGGCGCTCGTGTCCGCCTCGACGGAAACGGTTACGTTTTCATCTGTCATTGTAAATTACCTGTCGGGAAAGGCGTGCATCAGCGCGTCGAGTGTCGCGCGCGAAGGAGCATTCGTGCTCTGCGAAACGGGTCCGAGAACGGCGCCAAGTTCGCGTGGGGTTATGGCCCAGAAGTCTTTTGAGGAAAGCCGCAGCAAACCAAAACCTGCGCGCATCACCTCTTCCCAGGGAAAAGGCTGACGTGAAGGAACTGATTCAACTGCGGCACTCAAGGGTTTGAAGGAGAATCGCTTTCTTCCGTTCCGAAGGTCGCGGTCAGCAGTGCTGAAACGATGCGGGCATAGCCGCTCGCGCCGCCATCTGCTCGCATTTCTGCTACATCTTCAAACGGCACATCATGTCCACCGCCATGCAGACCCGCGCAGATAATGCGCTGCATATCGGAGGCAGAAAGTTTGCCGCTCGAAAATCGGGCAATCAAATCGGAGAGATTGTCCGCTTCAAAAGCAGACTCCAATTGTGCCAGCGCACCCAGCGTCAGGCAGAGTGTCCAGTCGCGGCCATCAAGTTTTGCCGAAACCTCGCCGCGATGGCGATTGACCATCATAGTGCCTCTCCGAAGGTGATCAGTCCTGCGGATTCCAGTGCAATTTCAAACGTCACTTCCGCATCGTGATTGCCGCCATATTCAAGGGCCACAATCTGGAAAGGACCGGTGATGGTGCCAAAGTCGGGCAGCAATATCTGCCAGTTGCGAATCTCACCATCAAAGAACACACTACGGATAAGAGCATCCGATGTTGCATCCTTGAATATGCCCGATCCGCTGATCGAAGCACGCTGCACGCCGCTTCCAGCCAGCAATTGCCGCCACCGACCGGCAGCATCTGCATCTGTCACATCGACGGTTTCGGCATTGAAAGCAATGCGTTTGGTGCGCAAGCCAGCACAGGTTTCAAACTGGTCCGTGCCATGCGCAATTTTCAGCAAGATATCCTTGCCGCGTTGAGCTGCCATTCTGTGTTCCTCGATCTTTTTTGCTTTTACGTGCATCTTAATTCTGATCGAAGCGGGATCAGAAATCAGTCCAGTGGACTGATTTCCCCGCATAGACGGTTTCCACTTTTCGGGATGCGCTTTAATTTTCCGGTTCGGTCACGGCGCGGTAGCGCATGGTGCCGAGATAGCTGCCGAACCCGTCCGTGTTGCGGGCTAGAACTTCGGTCAGCATGAGGTTAACGACGCGATGACCGTTGAGGTCGAGTGGTTCTTCGTCGAGCCTCGTTGCGATACGCCCGGCAATTTCAAGCACGCGTTTGCGACCTGCTTCACGCGCCCATATCTGGATATTGAGAAAATGTTCTCCACCCGGCTCAGAGGCCGTATTCCAGTCCTTGCTCAGCGTTTCGCCGAGCGTGACATAAGGAAATGGAGTCTTAGGCGGAACGTGATCATAAACATGCTCACCCCCAAGTGTTTCAATAAGTTCTTCGTCATTCTTCAAGGCGTCATAAAGTGCCTTCTGCAATGCTGCCGCGCCGTTCCTCATCTTGCTCCCCGCCTGATTTTTGAGTGTCGCGCCGGGCAATCAGCTGCCCGGTGGCAATATCCTCCCGCACCGCGATTTGCCTGAAACGCAGTGCCCGAACGAGACCATCGAAGGTCAGTTTCATCGTGATATTCACCGCCCCTCCTCCACCGCCAGGCAGATAAGGTAACGTCCGCGTTCATCCGGATCGTGGACAGAGTGCAGCGTGAAAACACGCCCGCCTTTGCGGAAGCGTTTGTCTGTCGCGATATCTTCACGATGACGCACCAGAATGCGGTGGGTGATCTCCGGGCGTGGCCGGATACCGAAATCCCGCTGACTAGTTGATAGGGGTTCAATACGACCCCAAACAGTCCCGATCTCCGACCATGTTTCGCGATAGCCACCCATACCATCAGCAACAGACTGCATGGCCTCCAGGGCCAACTCTGCCGTGAGCTGACCCGGATCAATAAACAGCACGTTGTTCATAGGGATATTCGTCGCCAGCTATCGACCATCTGGCCAACCATCACAGGCAGTTCAGCCTTGGCTGTATCCAGGCCTGCGCGGTTCTCATAGAGATGCGCAGTCAAAGTAAGTATAGCCTGTTTGAGCGCATCCGGCACTTCAACGCCGGTTTCACCAAAGCCCGCAATGAAGTCTACCTCAAGGCCACAGAACGTCTGTGCATCCGGATATTGCGCCATGTAAACACGTTGCGGACGGCGGCCATGCTGGAGCATGAACTCTTCAGGCTCCATGCTGATTGCACTGCCATCAGGACGATATGCGACCACAGCCGTTACAGCTTTTACCGGATATTTGAAAATAGCGAGACGCCCCGAGCGCGGCCAACGATCAACACGCAAGCGCCATGTCTGATCAACCAGTGCAAGCCCCGTCTCGGCTTCGACAAGCTCGCGCGCGGTCTTGATGATACGGCGCAGAACATCATCTTCACTATCGGTCGAAATTCGCAAAAATGCGCGTGCGTCTGCAATCGTCACCGGCTCCAGCGCCGGCGGCGTGACAAGAAACATTGTCATTCATTTTCCCCTTAAAATAACTCTCAAATCAGACAGTTACACATGCAACCCCAGAAAAAGATTCAACCTGTTCGCAAATTGAATCTAGCTGCCAAAACCGGCAGGGAGATCACTGCTAAAAATATCAGGCTGCGAATTTCAGAAGCTTGATCGCATCAAAATCCTGCACGCCGCCGCCCACGCGTTTGGTGGTGTAGAAAAGCACATATGGCTTGGCAGAATATGGATCGCGCAACACGCGCACGCCGATACGATCCACCACCAGATAGCCACGTTCAAAATCGCCAAAGGCAATTGGCGTTTCGTCAGCAGCAATGTCTGGCATATGCTCGGCCTCGACCAGACCAAAGCCCATCAGCGATGCCTTCTCGCCAACAGCCGCTGGCGGCTGCCAGAGGTAATTTCCGTCCGCATCTTTCAGCTTACGCAACACGCTCTGCGTCTTGCGGTTCATAACGAAATTGGCGTTCTGGCGATAACCAGCTTTCAGCGCATAGATGAGTTCAATCAGTTTGTCGGATGGATCGGAAGCAGGCAATGCGCCGTCAACACCAGTGGCTATGTGGCCGATCTTGCCCCACTCCCAGCTTGCATCTTCAACGGTGCTGTAGCTCAGAAACCCCATCGGCTTGTTCAGGCCATTGCCGGTGATGAAGGCAGCTCCTTCCTGTTCGGCAAAGGCTGCTTCGACTTCTTCAGCAATCCACTGTTCAACGTTGACAGCTGCGTCATCAAGCAATGAAGAAGTGGCCGCAGGCATTGCGTAGATTTCCATCGTCGGGAACTGCAACTCTGCAAGCTTGGCCGAAGCTGTCTGCGGACGCGCATCGGCTTCACCGACCCAGCCCGTTGCCGGGCCACTGACCGAAAATGGCTTCTTCAGTACGGCACCGGAAACCTGGCGCACACTGGAGATGCCACGTATCGGCGAGAGCACGGCCAGACAACGGCCGATTTCAGTTTCAAGTTCCGCAGGCACCAGATAGCCACCATCCGGACCAGAGGCATAAGAATGGGCCTTCTGCTCAATGCCACGCATCGCCTGCTCGTCGCCACGACGCACATAACCGTCAAAAGCCTGCTTATGCTCGACATCAATAATAGCATTGCCCTTGCCAAGCTGCGGACGCGCACTCTTCAAAACATACTGGTCAAGTGCCTGTTTCTGTTCGTCGAGCGCCCGGTTGATACGATCAACCTTGTCGCGCAGCAGCACATCGACATCGGCACTTTTTTCGACCTTTTTCAGACGCTCATCATTGGCTTCACGGAACGCCGAGAAAGCGGTCATGAATTCGTCGAAGGCTTCCGACACATCGCCGTTGTTCCCAAGCGCCTTCGTTTCCACGCTCTTGGTTTCGAGCGGGATTTCATGATTTTTTACCATTTTTGATCCTGATTTAATTGAGTTGCATCATCTTGCAGGCGGCGCGCATACGCTGCGCAAGCGCCTTATCATCTGCCTGGAAAGCGTCCCGCCCGTCCCGGCTTTGCATGGCTGCAAGCGCTGAATAGCCTTTGGCTATAACCAGACGTGCAGCAGAACGGCTCAGCCCCGCATCCCGCGTGAGCCAGCGTTCAAATTCTCTGACTGTCGGCAAATCCGCCTTCAGATTATCGATGCGTGCCTGTGGCAGCATAGGAAACGTGACCACCGAGATTTCCCAGAGATCTGCTTCCGTGATGTGGCGCAAACCAGTCCGTGAATCCTTGCGCGCTTTGACAGTGCGAAAACCAATGGACAGCCCATCCAGCCCACCAGTGCGCATGAGTTCCAGCGCTTCGCGTGCGCGTGCCACGCCTTTGGCCAGTCTGCCCTCGACATAAAGGCCGCGTGCATCCTCACGAACATCCGTCCAGACACCGATCGGTTCAGCCGCATCGTGTTGCCAGAGCATTCGCACGCCCGATGATTTGCGCGAGGTGAGCGACTTCGCAAAGGCGCCTTTTTCGATCACATCATTGCCGAGATCAGCTAAACCAAACACGCTTGCATAGCCTGAAAAGCTGCCATCGATTTCGATCTCTTCAAGCACCAATGATGCACGCTTAGTTTCAAGTTTCAGGTCAGGCTTTGCCATTCCTGTTCCTTTCAACGGGTAGAATTCCAGTTAGCGATGCGTTCTTGGCCCGCTCAGCAAAACGTTTGAGAATGCCCAGCACAGACCATGCCGCGAGGCTTGCAGCCGTCGACCCCATCAACATGAGTTCGGCTCGCCCAAGCAGGGTCTGCAGAGAAAGCGTTTCGGCAATTTTCACGCCTGCAGCTCCCCCAAACACCATGCCGCAGATGATGCCGACCGCAAATCGGATTGCCGCTTCCCGCTTGCCATTTGGCAGCATATAAGCAAGCGACACGGCAGAACCGGCGACTGCCCCGGCAATCTTTGCAAACCACACAAGTGTGGCATCAGATGTCATCACAGTTTCACTCAGATTACTCATGGCACTCTCCCTTCTGCGCGCGGCTGATAGCCAACCGCATCACGTTTTTCATCGTCACTGAGGAATGAGGCTTCGGATACGCGCCGCCAGAGCGATTCACGTTCCAGCGACAGACCTTCGATGCGGTCGGTATCGTGCTCAAGTCTGAGATCGTCACCAAACAATGGACCGAGCCAGCACTCCAAAGCCTTGGCGGTGCGGTTAATCAGCGGCAGCACTGTCAGGCGATAGAAGGCGCGATTGGCCTCGGCATAATTGGCGTAAGTGTTGTCACCCGGAATGCCGAGCAGCATCGGCGGCACGCCAAATGCCAAAGCGATGTCGCGAGCCGCCCCGTTTTTCGCTTCGATGAAATCCATATCCTGCGGGCTGTAACCCATAGCCTTCCAGTCGAGCCCACCTTCAAGAAGCAGCGGCCGCCCCGCAGCAGATGCTCCGGTGTAGCCCTCCTCAAGTTCGGTTTTCAGGCGATCAAACTGCTCTTCCGTCAGGTTACCACCATCTTTAGGAGCATAGACCAGCGCACCGGAGGGGCGTGCTGAATTATCAAGCAGTGCTTTGTTCCAGGCACCTGCCGCATTGTGCAGATCAAGCGCCATCAGAGCTGCTTCAAGCGGCGGAAATCCATAATGGTCATCCAGCGGATGAAAAAGCTTCAGATGCAGGCCAACAGATGCAGCGCCCGCAAGTGAAACAATGCGGCTCGTATTGGCCGAGCGATAGACCAGCGATTGCGGCCAGCCGTCACTTGATGTTTCCAGCGTCACCCTTTCAGGCCGCAAAAGATGCAACTCACTTCTACCGCTCGGCAGATCAACCCGCTCGACATATGCATTGCCCGAAATCAGCAAATGCCCATAAAGCCGCTCGAAGAAACTGCTACCATCAAGCCCGCATTGCGGTGTCGCGATGAGGTCGAGCAGCGGATGCACTTCATGTTCGGTTGTGCCTTCATAAAGCAGCCACGGCACATTGCTGGCCGCTTCCGCGATCAGCCGCACGCAGCGATGCGCGACCGGATTGCGCATGAAGCCCTCACGAGCGAGCGACGTATAATCCCGCGCAATCCACGAAGCGCCGCGCTCCATATGCAGCGCCACGAAGCCATTTGCGCTTTTTCTCTCTCGCCCCGCTTCAGAATACGAAGGGGCATTCGCGGCAACTTTGCGCCACGGCCAGTTCCACGCCATATATCGGCTCTCCAATAAAGTTAAATTTTACCCGAAGCGCCGGATACGTGGCTTTCGTTCGCCACCCAGCATGAGTTCGGTCAGCGCCCAAACGAGTGCATCAAGGCGATCCGGCGAGCGTCCGTTCGAGAGCCCTTCAGGCGCAAAGTCACACATTTCGTCTTCAAGTGCTGCGAAACGCCCGGTATGGCGAACACGCCCCTGTTCATAAAGGGCTGCCACCGGCTCGGCGCGCAACCACTTGCCGCGCGAGGCACGCCGCATCAAAACCGGCACCGTCGCATCTTCCGCCGCAAGCACGGCTGCAACCATTTCGCCGCCCTGATTAACCTCAGCCAGAACCGCATCCGCTTCAACGGAATGATAAAGCGCAATCGCCCGTCGCGCCCATTGATGTGGCTTGGCCATGTTCATGGTTTCATCGGCAAGCACATGCGCAAAACCATTTTCATCGATACCTGCAACCACAATCCCGCAAGCATCCGACGACTTACCCGAAGAAGCAGGAGGGTCGATCGCCACCAGAATGCGGATAAGTTCCGGTGCCTGAACCTCAAAGCACTGTTCTATCCGGTCGCGCGACCACAAGGCGCCTGCGCGTTCTTCAATCAAATCGCCATCGAGTTCCTGCCGTCCAAGCCTCGTTCCGGCATATCGCTGGTTAATCGTCTCAATAAAACCGTTCGCCAGATTGGCTGCGTTTTCAGATGTCCGCATATGCGTCATCGAAACTGAAGCATCGCTGATCAATGCCTTCAACAAAGGCACGGGCCTCGGTGTCGTCGTCAAAACCTGACGCGGGAAATCGCCCAGACGCAGGCCAAATTGCAGCATGTCCCATGTGGCTTGGGGATTTTTCCACTTGGCCAGCTCGTCGCACCATGCAGCATCAAATTGCGGTCCACGTAAACCATCTGGATCTTCGGATGAGTAAAGCGACGCCACCGTACCATTGTCCCACAGAAGTCGCTTACGCGTTGCTTCATATCGCGGTCGCGAAAGCCGTGAGACCGACAATATGCCGGATGGACCATCCACCATCACCTCGCGCGCATCGGCAAAAGTTTCACCGACCAACGCGATGTGCCCACAAGCCTTTGCTGCAAAAGGTGCCAGGCCCAGTGCCATGCCAGAAACCCATTCAGCACCAGCACGCGTTTTGCCAGAGCCGCGACCACCCAGAATAAGCCAGGTTCGCCAGCCGGCGGGCGGCGGCAATTGCGCATCACGCGCCTTGAGCAGCCATTCGCTTTCTGCTGTCATGATCTGATTTCGCGTCAAGTCCGCGCCCCAAGATTTCCTGCGCGCGCCTTTTTGCAAGTTCGTCGATTCTCCTGTCTATGCGAGCCAGAGCCTGTCTGGCTTCACGAAGGCTTGGTGCCAAAGCACCACCGTCCACTTCCGACGCCCCGTTTCAATTGCAAGCTCACCAACCGTCTTCACGGCTTTCGCCAGAGCCATGAGGGCTTCTGCCTTGTTTTTGTCTGGCAGCTCCTCCCCATCGATCAGTTTGTTGAGCTCAGTCCGCAATCGTTGCAGAGCATGTTCGGTGCTGGACGATTTGATTTGCACCTGCTCATTCAGACCAAAGCGCTTCAACCAATGAAGATATTGTCTCTCGGAGCATCCCATCACCTTTGCGATTTCGGTGACGGCAACGTCGTGTTTCACTTGCAGGCGAAAAGCCAGCCTGACCCTCGCCTCGCGGCACTCGTCAATTTTTCGCGTTTTCAACGGCCTTATCCGTCAAACTCCCCTTTTTCATGCAAAACCCCGAAAGCATGAAGCTTCCGGGGTTTTGCATTGCCGATAAAAGCCGGGGGTATCGAGGCTTCTTCGGCACCAGTCACACTTTTCTGACTGTATCTAATAGCTAGCAAATGACCGTTACGCCGTCAAGGACTATTTTCCTATCAATGATTCTTTTCCTGATCTTTTTATGAGATCTGTTTACTAATTTACGTGAGTTATAGCTTATTAATCTGATATGATTGACGGGTAGGTTTCGCTCGTCTCACAACTTTAACGGCTATAAAGTAGAGTTCATGCGTAAAACAGCCGATGAAGATACTGACAAGAAAAAGCGCAAGCCCTTCCGGGTTTCGCGGCTCATCGGTCTTGACGCCTGGATTGACTCCGGCCTCTACAATATGCGTTTTTATGCCCGTGAATGGTGGGAAAACATCACTATTTTCTCCCGGCGTTTCCGGGTGCGCGGGTTCCGTCGTCTCGTCGTCGAGGTTCTCGATGAAGGTTTTACGCTGGGCGTGATCGGCTCTGTCGTCATGCTCGCGCTGGCGCTGCCTGCCTTTGAGGAAACCAAGAAGGACTGGCGCGCGCAGGATGATTATGCCGTCACATTCCTCGACCGTTACGGTAACGAAATCGGCCAGCGCGGCATCCTGCACCGGCAGGCTGTGCCGATTGATGAATTGCCCGACCACGTCCTCAAGGCAGTGCTTGGCACCGAAGACCGTCGCTTTTTCGATCATTACGGCATTGATTTCTGGGGGCTGAGCCGTGCGCTGAGCCAGAACCTGCGCGCCAACGGTGTTGTTCAGGGCGGCTCTACTCTCACACAGCAGCTTGCCAAAAATCTGTTTCTTTCCAATGAGCGCACGATCGAACGCAAGATCAAGGAGGCTTTCCTTGCAATCTGGCTTGAAAGCAATCTGAGCAAGAAAGAGATACTCCAGCTTTATCTCGACCGCGCCTATATGGGCGGCGGCACCTTCGGCATCGCGGCAGCATCCGAGTTTTACTTTGGTAAAAACATCAAGGATGTGAGTCTCGCCGAAGCTGCCATGCTGGCAGGTCTGTTCAAAGCGCCGGCGAAGTTCGCGCCTCATGTCAATCTTCCTGCCGCTCGCGCTCGCGCAAATGTCGTTCTATCGAACATGGTGGAAAGCGGTTTCATGAGCGACGGACAGGTGGCAGTTGCGCGCCGCAACCCGGCCAGCGTCATCGACCGCGCCAAAAATGAAAGTCCGGACTATTTCCTCGACTGGGCTTTTGAAGAGGTGAAGAAAATTGCGGGCAACGTACCACAACACACCCTGACGGTGCGGACTACGCTCGACCGTAATATCCAGAAGGCCGCAGAAGAGTCGCTCGAATTCCATCTGCGCCAGTACGGCAAGGATTATAAGGTTTCCGAAGCTGCAACGGTCGTCATCGCCAATGACGGCTCGGTGCGAGCGCTAGTCGGCGGACGCGATTACGGCGAAAGCCAGTTTAACCGTGCGACCAAGGCATTGCGGCAAGCTGGATCATCCTTCAAGCCATATGTTTATGCAGCTGCGATGGAGAAAGGCATGACGCCGAACACCATCGTTTCCGACGCGCCAATCAGCTGGGGCAACTGGTCGCCACGCAATTATGGCCGCAGCTTTGCCGGTCGCGTGGACCTGACAACCGCGCTCGTGCGCTCGTTGAACTCCGTGCCGGTTCGGCTGGCGCGCGATCATCTGACGACCGCGCCAATCGTAGCACTCACCAAGGCAATGGGCGTGGAATCACCCATTTCCTCGCACAAGACCATGGTGCTTGGTACGTCCGAAATGACCGTGATGGATCAGGCGACAGGCTTCAATGTCTTCCCGAATGGTGGCATGGCTGGCAATCGTCATGCCTTCACGCAGATCGTCTCTTCTGAAGGCAAAGTTCTCTGGGACTTCTCTCGCGATGCGCCCAAACCGCATCGGGCATTGTCCGAGAAAGCCGCTTTCGAAATGAATTCGATGCTGGTGCAGGTGCCTGAACGCGGCACAGCCCGCCGGGCAGCACTTCCAATGACGCGCGTTGGCGGAAAGACCGGCACGACACAGAATTATCGTGACGCCTGGTTTGTAGGATTTACCGGCAATTTCACCGCCGCTGTCTGGTTCGGCAATGATAATTTCACGCCGATGAAGGATCTGACTGGCGGTGTGTTGCCTGCCATGGCCTGGCAGCGAATGATGAATTATGCCCATCAGAATATCGAGCTGAGGCCAATTCCGGGCATCACACCCGCCTTCCCTGCACCGGCCAAGACGGCTGAGCCAAAGGTTGCTGCAACCGGAAAGCCGGAAGAGATGATGTCGGCACCACCGCGCGTTCTGTCACCTGTCGCCACGAAGGCGCTCAAGGAACTCAACGACAAGATTCGCAACGCGCCACCTGTGCCTGCACTTGCCGGGCGCTCGAAAGTATCGGTACTCTGAGCGCCTTATGCTGAAGACTATTCTCAAAGTTCTGGTGGTTCTGGTCATCTCGCTTGGTGGGGGCATCTGGGTAACAGATTACACCCTCGACAATTTCGATGGTTTTGGTGAATTGCAGCTGGGTGCATGGAGTGCTTACCCAGCTTCCGGCACGACAGACGCCGATCCTTATTCAAAAGCGCGCGCTGCCCGCAAAGCCTACCTCGCTATCGGCACAGCAGAAGGCCTCCCCTTCTATGCGCGCCGTGACAGCAATGGCAGGGAGCTGCGTCGTGGGTGCAGTTATCGTTTGACCGGCCTTACACCATCAACGCGGTTCTGGACGCTTTATCCAGCCAACACCAATCTGGAGCCTATTGTTCCTCGCGAAGGTCTTCAGACAGCGCTGCATTCGCGTGAGATGCTCTATGACAATGACGGGCGCGTGCAGGTTACGGTTGGTCCGAATGCAAGCCCGGACAATTGGCTTCCTGTTGAAGGTAGCGGCAGCTTCGTTCTGGTGATGACGCTTTACGACACGCCGGCTGCAAGCTCTTCCGGCCTCGTCGATCTTGTCATGCCCCGTATTGTACCGGTCGCAAATCTGGAGGCATGTCGTGGCTAAAGTTCTGCGTTTACTGCTTCTTGGCCTGATCGGTGCTGCAATCGTGCATATTGCTGTCCTGCTGCTTGTCCCGCTTTATTCAAGCAAGAATGCATGGTCGCATCTGGAAGCTTTGGGTGATACCTACCGCTTCCACCTTCTATCCGAAAAATCAGGGTTGATAAGTGATCAGGACCCGCTGATGGAGCAGGCTGCCTGTCGGTTTGATTTGTCGGAAGGGCCGGTCCACATCACGACGAAAGGCGCCACGCCCTTCTGGTCACTATCTGTCTATGCTCCCAATGGTGACAATCTTTACAGCCTCAACGACAATGTATCGGCCGACAAACAGCTTGATCTCATTATCGCTGACCCGATTGGCATCGCTGCTCTTCGCTCTGAAGGCGTGCAGAATGATGGACGCTCGATCATTATTGAGCAGGATGTAAGCGAAGCAGCAGTGGTTCTGCGGAGTTTCATTCCCGATGCAAGCTGGCGTCAACAAGTGCAAAACTTCTTCACGCAAGCGAGCTGTGCGCCGTATGAAGCGAGCTACAGCGGTTCCAGTTAAGAAGGAATCGTTGGAACCGCTGTAACTATTTGTTTTTACGCATTATCCGACGCAAAACCGCTTCGCACTTTTGCTAGAAATGTTATAGGGCACCATTCCTTGAACTTGAATCAGTTTAAGGTAAATTATGCCGTAAATATAAAGTGTTAGAGCGACCTTTGTGTGCTCACGAGGGCGCACGGCGCTTTAAAGCATATCGCGTTCCATCCGATTTAGGCGAAACGCTGTAAGCTTTGGTTTTTAAGCTTGTCTTTATCCAGAAACCGCTCCCCACTTTCGGGAGACATGCTGTCGTTAACTACCTGCAAAACAGACGCTTTCCTGCTCACGGTTAATGAGTTGCTAAGGCTTCATGCCTATTATCCAGTCTGCCGACATGCGGCAGGCCGCGTTAATAGTATTAGCCTACCGGAGTACCTTGCGTGACAAACGATCAGTTCCGCGTCCTGGAAGAGATTTCAGGCAATCGGAACCAATCAAATTTGAGAGCTGATGGGAGCAAAGCGGATGACCTTCTTGGCGCTGCTATAGCTGCGTTTGCCTCAATCACACGCCCCGGACGGCATGATGCCCACCAACTTGAAGATCTTGCATTTCCGCTGCTTGAACGCGCAACTATGCGCGGCAAGCGGCAGGCCGCTTCGGCGCTGGCACAGATTGAAGACGCGCCACGACGCCTCGTATTGTCACTCGCAAACGAACCTGTCGAAATCTCCGCACCGATTCTTTTGCGTTCGCCTGTGCTACGGTCTGAGGATCTCGTCGATATCATCGGCAAGAACGGCCTTGCTCATGCCCGCGCCATTGCCCGCAGACAATCCGACGATGCGTTGTTGAAAGGCGTGTTACGCAGCTTCACCGATCCGGTTATTGATAGGCTGTTGGCCTTACAGGAAAACCTTGCTGGGCTCGGAACCGATAAGACTGAAATCCAGCCCACTATCAATGAGGCCGAAAGTTCAGAAGGCGAGCTGCCGCATCAGCCATCGTTTTTCAACTCTGGTGCCTTATCCAGCCCGGAACATCTCATCGATACAGCCCTTCTGATCGACGACCAGATTTTCCGCACGGCATTGGCTGATTCTCTCGACGTATCTTTTGAGCGTGCCGATCACATTATCGGTCAGTGGCCCGCCTCACATTTGCCTATCGCCTTGCGTGCGCTTGGCTTGTCTGCTTCCGAATGTTTCATGGTCATGTCTGCCGTGCTTGGGCCGGTGGCCGCTGATCGCGAAGGCCTGCGCGAATTCATTCAGATTTATCGTTCAATCGATCAGGAAAAGGCTGTCATGCTCGTGCGCCGATGGAAGGCAGATGACATGTCCAAACTGCTTCGCAGCAAGTTGCGCGAGATGGTAACGGCTACGGATGACGAGGCTGCAACGAAGCGTTCAACCTTATAGCTCGTCTTTCGAGACTGAGAAAAAGCCCTCAGGATCGGCAATATCTTCCAACTCTATAAGCCAAAGATCGGGATCAAATCTGACCTCTCGATCCATGCGTTCTGATGCTTTAACGTCATCGACATCATGAAGAATGCGCAGAAACATGCGCTCTCCGTCTGTGTTTTCCTCATAGGACGTTTGCGGCGCAGGTGAATAAAGATCACATGTGCCAAAGCGCGAACTTACCTTGATGAAAATTGCACCGGCTTCTTTAGAACCGCGGCGGGCGAGATAAGCAAAGTCGCCCTCGCCCTGAACTTTGCGTATGAGTGCCGAAACCCAGAAATCCGATGTCAGACGCATAGTTTACCCTGCATCAACTGATGAGACCGATTTCACGCATCTTGGAAATTAGTGCGGCATCCACTTCGCCGGTGACGCGAAGATTGAACAGCTTCTGGAACTCGCGAATCGCGTCCTGCGTGGATTTACCCGGAACACCATCAACGCTCACCATTTCGTTGCCGAAGGCTTTGAGGCCTGCCTGCACCCGCACGATATCCTGCGAGGAAATCTTTGCCTGCTGTTGTACGGCAGGTTCTGCAGCCAGCTGCTTCTTTTCCTGCCTCGGCTTGCTTTCCAGCGATGCAAGGTCAGGTGCGCGTTTTGCTGATGCGTCGATTTTCAAAACCGCCGGTTCAGGCCTTGGGGACGGCACCGCTAAATCAATCACCTTCGCGACATCATCTTCATTCGCCGTCTGCACCGCGCCACTTTGTGCCGGAACGCCCACCTTCTTTTGAAGTGCCTGCCAACGCTCAATTGCTTCGCGTGTTTGCGGACCGGTAAATCCGTCGACAGCACCTTTATAGATGCCGAGCGTCAGCAATCTTTGCTGCAGTCGAGCAATTTCAATATCGGCATTTGGCGCAAGGGCGGGCAGCATTTCATCAATCGAGCCGGTCGTTTGCAGCCGATCAGGAGACAGGTCCGCAGTTTCCGTCGGTTGCTGATCTGGTTTCGTCTCAGCCGTTGCGGGTGTTTCCGCATTTGCCGTTTGGGTAGGTGCTGTTTCCTCAGATTTGTTGGCAGCAGCTGTGCCCGGCAGAACCGCACGCGGCGTTGCCTTGAACACAAAGTCCGCACGGGTTTTAAAGAAGACGGCATTGTGCGCTTCTGGCTGGTACCAAAGCGCATTGGCTGAAACAAAGCCCATCACCACAGCAAAGGCCGTCGCACCACCGGTTAGCACGGGATTGCGCACAATGAATTCGCCAGCAGCTATCGCCAGCTTAGAAGCAGAATTGAAAAAGAACTGAAGGAGGCGGCGACCGAGACTATGCCGTTTTGCGGGTTTGCGCATCGATCCGCTCTGGGCCTTGGTCCCGGTTTTCGTCTTTCTGCCACTCATTAATCCGTTCTCCCTGGTGACGGTGGATATCAATCACCGTGCCAAGCTTCTGTTGATCTTCTTCTCCCAAAGAATCCTGCTCAAGCAGTTTTTGCGGGCCTGTGACTGGCAGAAGAACAGTTACGACCGTTCCCTCGCCCACACAGCTCTTAATGGTCATCGAGCCTTGATGAAGCTCGACCAGCCCCTTGACCACTGAAAGGCCAAGTCCACTTCCCTCTTGCGCGCGCGTATAGTTATTGTCAGCTCGCACAAATGGCGATCCAATGCGCTGCATATCTTCCGGTTCGATACCGATACCCGTATCGGCAACGATAATTTCCAACTGAGGACGTCCATCAATCATGACGCGGGTAGCGTCGATGGTGACGCAGCCACCAGTCTCGGTAAACTTCACCGCATTGGCAGCAAGATTAAGCAAAATCTGCTGTACTGCACGGCGGTCAGCAACGACCTCCCCGGTTGTCGCATTCACACGATGACAGAAGGCAAGCCCCTTCTTTTCAGCGAGCGGCAGCATAACCGCGGCACACAGTTCAGCAGCATCGCGGAAGCTGAAGCTCTGCGGTTCGATCCGATACGTGCCGGTTTCCAGCCTTGAATTATCAAGAACCGAATTGACCAGCTCGAGCAGGTAGTGGCCCGACTTGTGAATGAGACCGGCATATTCACGCTGCTTTTCATTCTGCAGCTGGCATCCCATTTCATGCGACAGCATATCAGAGAAGCCGATGATCGAATTAAGCGGCGTACGCAGCTCGTGGCTGACAGTTGCGAGCAATCGACCTTTGCCGATGCGTTCCGCTTCAAGCTGCGCCTTCAGCGCATTGATTTCCTCAATGAGCTTCTGCTCACCTTCAAGCGAACGTCCGATCAGCGTGATCACGCCATTCATTGCCGCACCATCCATGCGGAATGACAGAAAGACCGGACTACCGTTTTCAAGTGTGCGCAGACGAATATCAGCTGCGCGGGCAGTGCGCGACGAGCGCAGGTCTGCGAGAAGCGACAAATATTGCACGCGATCAGCCACATGAACGCGATCAATCAGTGCCGTGCCTTCCAGCATCTTGGGTTTGACGCCCAGAACGGCGGCAGACTTCGCATCAATCTCCGATACAATACCTTCAGCATCCATCGAAAGCTGCACATCGCCTTCAGCAACGACAGGCTTTTTCAAAGTCTGTGGCGCCGCTGTTATCGCGCTTCGGATCATGAAGCTGCGCGCAACAAGGCTCGCCATGTAAAGCATCAAAACAAGCAATGAGACCGACGATGCACCAGCAACGGTGGCGCCGCCGATCAACCCAAACGCACTTAGTACGGAAGCCGCAACAGCTGCGCCGCCAAGTGTTGCCATGGGCTTGCGGCTCACGAACCATGCTTCCAACGGCAAAGCTGCAGCCAGAAGCCAAAGCGTGACATTGCTGGTATTCGCAAAGGCGGCAATTGAAACCAGCCCTGCGCCATAGGCGGCAAAATTCAGACCACCAAGGACTGCGGCACTCAAGCCCATCAGGCTCAGAGCACAGAAAATCATGGCAACGCCTGCAAGGCTCGCCGCGAGAACGGCTATGGCTGCAACATCAGTCACTACGCCGGATGCGAGTACCGCAGCAAACAAAAGAACCGGGAAAAGCATGAATGAGCCGACGACGCGAATCGCAGACGCGTCTGATTGCTCAGTCCAGCGCTGACAGAAACGTTCGTGAAAACGCGCGAGCGCCTGCACCTGCGTGCCTACGATCTGTGCTGCGTTCAAAAGAATGGCGTTCAACTTGCCTTACTCACTCAATACTCGTTTGGCTTCACCATCAGGGATCAGCCCGTCGACAGTAGAATTGCAGGTGAGGCTTTAAAGAAACGATAAAACTGAGCCGTGTTGCGTCCATTGAGCCAAAATCTGACGGTTCAGAGGCCGGGTTTTTTCACTATGGTAAACAGAAGGTAGACAAGTGACATCAAGGCCTTCGGCTCTCGGCATTTGTTTCATGTCATGAATGCGTCGAATCCGTCAGTTACGGAATCTTTTCAAATTCAGTAGAGAATAGCCCCGAAGCTTCCGATCAACATTTTTGAGCTAATGATCCGTTTTCTCATCAAATCCGCAATCTGGCTGTCGCTGGCATTCATGGTGATGCCGCACTTCTTTCCTGCGGATCAGGAAAACACATCGACGAAGAACAGCGCTCCGGTTCAAACCAAAGCGGAGCCGGATTCGATTGACCAAATGCTCAATAATGGCAAAACGGCGCTGGAACTGGGCAAGCTTTGCGTAAACAACCCTGCTTTGTGTGAAAACGGCGCGTCTATTCTTTCCAGTGCCGCGAGCGGTGTGCTGGAACGCAGCGGCGGAGTACTTGAATATTTAAGCGATCGCTTCGGTACAAAGCCGCAGACTGCGGTGCCAGTTACTGTAACGCAGGACACAACGACGGAGCAGCCCACGAAAAGCGTACTCCATGCCATTCCGATCCCTACGCCACGCGCTGAAGCACTGCGCGCACTTGATCATTCTTCCACAGGTGCAATTCCCGCACGCAAGTGATGCTTTTCCGTGACCTTTGTCACATTTATCCCTATATAGACGGCATATCCGGGATCAAATCTGAGCAAATATCATGACCACCACAATCGACAGCATTATCTCCGACTTCGAATTTCTCGACGATTGGGAAGATCGCTATCGCTATGTGATTGATCTTGGTAAGGAATTGCCAGCCTATCCAGATGATGCCCGTGATGCGGCGCATAAGGTTCAAGGCTGCGTCAGCCAGGTGTGGCTGAAGACTATTCCACATGAAGGCAATGATCCGGTTGTCGAATTTCTCGGCGATTCTGATGCTCATATCGTCCGCGGTCTCGTCGCTATCGTGCTTGCATTCTATTCCGGCCGTAAAGCGTCTGAAATCGTGGCTTCCGATCCGGAAGAGGTGCTGAAGAAGCTCGGACTTGATGAGCATCTTACGCCACAGCGTTCAAATGGTCTTCGCTCCATGGTCGCGCGCATCCGCCGCGATGCAGCAGCATTGAAAGTCTCAGCCTAAAGCATTTCCTGTTCAGATTGAATCATTGGAGATGCTTTATCTGTTTGTCTTTACGCGCATCTTATTCCGAAAACCGGTTCCCACTTTTCGGGAGGCGCTCTAGCAACTTTTCGACGGCAAGAGCTGCAGCAAACAACAACTTGTCTGCACCATTTCGGGCTGTCAGCATGAATCCTGCTGGCATTCCTTTAACCGGCATCGGCAGAGTGATGCTGCAAAGGTCGAATTGATTGGCGATCTGCGTGTTACGCAGCAGCAATCCTTCAACACGGTCATATTCAACGGGATCTTCGCTGACAGACGCAATCGTCGGCGCAACAATTGGCGTCGTGGGGGTTACGAAGAAATCCATGCCACCCAATCGCCGGTCCATTTCCTGAACCAGATTTTTCCGCGTTTGCATCAAGCCTTCATATGCCTGATCTGAGACATTCAAGCGTTCTGCAAGCGTATACTTCACCCGATGATCGACATTTGCATCCGGGTCTTTGAGCCAGGTGTCGGCATGAACATGGCTTGCTTCAATACCGGCAATCGAACCAATCCGTGCTGCTTTGCGCAGCTCTAAAATAAGATCGTTGACCTCAAGCGGGACGACCCTAACGCCCGCATTTTTGAGAGCGTTTAACGCCTCACCAAAAGCTTCCGCTACTTCCGGCTCCATATCAGCCAAGAGCACGCCTTCCGGCAAGCCAACCGTCAGCGTGCTCAAATCTGTAGCATCAGGCAGAACAGGCGCTTCGCCAGCCATTATCGCGTCCGTCAGAATGCAATCCGCAACCGTCCGCGCCAGAGGCCCGATAGAATCAAGTGAGGGGGCCAGTGGAAATGCGCCATCCAGCGGAATGCGTTTAGCGGTTGGTTTGAAGCCAACTACGCCATTCAAAGCGGCAGGGATTCGCACAGAGCCGCCAGTATCTGAACCTATGGCGATTTCGCTCGTGCCTTCTGCAACCGAAACTGCCGCCCCCGACGATGAACCACCAGGAACGCGCGTTGGGTCCACTGCATTGGCTGGCACGCCGTAATGGGGGTTTAATCCGACTGCAGTAAAGGCGAATTCCGTCATATGCGTTTTACCGACAATGATCGCGCCCGCATCCCTCAAACGTTGCACAATGAGGGCATCATTGGTGGCAGGCGATCCAATTTTACGCACGATGGAACCAGCGAGCGTTGGCTCGCCAGTTACATCGAATAGATCCTTGATCGATACAATCCGACCGTCCAGAGGTCCGCGGGAACGTCCTTCTTTGATGCGCTGATCAGCGGCATCGGCTTCATTACGCGCGGTTTCAGCATAAATCTTACCGAAGACACGTTCGGTTTTCGCTCGAGCTTCAAGCTCTGCAAGAACTCGCTCAAGACTTTGCCGATTGCTTTTCATTCTCACCCCCGCTGCTAATGCTTTGTTGTTCAAAGTCTTCAAAGGGTCAATGCGGTCAAAATGAGCACCCCCAATTCAACCCTGGCCGGGACGAGCAGTCGGACGATAATCGTCCGCACCCCAATGCAGCACTGCCGGCGACCTATGTTCGACTGCGCGCGGCGGATTATAGTGCCTATTCAGCATTGCCAGCCCCATTTTTAGCAACATCTTCCCTGAACGCACCGGCCATTGACGCTCGCGCTCGACAGTTTCCAATCCCTTCAGGAAGCAACAGATATCAATCAGGACCCCGCTAAGTTCGGGGCCAACCGCTTCCAGCGCACGCTCCACACGGATTCTGCTCGCCAGTGCAATATCAGTCAGCTCGGCCATCCCGCCGGGACCGGAACGACCCGAATTGCCCACACTTGCATCCCATCGCGCAGAAATCGAAGGCATTAAAGAACCGCGCGTGAAATCAGCTCTTAGGCGCTCGCCTGCCCGAAACTCGTCCTCAGAAATGAAGCTGCAACCATCGGCACTTCTAAGGCGATAAAGCTTTGCGAGCGGTGATTCGGCTGGATTAATTTCAACAGTCTCCCCCTGCTCCGTTTCAATTGTCTGACTGACCCGTGCTGTCTTTGCTGGTTTGGCACATTTTGCAGCAACCTTGCGGATTGGCACAGAGAGAGCCAGGCGCTGGCCATCACAGATGATGACGCCGCGCTTCTGCATTTCACCGATTTCGAAACGCGTTGCGGCAATGGTTCCCTGCTCGCCAACCAGCAATACATGCGTTTCGCGAACGGAATCCTGCATTTCGCAGCCGCCCTGCTTTAAAAAGCGGACCAATCTTATTTCAGAAGCTGATAACGCCACACTCATGCTGCCATCCTCCAAGCCGAGAACCCTGAATTCACAACCTTTTCAAGTGTGGAAACCACTGCATCAAAATCTTCGTCATCACGTCTGTCTTCAACAAGATGACACGCATAAACAACAGTGCTCCTGTCTCTCGAAAACCCACATGCAACCTCGCTCATCACCATTCCAAACGATGTGTGCGCCAGATACATTCCGATCTGTCTGACCTGTGCTACTTCTCTTCTGCATCTTAGCGGCGAGCGCAGTTCAGCGCCGCTTACAGAAAAATGTGCCGACAACAAATCGATCAACGCGTCACAGAGTTCCACGCTTTTTTCCTGGCGCCTGCGACCCAACGCACGACCAGAATTATCTATCCTGAGGGCTCGACCGTGTCGCGCCGCAATCACCTTCAAAGCCTCAAGAGCTTCAGCCCGGGTATGGATGATATCTGTTAGTTCCAAAGACATTCATCTTTCCTCACCGTAATAGGAATATCTTCTTATAGTGAGGAATTTGCAAGCGTGGATAAGTTTTTTACAACAGAAAATTGATACCGCGTCTAACAAAATTATAAATAATAGGAATTTATCCATCAAACCGCGAAATGCGCGATCCTTTCGGCACCAAATTAAGCCGACGAGGAGTATGATAATGGAATTAGCCCTAAGAGAAGCAACCCAAACCTTTTTGAACGCGCGCAAAGAAGAGCGCATGAGCGCGATACAACGCGCAGCGCTGCAAATCATAGCAGGGATTGATATGGATAAGCTTCTCCACGCCCCAGCTGAGGAGCAGCGGCAGGCAAAAGGCCGCCTAAACCGCCTTATCGAACGCGAACGTCTTCGTGGTGTTCGCGGACACTGGAGCTATGATCTTAATCGACATATTGCATTAAAACAGGCTTTGGACCGGCTATGCGGGATAAAAGCAAAGCAAAAGTCGATGCTATAAATTCAAATGAATAATGGCCCGGAGAGCATGAAGGTTACCTCATGCGTTCGGAGCCATCATCAAACAAATCGCATGTCAGTATCGAAACACAAGCTTCCGATACCAGGATTTGATTACAGCGGCTCCAGTTCAGACTGAATCGTTGGAACCACTGTAACTGTTTGGTTTTACGCATTATCCAAAGCAAAACTGCTTCGCACTCTTACTGGAGATGCTATAATTATGCGTCCTTAGGCTTGCGGCCCAGACCCATTTTCTTTGCAAGACGCGAACGTGCTGCAGCATAGTTTGGAGCAACCATTGGGTAGTTAGGATCGAGATCCCACTTTTCACGGTACTGTTCTGGCGTCATGCTGTAATGAGTCATCAGGTGACGCTTCAGCGACTTGAACTTCTTACCATCTTCCAGGCAGATGATGTAATCGTCAGTAACCGACTTCTTTGGGTTGACGGCTGGCTTCGGCTTTTCAACAACAACCGGAGCTTCTTCACGCTCAACGTGACGCTTGAAAGCAGAATGCACTTCCGAAATCAGGAGAGGCAGTTCGCTCGCACGAATGGAGTTGTTTCCGACGTAAGCAGCAACAACATCAGCAGTAAGGCTGAGAAGCAGTTCTGCGCTTTCGTCGTAAATTTCAGGGTTTTCCATTGTATTTCCTTTTTTTGTCTTTGCTTTTTATCAAGCAGACTGCGACTCTCAAAACCGATTGCCGTCTACGCGAATTCTTATGCCCTGCCCAACTCATTTCGCGATGCGAATACCAATGAATAGTGCCATTTGCAATAGAATTGTCAAACCACTTTACATTAACGGAATTGATTTCTTCTTGGTTGTGCAAATACAATGTACTTAAACACAAAAAACCAATTACCGTTCAGACTAGAGCGTCGTGCGCCCTCTTGGGCGCACAAAGGTCGCTCTAACAATCTATATTTACAGCATAACGTTACCTTAAACTGATTCAAGTTTAAGGAATTATGCTGTAGCCAAACGCGTTTGACGCTATTTTCAGCTCAGCCATATATTCTTAAAGATGGGGGGATTTGCATCTCTTTTCCGCAGCTTCATTAATTTGTAGCTCACACATAAGCAATAGTTTTTTTCTGCCAAGTCTATTTACCCACGCCACTACAAACACAATTTATTGATTGCGACCATGAACAGGGAGTCGGGCAGCAAAAAGGCATAATTAAAATATATTTCATTCAGATCAGCTCGCATTTGGCTTATCCACCAACTATATAATCGCTACGAAACGCAGAGCACATGCAGGCATCTAAACGCACAAGCAATTCAACAATATATTGAAGAGTTTATGTCCGTTTGCACTGTGCCGCATTCAAATCCATACGGCTTCGCTCAAGAGAGGAGATATATATGTCTAGCTCTACCGATCAAACCCGCCCATTGAAGGTTGTGAAGACCGATGCGGAATGGCGCGAACAGCTTACGCCGATCCAGTATCAGATCACCCGACAGCACGGCACGGAACGCGCTTTTTCAAGCCCGAACTTCGACAGCTCCTTACACGGCACCTATCGTTGTGTTTGCTGTGACCGTCCACTCTACAAGTCGGAAGCGAAATACGAGTCCGGCACTGGCTGGCCGAGCTTCTTTCAGCCGATCGAACCAGATGCCGTCTCAGCATTTGAAGATCACTCCTACGGTATGAACCGCACGGAAATTCGTTGCTCGGATTGCGATGCACATCTGGGTCACGTTTTCCCGGACGGCCCTCCGCCAACCGGCCTGCGCTATTGCATGAACGGTAATGCACTGATCTTCGATCAGGATTAATTCCTGTGCTTCACAGTCCGGACCGGCACAACGGTTCGGACTGATTTCATTTGCTTTTTACTGGATTTTACATGCCACACGACACCAATTTTCCTCAGCCACCAAAAGCACCAAAGCACCCCGCGAGCGACACACGCCACGGCATCACCCGCACCGATGATTATGCCTGGCTCCGCGCTGAAAACTGGCAAGAAGTTTTCAAAGACCCGTCCGTTCTGGCGTCCGAAATCCGCGAGCATCTGGAGGCGGAAAATGCCTACCAGACTGCGTTGATGCAGGACACAGATGCACTTCAGAAGCAGCTTTTTGCCGAGATGCGCGGACGCATCAAGGAAGACGACTCATCCATTCCTTCAAAGGATGGCCCCTATGCTTACGGCATGTCGTTCCGGACCGGCGGCGAGCAGCCTTACTTCATTCGCACCCCGCGCGATGGCGGTGATGAAACCATTCTGCTCGACGGCGACAAGGAAGCGAAAGACAAAGCCTATTTCCGCCTCGCATCTGCCGTTCATTCGCCCGATCACAATCGTTTGATCTGGGGTTATGATGACAAGGGATCAGAGTTCTACAAGCTCAAGGTACGTGACCTCGACAGCATGTCGGATCTCGAAGATATTCTGACAGATACCAATGGCGGTGGCAGCTGGGATGCTGACAGCAAAGGTTTCTTCTATACTTTGCTGGATGAAAATCACCGACCATCCAAGGTTTTCTATCATGAGATCGGCACAGCACAGACGCAGGACAAGCTGATCTTTGAAGAAAAAGACGCCGGTTTCTTCCTTGGCGTTGGTGGCTCGGCACTCGATGACTTCATCTTCATCGATATTCATGATCACGAGACTTCGGAATGCTGGTTGTTGCCTGCAAATGATCCATCTGCAAAACCGCAGCTGATCATGGCTCGTAAAACAGGCGTTGAATACGATATCGCGCCTGGCGGCGATGAGTTCTTCATTCTGACCAATGTTGATGGCGCCAAAGACTTCAAGATCATGCGCGCACCGGCATCGGCACCGCAGCCTGAAAACTGGGAAGAGCTGGTTCCGGAAGTGCCGGGACGCCTGATCCTGTCGCATTCCGCCTATAAGCGGCATCTGGTCTGGATGGAGCGTGACAATGGCCTGCCGCGCATCGTTATCCGTGATCGCGAAACCGGCGAGCAGCACGCCATCGCATTCGACGAAGAAGCCTATTCGCTCGGCCTGCATGGCAGCGCGGAATACGATACGGATGTTATTCGTTTCTCCTATTCTTCGATGACCACGCCTGAGCAACTGTTCGATTACAACATGCGCACGCGTGAACGCGCACTGCTCAAAACGCAGGAAGTTCCATCAGGCCATAATATTGCTGATTACATCACACGGCGCGTTCTCGCTCCGGCAACGGATGGCGAATTGCTGCCCGTTTCGCTGATCTATCATAAGGATACAAAGCTCGACGGCTCGGCCCCTTGCCTGCTTTATGGCTATGGTTCTTACGGCATCACCATTCCGGCAAGTTTCAGCACCTCGCGTCTGTCGCTCGTGGATCGCGGCTTCGTCTATGCCATCGCGCATATTCGTGGTGGCAAGGACAAGGGTTTTGCTTGGTACGAAAACGGCAAACGTGAAAAAAAGACCAACACGTTTACGGACTTCATCGCGGCAGCAAAACACCTCGTCACGCATGGTTTCACCAGCCATGATCGCATTGTCGCCCATGGCGGCTCGGCAGGCGGCATGCTGATGGGCGCTATCGCCAACATGGCACCGGAAGCCTTTGGTGGCATCATTGCGGAAGTTCCGTTCGTGGATGTGCTCAACACCATGCTCGATGATACCTTGCCGCTGACGCCGCCTGAATGGCCGGAATGGGGCAATCCGATCACCTCGGAAACCGATTATCGCAACATCGCAGCCTATTCGCCTTACGATAATGTCAGCGCGCAAGCCTATCCGCGCATTCTGGCTGTGGCTGGTCTGACCGACCCACGCGTTACCTATTGGGAACCTGCCAAGTGGGTTGCGAAACTGCGTGAGCTTAAGACGGACGATCATCCGGTTCTTTTCCGCATCAATATGGATGCCGGACATGCCGGTGCCTCAGGTCGCTTCTCTCGACTGGAAGAAGTTGCCTACACTTATGCTTTTGCGTTGAAGGCCGTTGGAAAAGCCTGACGGCTTATCGATAAATGCAAGAAAATTGGAATTCCCGCCGGATTTACATCCGGCGGGAATTTTCGTTTTTATAGCATTTCCAGCAAAAGTGCGAAGCAGTTTCGCGTCGGATAATACGTAAAAACAAACAGTTACAACGGTTCCAACGATTCATTCTTAACTGGAACCGCTGTAACGTTCCGTTGCGAGCTTCACTGCAGGTGACAGTCCAAGCCCGCCTGTCGATGTCCGCTTCTTCAAAGCGGCAATCAGAACTGCGAAAGCTATGAGCGCAATCACCGTATCTGCGAGCGTGAATGCAAACCAGATCGCATTAACGCCCCAGAATGCTGTAAGCACCGTTACGAAAGCAGGCAGAAGCACAAACGGCTTGCTCAATGTCAGAAGTCCTGCGCGTGCGGGCTGCCCAATGGCCTGAAAATAAAGCGCAAAAACCAAAACGGGCCCGGTGAAAAGATAAGCATAGGTCATTGGGCGAATGATCTGTGCCACCGCTTCACTCACTGCAAGGTCGTCCACAAAGATCAAGCCGATGGAATTACTGACCATCAGGACAATGATCTCAATGATGAGGCAATAGACGAACACTGTTGTTAGCGCAATGCGCAAAACAGTGTCCGAGCGCTTATAAAGACCCGCACCCACATTGTTGCCGACGATGCTCTGCATTGCGAGCGCTACGGCCATCAAAGGCAGATATGTGAAGCCGAATATCCGCATTACAATGCCATAAGCCGCAACGTTCAACGCATAGTCCGAGCCTTCGGAGAAACGAAGCGCGCTGATCACAAAGGCAGTGCTCAACGCAATGCCAATAAAGCTCAAACTCAGCGGAGCCCCAAGACCCGCTATACGTCCCCAACCGCCGACCCAGGAGTTGTGCCACAAAGCATTGAGCGAAATCGTACCCTGCTTGAATTGCCTGAAACCAAGCAGCAACAACAAGCCAAGAGTTTGAGCAAAAACCGTACCCAAAGCCGATCCGGCAATGCCAAGCTCCATCTTCGCAATGAAAATGTAGTTCAGTGCAATATTGGCGAGCGTCACGCAGACCGACATTATCGCAATCAGGCCAGCTCGCCCCTCATTGCGCCATGCATCGGCATGAAGGCCAAGGACAAATTGAAGCGGCAGCGCTAGAATGGTGATGAACAGAAAGAGATATGCCATTTCTGCAAGCGCCATATCGCCGTCCGCCATACCATTGATAAGCGGGCGTCCAACCAGAAAAAATAGCGCAATCAAGCCCAACGCGATGATGAGTGCCAGACCATGAGCGCGTGCAAAGGTTGCTTCCGCCTCTGAAATCCTGCGGCCACCAAGCTGCCTTGCCATCTGGCTCGACATGCCGCCGCTGACCAGCGTTGACATGGCAATTGTGAGCATAATTGCCGGGAAGACCAGACTGACTGCAGCCATGGCTCTGGCGCCAACAAAATGGCCAGGAAGATTGCATCGACCACGCTCAGCAAGCCGTTCATCACCATGATGAGCGTCATGGGCAGCACATTGGTCAGAAACACACGCCCCGGAGAAGCGTGCAGAAAACGATTATCGAGTGATTGTCCCGAAGACATCACAGACTCCTCAAATCACATTTCAATTGCGATGGGTGCCTGCATTACCACCAACGAAATGCTTCGAGGGTGAAGATATCAAAAGCCGGGCTTCACCGAGACATTCGTCTGCAGGCGGCAGGTGCCGGAACCGTGCTGCTGTCAATAAATAACGATGCCTTTCGTCAACAAGATTAATACTTAAGAAGTGAACGTACTTTCGATCTTAAGCCTAATTTAGTGAACAAATATCGGAAGTTGTAAGAAAATTTGAGATTAGAAAACTTCACCAAATGGCGTATAATCTTCTTAGAGCATTTCCAGCAAAAGTGGGAACCGATTTTGCGTCTGGAAATGCGTAAGAACAAATAGATAGAGCAGTTTCAATGGCTCAGCATTCGCTAAAACCGCTCTAGTTGAATAACTTCAAATAGTGGGAGTGTTCCATGTTGCGTCAGGGCTTCACCGTTTCAACGGCCGCATTGAGTTTACTGGTTTCCGCTTTTGTAGCACTACCGTCAGTATCGGCCGCCAACGCACAAGTCCGCAAAAACGTCAGCGAATTTGCGGGTCAACGTTGCAATACGCCACCACGCGGTAGCGGCGTTATTGTCGGTCAGTTCAGCGGTGTAGACGATTCACCATTTGTCAGCGATGGCGATGGGCTGGTTCCGATTGATCGCTTCCGCTGCTTCAAGACAATGGCTGAGTGTAAAGGTTGGCTCTACACAATGCAGAGCAAATACACCAATGCCGGTGCCGCAACAGTTGTTCGCTGTACGAAGCGGTAATTAGAGCGCCGTGCGCCTGAATAGGCGCGCAAAGGTCGCTCTAACACTTTAAAACTAGAGCATAATTTCATCTTAAACTGACTCAAGTTTAAGGAATTATGCTCTAGCGATTGGACGGATAGCCGTTTGAATGCGCCGGAATGGCTTTGAGATAAGCGGCAATCGCGTCGCGATCTGCGTCTGTCAGATGCGCCATATTGGCAACGACATCGGCCATCGATCCGCCGAGTGAGTCGAAATCCGGTGTGAAGCCACTTTGCAGCGCATAGGCGATATCGTTCTCGCCCCATTCGCCAATACCGCCTTCACCAGAGGTAATGTTGGGAACCACACCTTTGCGACCATCGCTTCCCGTTTCAGGTGACAGCGCACCGGCCATCCATTGCTTATCATCAAGCCCGCCAATGACATTACGCGGCGTATGGCACTCGCCACAATGGCCAAGCGCTTCTGTTAAATATTGACCGCGCTTCACCTGATCGGATGCATTTTCCAGTTCAACGACCGGCTTATCGGAAAGGTAAAGCTGCTTCCAAAGACCCAATCCACGGCGGATATTGAATGGGAAGCTCAGCTTATGGGGTGGTGCCACATTATCCGACGCAGGCAGGGTTTTCATATAGGCGAAAAGGTCTGCAACATCCTGCGGCTGCATCTTTGCATAGGATGTATAAGGGAAAGAAGGGTAAAGGTGTTCCCCTGCCCGCCCAACACCTTTCAGCATTGCATTTGCAAAGTCATGCAGGGTCCAGTTACCGATGCCCTGCGCTGACGGAGAGATGTTAGGCGCAATGAATGTGCCAAAATCTGAAACCAGTTCATGTCCACCAGTAAGAACCTTGCGGTCATCACCCGACGCGCCGGGAGCAGCGTGACAGGAAGCACAGCCCCCTGCCCAGAACACATGCTCGCCCTTTGTCGCATCACCTGGCTGCAAAGCTGCAATCACCGACTGGTCCACCGTCTGAGGCGTTGTCAGCACCCAAAAGGTGGCGGCACCAATGATGACTATCGCGCCGGCAGCATATGCGAGTTTACGGACCATTGTTCTGCTAGAGCGGTTTCTATTCAAGTAGAATTGTTGAAACCGCCCTATCCCTTTGTTTGCACATTATCCGATGCATCGAAGCGGGATCAGAAATCAGTCAGTAGACTTATCTGCCCCGGAGAGGCTTCGCGCTATTGGCTCAGATGCTCTTGTCAGTTCTTTTTCACGCGATAAGCCTGGTGGCAGGAACCACAATTGGCGGCAACCTGCTGAAAGGCTGGCTTCAGCGCATCGAGATCAGCAGGCTTGGCCGCGAGCGCTGCGGCTGCATCAGAGCGGAATTTTTCGACGTGCTTGACGAAGTCTTCCTTGTTTTCCCAAATCTTTGGTGAGGCTTCCGTGTCGCCCTGATCGGAACCTGCAGGAAACAGGGCATCAACGTCGAACTTCTTTGCGTCGGCATCGATCTTTTCAAGGGCAGCCAGAGCGGCTGCCGCATCGAAAGGCTTATCACCCTTCACCATTGGCGCGAGCTGTCCAACAGAACGGCCCATGTCTTTCATGATTGCCTGACGATCTGCAATAGCATCGGCATGTGCCACACCGGCAGTCAAAAGAGCCACTGAACTGACGGCGAGAAAAAATGAACGCATGCGATCCTCCGCATCTAAAAATTGAACAACGATCGTCCCTTGGTAAAAATATCCGATACAATCTCAGTCTTTGCAACAAAGACGCCGAATAAATCCCACTTCTTAAAAGTAACACGCCGAGTTTATATCGATTATTACAGCGCATTCACGACAACGTGAAAAACTTGATATAAATACTATTGTTTAATCATGGAGGCATTCAAGATTATCACTATATAAAAAGGATATTACTTGATATTAATACTCACCTTTTAAATTCAAGCATTTCCTGACCCACCGGTCCCTTGCACTCAAAACCATGCGTATGACTCACGGGTTTGGGTTAAGCCCGAATGGCGATTGAACTTTTTCTATGCAAAGAAAAACCCCGCTTTCGCGGGGCTCTTCATTGTCATTACTGAAGGGCAAATTATGCCTTTTCGTAAAGCTCCAGGACGTAATCCCAGTTAACAAGGCTATCAACGAAAGCTTCGAGGTACTTCGGACGCGCGTTGCGGTAATCGATGTAGTAGGAATGTTCCCATACGTCGACGCCGAGGATTGGCGTTGCGCCGTGAACCAGCGGGCTTTCACCGTTTGCGGTCTTCGAGATTTCGAGCTTGCCGTTCTTAACCGACAGCCATGCCCAGCCCGAACCGAACTGACCAGCGCCAGCAGCGATGAAGTCTTCGCGGAACTTGTCGTAGCCGCCGAGATCGGATTCAACAGCCTTTTCAAGCTTGCCTGGCAGCTTCTTGCCGCCGCCGTCTTTCTTCATCCAGTTCCAGAAATGGAGATGGTTGTAGTGCTGACCAGCATTGTTGAAGAGCGCCTGATTCTTGCCGAAGCTTTCCTTGACGATTTCTTCGAGGCTTTTGCCTTCAAGGCCGGAACCTTCGAGCAGCTTGTTACCATTGGTAACATAAGCCTGATGGTGCTTGTCGTGGTGGAATTCGAGGGTTTCGCGCGACATGAACGGAGCAAGTGCGTCATAATCGTACGGAAGGGCGGGCAGTTCAAAGGCCATTGGAACTCTCCTCTGTCTTTCAGCTTACAATAGGCAGCTACTGTGGGGCAGTGCGAACACATACCCGGAAACTTGCGTGCGCAATCTACATAGGCCGCAATGCCGCAGGCGGCAATGCCGGATGTTCTAAATTTAGCGCCCATCACAATGAATTATTATTGAAATTGCATGAGGATAGGGTTCACTTTACTTTTTTTGAGATTGATGCACGAACGGAGAAAATCGGTGTCCCACAGTTCCTATGTTTTCGACGCGTATGGCACATTGTTCGATGTGCATTCCGCCGTGCGTAGGCATGAAGATAAAGCGGGACCGGATGGCGCGGCCTTCTCCCTGCTCTGGCGAACCAAGCAGCTCGAATATTCGTGGACGCTCAGTCTGATGGGCGAATATCGCGATTTCTGGAAGCTTACAGAAGAAGCACTGGATTTCGCCTTTGCACGCTATCCATCTGTCGATCCGGCACTTCGCAACGATTTGCTTGAAGCATACTGGAAGCTAGACTGTTATCCAGAAGTGCCAGCGGCCCTCAAAAGCCTGAAAAGCCGGGGAGCGCGGCTGGCTATTTTGTCCAATGGCTCGCCCGCTATGCTTGAAGCCGCAGTCAAATCCTCTGCACTCGATGTCCTGCTTGATGATGTCATTTCTGCCGATAGCGTCAGGCGTTATAAGACGTCACCGTCAGTCTATGAACTCATCACGATGCAATGGCGGCTTTATCCGTCGGCGATTTCGTTTCAATCGTCCAATCGCTGGGATGTTGCAGGGGCCGCACGATTCGGAATGCGCGCGGTCTGGATCAACCGCTCCAACCAACCCGACGAGTATAAGCAATATCCCCCTGCCCTCATTCTGCCGAGCCTGCAATTGCTCGACTGAATCTCACTAAAACTTGAACAACGCAAAATGGGTGACAACCGCCTGTTGCGGCTAAAATTGTGTCGCAACGGCAACACGAGGCCTGTTGCAGCGCTTCAGCCACTTTTAGGCCTTATTACGAACGGCTGAGAGCCACAATTATCGGGCGTTTTGCCCGCAACAAAACGCGTCTAACGCCGTTATAGCCGCAGAATCTGCGATTATCACAACCAGTTGGTCGCACTTCATTAACCCTAACCGTTGTATCTAAAAATCCTCCCGCCACTAAAATGGTTTTCATATGCAAACGACCCTTACCCGCCGTTCCTTTCTGACGGCCATGACAGCAACAGCGGCGGCCGGCCTCGCCGGTTGCGCTCAGTTGGGGCAGAATGTTCCAATCATTGATGTTGATGCCAATGGCAATCCTATCAACAGGACCCCTCAGGCCAATGTTGATGCTTCTTATGGAAGCTGGGCATCCATGTATGCCGCTGTAGAAGACAATGGCTTTCAGCTACCGGCCATTCCGATCCAGAAGATGGACAAGCGCTATCTTCGCCAGGTCGTTCAGGATCCAACTGGCGAAATGCCAGGCACAATCGTCGTGGATACGGCAAACCGTTTCCTTTATCTGGTGCTGGGCAATGGACAGGCAATGCGCTACGGCGTCGGCATCGGCCGCGACGGCTTTGCATGGTCGGGCCGCGCAGTCATCCAGTACAAGCGCGAATGGCCACGCTGGACGCCACCGGATGAAATGGTTGCCCGCCAGCCAGAACTCGAACCATACAGCTCGCGCAACGGCGGCATGGCTCCAGGTCTCAAGAATCCGCTCGGCGCCCGCGCTCTTTACATCTTCAAGGATGGCAAGGACACGATCTATCGTCTGCACGGCAATCCTGAATGGTGGTCGATCGGCAAGGCCGTTTCTTCGGGCTGCGTACGCCTGATGAACCAGGATATCATCGATCTTTACAACCGTGTTCCACCGAAATCGCCTATTCTGGTTATGTAATCCAGAATTTACGAGATACAAAAAAAGCCCCGGAAAACCGGGGCTTTTTTTCATTTTAGACCATTATCTATCAGCGCTTGAAGCTGCCAAGAATGCCGCGCACAAGCGCACGTCCAAGTGACGTACTGACAGAACGAACCACTGATTTCATGGCCGTTTCTGCAACTGTCTGACGGCCCGATCGACGACCAGTTCCAAGCGCAGTTCCCAACAGATCGCCAAAAATACCGCCGCCTTCACCGGCCTCTTCCTGCTTCGTCTTCTGCTGGGCGTCGGCTGCTGCCTGCGCTTTGCGCGCCAGCATTTCGAACGCTGAATCGCGGTCGATTGTCTGATCATATTGGCCGGAGACAGGGCTTGCGGCAATGATCTTCACCCGTTCTTCAGGCGTCAGAGGACCAATCTGCGACGATGGTGGGCGGATCAATGTGCGCTGCACCATCGAAGGCACGCCCTTGGCCTGCAAGGTCGAAATCAGTGCTTCACCGGTTGAAAGGTTGGTGATCGCCTCAAACGTCTTGAAATCCGGGTTTGGACGGAACGTATCGGCAGCGGTCTTCACTGCATTTGTTTCGCGAGGCGTATAAGCGCGGAGCGCATGCTGAACACGATTGCCAAGCTGTGCGAGCACTGTTTCAGGCACATCGAGCGGATTCTGCGTCACAAAATAAACACCAACGCCCTTGGAACGGATCAGGCGAACCACCTGCTCGACGCGATCAACCAGCGCCTTCGGTGCTTCATCGAACAGCAAATGCGCTTCATCAAAGAAGAAGACCAGACGCGGCTTGTCAGGATCGCCCACTTCGGGAAGTTCTTCGAAGAGTTCAGACATGAGCCAGAGAAGGAAAGTGGAATAAAGGCGCGGGCTCATCATCAGCTTGTCGGCTGCGAGCACGCTGATAACACCGCGACCGTCGGTCGTCGTCCGCATCAGATCAGCGATACGAAGGGCGGGTTCGCCAAAAAATTTGGAGCCGCCCTGCTGATCAAGCACGAGCAACGAGCGCTGAATCGCACCAACCGACGCCTTGTTGACGTTACCGTATTTTGCAGAAAGCTCAGCCGAACGTTCGGCCATTTCCGCGAGAATTGCCTGCAAATCTTTGAGATCAAGCAGCAGTAGGCCTTCTTCATCGGCCAAACGGAAAGCAACGTTAAGAACGCCTTCCTGAGCATCAGTCAGGTTCATCAGGCGCGAAAGCAGCAGCGGCCCCATTTCGGAGATCGTGGCACGGACCGGATGGCCCTGCTCGCCAAAAATATCCCAGAAAATAACGGGAGATGCGCGCATCTCATATGGGTTGAGCTGAATTTCCTCTGCGCGCTTGGTCAGATTGTCATTGACGACACCTTTGGCGGCGATGCCGGAAAGATCGCCCTTGATATCGGCACAGAAGACTGGAACGCCAGCCGCCGAAAAGCTCTCGGCGAGAACCTGCAGCGTGACCGTTTTACCAGTACCTGTCGCACCGGTAACGAGGCCATGTCTGTTACCATATTTCAGCGCCAGATATTCAGGCTGCTGGTAGGAATCGTCTGGTTTGCGGCTTGCACCAAGGAAAATGGCATCATCAGCAGTCATGAGGCAGGTCGCTCCGTAAAAGGTTTGCTCCCTTACGATATACTAGCACTACCGCCCTGCAACAATGATTAAGCCATTTTATCCATTGATGTGCAATTTTGGCGTCATGCCGTCACAGAAAAATGCGAATATTTTAAATCAGGAAAGCTTGCAAAGCGCCAATGAGAATGCATATTACGTAAACGTAAGAAATTTGGGAGACTCTCATGGACGAACTGATCGCGCGCATCACCTCCAATGTTGGCATTGATGCGGCTACTGCTGAAAAGGCTGTTGGCATGATTTTGGCATTTCTGCAGAAAGAAGGCCCAGCGGATAAAGTACAGCAGCTTTTGGCAGCTTTCCCGGGCGCCGAAGAAGCCATTTCGCAGGTCAAGGGTGGCGGTCTGCTTTCCGGCCTGATGGGCGGCGTGATGGGTCTCGGCTCGCAGCTGATGGGCGCTGGCCTCGGCATGGGTGAAATCTCCGGCGTTGCCAAGGAAACCATCCGTTTTGCCAAGGAAAAGGCGGGGGCTGAACCAGTCGACGCCGTTGTCGGCTCGATCCCAGGCCTCGGCCAGTTCGTATAAATTTGACGCACCAAAGAAAAAGCCCCGGATTTCCGGGGCTTTTTTTTATGCTTCTTTTATGACCGTCACGCCGACATGACGGGTACGCCCGGCACCCCAGCCATTGATGGCTGCTCCCAAGCCAAGGGCTGCAAAGAATATACCGCAGGCGGCAAAGCTTCCTGTCGCACCATGGATCATGCCAACAACGAGCGGACCAATAGCCGCCAATGTATAGCCGACGCATTGCGCCATGCCGGACAGGTGAGCTGCCGTATGTGAATCCGGTGAGCGCAACACGATCACCATCATAGCGGCAGCGATCAAACCGCCCTGCCCAAAGCCCTGCACAATGGCCAGAAGCCAGAAACTCCATTGCGGCAGATAAAGGAAGCCCATCAAAGGCAACGCCGCGCTGATGCAAAGCACCACATTAAGCAGGCTCTGGCTCTTTTGGCGTATCGCAATCGATGGGATCGCGAGACAGGTTACGACCTGCACCATGATCGAAAATGAAACCAAACCGCCAGCTGCCGTAGCACTCAGCCCCTGCTCTCGCAGAATTGGCGCAAGCCAGCCAAAAACGACATAAGCCATCGAGGATTGAAGGCCCATAAACAGTGTGACCTGCCAGGCGAGCTTGTCTTTCCAAAGCCCGACAACCTTAAAACCTGAATGCGCGACATTGTGCTTCGCACGCAGCGCCTGCGGCAGCCAAAGTGCGAGAACCAGCGCTGCTGGAATTGCCCAGAAAGCCAGTGCAAGGTTCCATGAACCGCCGAGCATATGCTCAATCGGAATTGTGAACCCGGCAGCAGCGGCTGCGCCGCCACAAAGTGCCATCGTATAAAAGCCGGTCATAATCGCAGCGGTTTTAGGAAAATCCCGCTTTACGACCCCCGGCAGTAACACATTGCCGGTAGCGATGGCCGCACCAGCCAATATCGCACCAATATACAGTGACGCCTGACTTCCAATGCCACGGATTGCCGTTCCGATGGTCAAGACGATCAGAACAAACAATAAGACGCGCTCGGCACCGTAGCGTTGGGCCAGTCTTGGCGCGAAAGGTGCGAATACGCCCAAACAGACCACCGGCAATGTCGTTAGTAAGCCAGCAGCAAAACCGGACATACCGGTTGCGTCGATGATTTCTGGAAGGAGGACCGAAACGCTTGAAAATACCGGACGCAGATTGGCAGCAATCAACACCAGACTTAATCCCAGCAACACGCGCAAAGCTTGGCTCGGCAGGCGTTGTGCAGCGGGTTGCGGCACGCTGTCGGCCTCGGCATCAACAAAAGGCTCCGCATTGTGTGCCGGATTTTCTTCCGTTGCTGCCTGCAACGAAACATTGTTTGTGTGGCTCATGATGCCAACAGCCTTTCAAGTTCTTTGATTAGGGGCGCCATAAATCGACGCACTGCTTCGCCTGCCAGGTCGGGATTACCAGTGGCGATAGCTTCAATAAGGGCGCTGTGTTCTTCGTGATCGGGTTCCGGCAGCTCTCCATCGAGCGTCGCCTCTATTGATTCCCGGATGGATTGGGAAAAGAAGGCATAGACCTCGATAAGCGCATTGTTGCCCGATGCCGCGACGATTGCTTCATGGAAGGCAAAATCTCGCGAAACAAAATCGGTTCGGCTTGTTTCCGCACGCTTGTTGCGCTGCTCCAGCATCGCTTCAAGATGGCGGATCATTTCCGGTGTCGCTCGTTGAGCAACAAGTCGGGCAGCTTCCGCCTCAAGCGCTGCCCGCGTTTCAAAGCGGTCACGCAAACTTGTATGGCGAATACGATCAAGGCTGCGGCGCATGTCTGCCGCCGACAGAACATAGGTTCCTGAACCCTGTCGCGTTTCCAGCATCCCTTGGGCGACCAGCGCACGCACGGCTTCACGCACAGTGCCACGACTGACCCCGAGTTTCGCGGAAAGGCTTGCTTCATTGGGCAATTGCTCACCCACGCGCCAATTGCCGGCCGTGATCTCAGCCCGGATGGACTGTTCCGCAGCATCGGCAAGGCTTTTTCTTGAGAGTGTTTCCATAGATCACCAAAGTCATCGGATGACTTGATGAATTATATGTCATAATCTCGCGTGTCAATGTGGATTACATGCGACGCGCAATCTGCTTTAACCTTATCTGCCGCATTCCGTTAACAATTATCGCGCAATGTGGCACGCTAGAATGAAGCCTTCGCAACCGGGTGCCGCATGATTACTCTTTACTGCCTTAACGGAGACCATCTCGACCGCGTCGAGGTTGAGCCGGGCAATCCCCTTCCTGAAAACGTTATCTGGATTGACCTTCTCGCACCCGGCGTCAATGAAGATCATATCGTTGAGGCGTGGACCGGCATCTCGATCCCGACCCGTGAAGACATGACGGAAATCGAGGAATCTAGCCGGTTCTATATGGAGAACGGCGCGCAATATCTGACTGTGCCGATCCTTCATGCGGTGGATCTCGATCATCGTGAACTCGCACCTGTCACTTTCATTCTGCATGGGCAGCGGCTGGTAACAGTTCGCTATGCCGATCCGAAATCGGTCAGCATTTACATCACGCGAGCGACAAAACCGGGCAACGGCCTTATCCCGAATGCAAAATGTTCAGGCCTTTCAATCATGCTCGGCATAATCGAGGCCACCACCAACCGTCTGGCAGATATTCTGGAAGGCGTTGCAGGCAAGATCGATGCGGCATCGCATTCGATCTATCGTCGGCAGCCCAAGGCACGGCCAATGACGACTGAGGATTTCCGGCACATCCTCACGCAGATCGGTGGACAGGGTACGTTTCTATCGCGAATGCGCGAAAGTTTGGCAGGCATCAGCAGAATGCTGGTTTATCTCTCTGCGATCAACAGCCCGGTTGCGACCAAGAAAGACACGCGCTCTTGGGTCAAATCGCTGGAACGCGATGCGCAGTCGCTGGTCGCCTATGTGGATTTTCTGTCCAACAAGGTGACGTTCCTGCTTGATACGATTGTCGGGCTTATCTCTGTCGAGCAGAACGCGATCATCAAGATTTTCTCGGTTGCAGCGGTGGGCTTCATGCCTCCAACTCTCGTCGCATCCATCTATGGCATGAACTTCTCATTCATGCCGGAGCTGAACTCGCCCTGGGGTTATCCAATGGCGCTTGGCCTGATGGTGGCCTCAGCTTTGCTGCCACTGTTTTATTTCCGAAGGAAGGGGTGGCTGTAAATCACACCGATGCAGCCACAATCTCCCAGTCTCTGCCTTTGATTTTCAGCACGTCGCCCACCGGCTTGCCAAAAAGCATGATGGCTACAGGCGAGACGTGGGAAATCTTACCATTGGCGGGGTCGGCCTCGTCCTCGCCAACAATGGTCCAGACCCGCACGCCGCCTTCATCGAGGTTTTCCAGCTCCACCGTCATGCCAAAGCGTACAACGTCACTGTCCGGTTCGGGCACGGATAGTTCTGCGGTTTCACGTCGCGAAGTCCAGTAGCGCAAATCACGCGAAACGCGGGCAATCGCTGAGCGCTCGCCTGCAACATTCGCTTCGGCCAGTTCGCGGTGAAGCCGTGCAAGCTCGTCGTCAATCATCTTCAAACCATTCGGCGTGACGAGATTGCGGTGAGGACTGATGGGACGCTCGCCGAGATCGATGGGCGCGTCGTCCTGTTCTTTGGTGAAAGCTCTGCTCATCATCTGAATGTATGCAGAGCGCTTGCGCCCCGCAAGCCCACAGTCTGAACACGAGTGCGACCGGATAAAAATCCGTATTTTAATGCATACCGAGTTTTTATTGATTGACCAGTCAATCAAAGTTAAAATAGGGATCAACAGCCCTCAACCCGGATGACGATTATGCCCAAGATCGGGATGGAACCCCTACGGCGGCGCGAACTGATCGATGCCGCCATCCGTACTATCGGCCAGCGTGGTTCGTTGGACGTCACTGTTGCGCAGATCGCCCATGAAGCAGGTGTATCGCCCGCGCTTGCGCATCACTATTTTGGCGGCAAGGACAAGCTGATCCTGGCCACCATGCGCCATCTCTTGCGTGAGCTCGGGAGCGATTTGAACGCCGCCGTGAAGCTTGCAGAAACTCCGCGTGAGCGTATTGCCGCCATCATCGCGGTTAATTTTTCCGCCTCGCAGTTTGCGCAGGAGACGATTGCAGCCTGGCTGACCTTCTATGTTCATGCGCAGCAATCCGAAGACACAAAGCGGCTTTTGCGCATCTATGCGCGCCGCCTGCATTCAAACTTAGTCTTCGCGCTGGAACAGTTGACCAGCCACGAGCGCGCCAACCGTATTGCCGAAGGCGCAGGTGCGCTGATCGATGGGCTTTATATCCGCCATGCCCTTGGTGCCGATGCGCCAAATGCGGCATCGGCAATTGCCCTTGTTGAAGATTACATCGCTGTTCAGCTTTCGGCGGAGAAATAAGATGGAAGCGGATTTCGTTATTATCGGCTCCGGCTCTGCCGGTTCGGCTATGGCCTACCGGCTGTCGGAAGATGGCAGACACTCGGTTATTGTCATTGAATTCGGCGGCCCGGACATCGGCCCGCTGATTCAGATGCCAGCCGCCCTTTCCTTCCCCATGAATATGGAAACCTATGACTGGGGCTTTTCCACCGAACCTGAGCCGCATATCGGCGGGCGCAGCCTCGTTACCCCACGCGGCAAGGTGGTGGGCGGATCATCATCCATCAACGGCATGGTCTATGTGCGCGGGCACGCACGCGATTACGATCACTGGTCGGAAAGTGGCGCGCGCGGCTGGTCCTATGCCGATGTATTGCCCTACTTCAAGCGGATGGAAAATTCCCACGGCGGACAGGAAGGCTGGCGCGGCACCGATGGTCCGCTGCATGTTCAGCGCGGTCGTCGCGATAACCCGCTGTTCAAGGCCTTCGTCGATGCCGGCCAACAAGCGGGCTTTGAAGTCACTGACGATTATAATGGCGAGAAGCAGGAAGGCTTTGGCCCGATGGAGCAGACGATCCATAATGGACGTCGCTGGTCTGCGGCCAATGCCTATCTGAAGCCTGCCCTCAAGCGCCCCAATGTGAAGCTCGTCAAAGGCTTAGCACGAAAAATCGTGATGGAAGGAAAGCGCGCGGTCGGAGTTGAAATCGAAGCGGGCCGTACTTTCTCGACTATCCGCGCACGCCGCGAAGTTATCATCGCTGCATCGTCCATCAATTCGCCAAAGCTGCTTATGCTTTCAGGCATTGGCCCTGCTGCGCAGCTTAAAGAGCACGGCATTGAGGTCGTGGCTGATCGTCCCGGCGTTGGGCAAAATCTGCAGGATCATCTGGAAGTCTATATCCAGCAGGAATGCACACAGCCGATCACGCTCTATTCCAAGCTCAACCTGTTTTCCAAAGCCAAGATTGGCGCGGAATGGCTGTTCTTCAAAACCGGCGACGGCGCGACAAACCATTTCGAATCCGCAGCCTTCGTGCGTTCTAAAGCGGGCGTGGAATATCCGGATATCCAATACCACTTCCTGCCGGTCGCGATCCGCTATGACGGCAAAGCGGCTGCAGAATCGCACGGCTTTCAGGCGCATGTCGGACCGATGCGCTCCAAGTCGCGCGGCAGTGTTACCTTGCGCTCGGCTAATCCGCGCGAAAAGCCTGTCATAAAGTTCAACTATATGTCGCATGAGGATGATTGGGCCGATTTCCGTCATTGCGTGCGACTGACACGCGAAGTTTTCGGACAGGACGCATTTGCCCCTTATCGCGGCGCGGAAATCCAGCCCGGCGCGAATGTGCAGTCTGATGACGAGATCGACAATTTCATTCGCGAGCATGTGGAAAGTGCATTCCACCCTTGCGGAACTTGCAAAATGGGATCAGTTGACGATCCAATGGCAGTGGTTGATCCAGAATGCCGGGTTATTGGCGTTGAGGGGTTGCGGGTTGCGGATTCATCCATCTTTCCGCGCATCACCAACGGCAACCTCAACGGCCCGTCGATCATGAGTGGCGAAAAGGCATCGGATCATATTCTGGGACGCACTCCGCTGGCGCGATCCAATCAGGAACCATGGATCAACCCGCGCTGGGAAGTATCTGATCGCTAATGAAACTCGAGGAGAATAAAATGAAAGCCCAACCTAAAGCCTCGCATTTCATCGGCGGCGCATTCGTGGAAGACAAAGCTGGCAAGCCGCTTCCCGTCATCTATCCGGCGACAGGCGAAGAAATCGCAAAGCTTTATTCAGCAACGCCGGATGTGATCGAGAGCGCCTATGCTGCCGCGTTGAAAGCGCAAGGCGAATGGGCAGCGCTCAAGCCGGTGGAACGCGGCCGCATTCTGCGCCGCACGGCGGAAATCCTACGCGAGAAAAACAAGAAGCTCTCCAAGCTCGAAACGCTTGATACCGGCAAGGCATTGCAGGAGACACTGGTAGCGGATGCGGCGTCGGCTGCAGATGCGCTTGAGTTTTTCGGAGGCATCATTTCCGGCTTTAATGGTGAGTTCGTAGAGCTTGGCGGGTCGTTTGCTTACACGCGCCGCGAAGCACTCGGCATCTGTGTAGGCATCGGTGCGTGGAATTACCCGATCCAGATCGCCGCATGGAAATCTGCGCCAGCACTGGCTATGGGCAACGCTTTCATCTTCAAGCCGTCCGAGAACACTCCTCTTTCGGCACTCGCGCTGGCAGAAGCCTACAAGGAAGCTGGTCTTCCTGACGGCCTGTTCAATGTCGTACAAGGCTTTGGCGATGTTGGTGCGGCACTCGTCAATCACCGCATGACAGCGAAGGTTTCGCTCACCGGTTCAGTTCCAACCGGCAAGCGGATCATGTCACAGGCTGGTGAGCATCTGAAGCATGTCACGATGGAACTTGGTGGCAAATCTCCGATCATCGTATTTGATGATGCAGATCTCGACAGCGCTATTGGCGGTGCGATGCTCGGCAACTTCTATTCGACCGGTCAGGTCTGCTCCAACGGCACGCGCGTTTTCGTTCATAAGGATGTTCGCGAAACATTTGTCGAGCGTCTGGTTGAACGCACCCGCAAAATCCGCATTGGTGATCCTCTGGATGAAGCCACCCAGATGGGACCACTCGTCAACAGCGCGCAGCGCGACAAGGTTTTGTCCTTTATTGAAAAGGGCAAGCAAGAAGGCGCGAAGCTTGTATGCGGCGGCGGCGTTCCAAAGCTGCAGGGTTTCGACAAAGGCTACTTCATCGAGCCAACCGTCTTTACCGATGTGACTGACGACATGACGATTGCCCGCGAGGAAATCTTCGGCCCGGTCATGAGCATTCTCGAATTCTCGGACGAGGATGAAGTGATTGCGCGCGCCAACGATACCGAGTTCGGTCTGGCTGCCGGTGTATTCACCGCCGACATCGCCCGCGGCCATCGCGTAATCGGACAGATCAAGGCAGGAACCTGCTGGATTAACGCCTATAATCTGACTCCTGTTGAAGTGCCATTTGGCGGCTACAAACAGTCCGGCATTGGCCGCGAAAACGGCATTGCCGCACTGACACATTACAGCCAGATCAAGACTGTCTATGTGGAAATGGGCAAGGTTGACAGCCCCTACTAATCCCACCTAGCAAACAACACAAAGCCCCAATCAATATTAGCAACTACTAATATTGATTGGGGCTTTGTCATTTATGGTCAAGCACAATATTTACGCCATAAAAGCGACCAGTAAACTTCGACTTCCCAAAAGATTGATCACATCTTTCTTATTATATTGAATTTTAACGTCTAATTGATTGCTTTTGTCGCAATAACCTTTTGCGGGAAATAGTAATTACCTCCCACAATGGGGTTGGAATGACAAAAGAGCTGTTTTTATCGACAGATATGGTCGATGCCGAAGCGCGCGACGACTTTTGGCGCGACGCTATCAAGCTATTTTACGAAGTATCTGCCCTCGATGAAGAAAACGAAGAAGGCTTTATCGGTACTTTGCGCTCTTATCCATTCGGCAACATGCTGGTTGGTTCCACCACCTTTAACACCCAGCATTATGAGCGCACAAAGAACCTGATCGCTCAGACTGGTCTCGATCACTATGTTCTTCAAGCCCTACTTTCCGACACCCTGAGTGGAGATTTCAACGGAGCCTCTGTTGCTGCGAAACCCGGTGACATTTTCATCCTCGACATGTCACAGGTCATAACCAGTCATGCAGAAGCGGGCGCACGTCTGACGGTTATCATGCCACGGCAAGAGCTGGAGAAGCTTATCGGATGGCGAAATCTTCATGGCATGGTGTTCAAAACGGAAGCTGCGACAACCCAGCTCCTCTTCGAGTTTCTGCGCGGGCTCAATGATGTGGTTCAGGAACTCTCCGCCGTGGAGGCCATCGCCGCCAAAGATGCAATGATGGCGCTACTTGCTGCATGTATTAAGAGGGCGGACACAGGCGCTGCTGAGAGTGCAACAATCAACCTGCCGATACGCAATCGCATTCTTGCCTATATCGACAAGAACATAACGAACCCGCTTCTTGGTCCCCATTCGATACAACAATGTTTCCGCATGTCGCGCTCACATATTTATCGCGCATTTGAACCGGACGGCGGCGTGGCAAAGGTTATCCGCGACAAGAGGCTCGATATGGCTTACCGGATTCTGATCGAACAAAAAGGCAAGCCTGTTTCACTTAAAGAAATCGCCTATCGCTGCGGTTTTAATGACAGCACACAACTGACCAAGGCTTTCAAAGGGCGCTTCGGTATTGCACCGAAGGAAGCACGAGAAGCCAAAGCCCCGCTGCCGTTACAATCGGAAGGCGGCACGCTGGTTATTCACGAACATCTATCGTCACAGGCAAAAAAGGTCGTTGTCATCTGAATTGACGAGAACATGCAATCACTGAGAATGCGGCAATACCGCTGCATTCCATCAAAAGCGTATCAGACAATCACAGCATCAGTTCGTATGCTGAGCCAGAATGCGCCGTTTGAATAAGCCATCTGCGGTCCAGTGCTGGCATTGCTGACAAATATCATCGCTCCTGCTCCGTGCGCTGCAGCGGAGGGCAGAGTAGCCACGGTATAGGTCGCCGGGCGTATCGGGCCATCGACATGCAGCCGTGTTTCCGGCCAAATCTGACCAACGGCCACATTGCCGGTTGCTCGATCGACCTTCATGGCCTCTCGCCAGTTTCCGCTATCGTCGCCGACTTTAATGCTGAAATTATTGTCCCCGTTCAGGCCCATTTCAGCATATCCGGTCCAGCCCGACTGAAACAGAAGGCTGGCCGTATTGGTTGCAGCCTGTTTATTTATCTTCAGCTGATGCCCGGCACCGGCATTGTTGAAGAGGCTCGCTTCCGAAGAAATGGCGAAACGGTTGATCGCATCAGCCGTCGCCTGCACGCCCAGCATGGACAACGAAAGACTATCCGGCACCGAGCCTGTCACCTGCCATTCTGTGCCATTGTAAACAAATAGCTTGGCTTCTTCTTCGACGTAGGCCAGCCAGCCTTTTGCGATGGTCGCGAATGACCATCCCCCGTCGATAAAGAAAGCAACCTTGCCCTCTTTTCCAGCCCAATGACCGGTAGAAGGTGCTGCAACGATATAACGATCACCTGCGGCAGGTGTTTCCGGAGCGCCCGTTTGGGTTCTGGATTTTACACTCAGATGCACAACTGCATCGAGAAAACGCAAAGCTTCATTGTGTGTGACGTGCTTCTGCGCCTGACTGGGCATGATGTAGGGAAGTTTGAGATTGGGTGTCTGGTCCATAAATAGCTCCTCGCTGTGATAATGCGAGGAGCTTAACCGCACTTATGCTGGTGGGGATAAGTCAGCTGCCGCGATAGGTCGAGTAGGACCAGGGGCTGACCAGCAACGGCACATGATAATTGCCGTCTTCATCTGCAATCGCAAAACGGATCGGGATCAAATCAAGGAATGGCGGATTGGCGACATCGGCGCTACGCCCTTCGAAATACTCAGCAACGTGAAACTGAAGCTCATAGGTGCCTTCCTGCATTTCACTTCCGCTGAGCAATGGTTCGTCGGTGCGACCATCGAGATTGGTGACGGTGCGCTTGATCAGCTCGGTTTTGCCTAAAGCGCCAAGACGATAGAGTTCAATCCGCATTGCTGCGGCTGGACTACCATGTGCAGTGTCGAGAACATGTGTTGATAGCTTGCCCATGGTTCACCTCAGATTTGTGTTTTGAGAGCCGGAATTGTCTCAATGCGATAAGTGACATCCGGCAGGAAATATTCCTCCAGATTATTCTCACTTCCCGCCCGGTCAACAATAAGAAAATCCGATGTCTGCTCCAGCGACACAAGCGGATGATGCCAGACATTGCGCCAGTAATTGACGCCCTGATCGCCACGCGCCAGAAACGCTCTCGGTCTGTCGGGTTTACCATCCGCATCTTCTGCAACAACAACCAGAAACGGCCTGCCATTCAGCGGCACAAAAGCCTGCGAGCCGAACGGATGCCGTTCCAGCATGACGACATCGACAGGCGCTGTGAAGGACTGGCCTCTAAAAATATTGATCAGAACACGGGCGTCGGTGCCTGCTGCTTCAACATGGGCCAGATCGTGGAAGCGCTCCGTCGTGCCATTGTTGATAAGGCGACGTTCGGCGCCTTCAATCTCGATTACATCCCCAAATGGCGCAAAAGCTGCCTTTGTCAGCGGCTCAACTTCAAGCACTTCAAATTTCACACTGTCCTCCCCACAAACCTGATTTTATGACACCTAACAAAGCTTTGCCGCCAGCAAATTGTCAATCACGAAGCAGTTTCAACAAACACATGAAAAAGGCCGGGGTCGTCGCCCGGCCTGTCTAAATTATCAAAGACTTGCGCTGTTTATCGCTTGAGAAGCGACATGATTGCGGGAACCCCACAGGCAGCAAGTGCGAGCTTGACGAGATCACCAATGATGAACACGCCAAAGCCGAATGCGATGCCTTTTTCTAAACCGAACAAATAGGCCATCCAACCTGCTCCCATCACAAGGATGACAACTTCGGCAGCAAGCATGACACCGCCGAGAACAAGCGGTTTGTGCGCAAGCCCCTTATCGGCAGCGCGACCGACCATCCAGGCCGCAATGAGATAGGACAGCAGATAGCCACCTGTCGGACCAACCATGTAAGCGAGGCCAAGCCCCTTTTCCGGCGTTCCGGTGAAAACCGGCAAGCCGAGTGCGCCTTCAAGCAAATAGAGGGCAACCGTGGCAACCGCCAGACGCGAGCCATAAAATGCAGAGATCGCAAACAGCGCTGCTGTCTGCATCGTCACGTTGACGTAGAGAAGATCGACTTTGATATTGGCGGAAATGGTAAGAACAGCGGTACCGATAAGCGCGAGCAAAACAAACCGGAAAGCACGAGCCAATTGCCTGGTTTGCAAGTAGCCGGCAGGAAGAGAAGCAACGTCAACCCTTGATTTGTTTCTCTGACGCATGTTCATCGCACTCCTTATATCGACCCAATATGGGCGCTGTGAGTACCGTTCCACCAGATTATCATTTGAAACCGGACTATATTCGTCCTAAGCCGCTTAATCAATAAAACCAAAGAAGAACGGGTTAGTCCATGGCGCTTGATTTTGACGGCAGCTTTGCCCCTGAATATGGGACTCCGGTTGCCCTGAATAAAGGCCTGCTGCGGCTGACCGCGAATAATCCCAGCGCTTTTACCTTTCATGGCACCAATAGTTACATTGTAGGCACCGATACACTGGCGGTTATCGATCCTGGACCGGAAGATGAAGCGCATTATCAAGCATTGCTCGCAGCAATTGCCGGTCGCCCTGTCAGTCATATCTTTGTGAGCCACACGCATCGCGACCACTCGCCTCTCGCAAAGCGACTGAAGGAACAGACGGACGCGCTCGTTGTCGCCGAAGGTCCGCATCGCCCTGCCCGCCCCTATTACAGCGGTGAGATCAATATGCTGGAGGCGAGCGCCGATATTGATTTTGCGCCCGATCTGGCTCTCGCCGATGGTGCGAAAATCGATGGCGATGGCTGGAGCCTTCGCGGCATACACACACCCGGACACGCCGCCAATCATATGGCTTTTGGCCTTGAAGGCACCGGCATTCTTTTTTCAGCCGATCATGTGATGGCATGGGCCACATCCATCGTCGCACCGCCCGATGGATCGATGAGCGATTACATGACTTCACTTGAAAAGCTGCTGGAGCGCGATGATCGCATCTATCTGCCCGGACATGGTGGAGCCGTCACCAAGCCAGCTGCATTTGTGCGTGGTTTACGCGCACATCGGAAAATGCGGGAGCGCGCGATATTGGAGCGGATCGTGCAAGGTGACCGCACCATTCCCGACATGGTCAAGGCTATCTACCGCGATACCGACCCGCGCCTGCATGGTGCTGCAGCTCTCTCAGTTCTCGCCCACCTTGAAGATCTTGTCGGGCGCGGTGAAGTCATTACGGATGGCAACCCGTCGCTCAACGGCATTTATCAGCCGCGGTGATTACTCCACATCTGAAGGAGCCTTGTTCACTTCGCCTTCAAGCGCGGACAGAAACTCGGTGATAAAGGCAGCGTTCAGGCCCATATCCCGATTGCCGTAACGCGAAACGGATCGCATATCGACATAGGTTGTTTCGCCTTCATCAAGCAGGCGGATGACCACATCGCTTTTCAAACCAAGAATGGTGCTGTGCGCAGTTGCTGCAAAGCGTGTCGCATTCTGCGTTGGCAGCGGCGTGTCACGGCTGATTTGTTTCCAGCCAAATGCTTTCAACGTGTTTTCCACGCCTTGCGCCACCCGGTCGGGTGCAGCTTCATAGCGGCGCCCCATCACATCAGGATAGGCGGACATCTGCCTCAGCATATCGCTCTGGACCTCAACAGGCAGCGAATTCATTCGCGTTAAGCGTGCAGGCATGGTCGAAGGAAACTGCGGTGGCGTCTCAAAGTCGGTCGTCAGATCATAGAGCGGAGGAGAGCCATACCAGAGCGAGGCGACGAAACAGAGGGGCAGCAGAACAGCACATGCCAGAAAGCTGGCCCAGAACGAACGCGCACCGCCTTTGTCACCATTCACCCATAGATTGCGTAGCCCCTTTGCGGCACAAAGCAGTGCTAAAATCGCGAATATCCCGCCTGCAGCTGCAACCAGAACAAAATCGGGTGTCTCGATTTTACCGAACCTGTGCAGAATAAGACCAAGCACCGACAGGACAGCCGCAAAAACGCCAAACCGCAATGCCCAAATTGCGGAGCGCGACTGTCGGCGCTGATAGCGAAGTTTTCTCATGCGGGGTCCCAACTGCCTTTAGAGCGCAATCATGCATAACAGAGACTGCTCTGGCGCAAAAGAAAAAGGCTCAGCACTCGCTGGCAATTTAACCAGCTATGAAAAAACAGCGGGAAAAATAGAGTGAAATCAATATAAAAGCTATTGCAGCAACTTCTAACGAAGGGCATGATCGCGTATATGGGGGCTTTTTTCGGATTCGTCGGAGAGGACGACATGGATCGAACCCTTCATAATGGCCAAATGCCAGCCACATCCAGCACCGCTGAAGCGAAGCAGGATGTCATGACGCTGGAAGCAGTCGAGCTCGAATTTGCGCTCGGTGCCATAGACGTTCTCATCGAAGGATTTGACACGGCTCTTGCCAAGGCAGCTGAGCGTGTGGGCGGCGAAGTACTTTTCAATATGCCAGCGCTGGACACCACCGAGGCACAACGTATCGGTGCAATTGCCATTCCCGGACAGCCGCAAGATCAGGTCGTCTTCGTTACGCTTGGTCACGATGGAACAACACTTTCAGTCGCTCCGCCAACCGGCAACAATGCGCTGTTTGAAAGCCTTGGCCGCAATTATGCCGCTGTCATGAAAAGCCTGACACCGAATGGTAAGACAACCAACGGAACCTAGAGCGCCGTGCGCCCTCCTGGGCGCACAAAGATCGCTTCGCACTTTTCGGGATGCTCTCTAAAGCACTATTTCTCGGCCTGCGGCTTCACAGCTGCAGCTGGTGCTATTGCATGAAGATTGTGTGCTGGCACCGGGTTGAGCGTCATCGTCGTCTGAACATCGCGTAGCTTCACGAATTTCATGCCTTTTGCCTGAAGCGCAAGAATGCCTTTGGCGACACCTTCACCTGCCGAACGTGTCGGCTGGTTGATATGGGAAATGATGACATCGCCATCGCGCGCCGCCGAAATACGGCGGGCTACGACAGGTGCAAGCAGGGATGCGCCCTGATCGCCATTGAGCGAGTAGCCGCCGATTTTGTAACCCATGCTCTCCGCAAGTTTAATAGCGTCAGTCGAATAACGGGCCGTGGCATCCCGATACCATTGCGGCTTTGATGCGCCCGATTTCGCGATCGCATCAGCGCCACCATCGATTTCGGAGCGGACCGCATCAAGCGAACCTGCCGTTTTGATATTATACATGGTCGGCACATTCGTAATGGCTGGCACATGCAAATTACCGTGGTTCTCGATATCGAAAAGATCAGGATGGGCCTTCATCACCGCGAAAGCTTCGGCATTCTGTTTCAACCAGCGCGCGGTGACAAAAATTGTCGCCGGAATGCGGTTCTCTACCAGCACATCGAGAATACGGTGATCCGTTTTGCCCATGCAGGCATCAAGCGTCAGCGCGACTTGTGGCGAAGCAGGACCACCTTTGGCGATACGCAATTGCGGTTCAACAATGCTGATTTTCTCGTGCTTCTCTGGCTGCGGTAGCGCGTCATAGGCGCTGGCCACAGAGCTCAAGCAAACAAGCGCGGCCCCCGCCGCTAACAACTGACGAAACATAGCCACCCCGGCAAATGAAATTCTGGCATTAAGCTTATAACTTAAATGCCAGAATCATAGCCGAAATGTGGTAATTATTTATTGCGGGCTGCAGCTTGAGCTGCCGCCAGTCGGGCAATCGGCACACGGAATGGCGAGCAGGACACGTAATCAAGACCTGTATGCTCGCAGAATCTGATCGATGCCGGATCGCCGCCATGCTCGCCACAAATACCCAGTTTGAGCTTGTCGCGGGTTTTGCGTCCACGCTCAGCTGCGATCTGGATCAACTCTCCCACGCCATCAAAATCCAATGAAACGAACGGGTCCTGTTCGATTACACCACGGCTCTGATAGGTCGAAAGGAATGGCGCTGCATCATCACGCGAAATACCGAACGTGGTCTGCGTGAGGTCGTTCGTGCCAAAAGAGAAGAACTCTGCCGTTTCAGCAATTTCAGCAGCCCGAAGAGCGGCACGCGGCAATTCGATCATCGTACCGACCATATAGTCGATCTGAACACCAGACTCGCCGATCACTTCTTTTGCCACCGCATCGATGCGCGCTTTGACAAAATCAAGTTCTGCCTTGAGGCCGACCAGCGGCACCATGACTTCCGGCACGACATGCTCACCGGTCTTCTTGCCTGCTTCAATGGCGGCTTCAAAGATCGCGCGCGCCTGCATTTCAGCGATTTCCGGGTAGGATACTGCCAGACGGCAACCGCGATGGCCGAGCATCGGATTGAACTCATGAAGACTATCGGCACGTTCGCGCAGTCTATCGGCGTCGACGCCCATGGCGCTTGCCACTTCTGCTACTTCTTCATCAGTGCGTGGCAGGAATTCGTGCAAAGGCGGATCGAGCAAACGGATGGTAACAGGCAAGCCCTTCATGATCTCGAACAGCTCGACAAAATCCGAGCGTTGCATCGGCAGAAGCTTTGCTAGAGCCGCACGGCGGCCATCCTCCTTGTCGGCAAGGATCATTTCCCGCATCGCGATAATGCGTTCGCCTTCAAAGAACATATGCTCGGTGCGGCAGAGACCTATGCCTTCTGCCCCGAACGAGCGTGCGGTGCGGGCATCGGCAGGCGTTTCGGCATTTGCGCGCACCTTCATGCGGCGGGTCTTGTCTGCCCATTCCATGAGTTTGCCGAAATCGCCCGACAGTTCGGGCTGCAGCATGGCAACCTTGCCTTTCAGCACTTGCCCGTTGCCGCCATCAACGGTGATTACATCACCTTTTTTGAAGGTCTGGCCAGCAGCCAGCATGGTACCGTTGCGATAATCAACACGGAGAGAACCTGCACCCGACACGCAGGGCTTGCCCATGCCGCGTGCAACCACTGCCGCGTGACTGGTCATGCCACCGCGCGTGGTCAGAATGCCCTCAGCCGCGTGCATACCGTGAATGTCTTCAGGGCTTGTCTCAACACGCACCAGAATGACATTGCGGCCTTCGGCCTTTGCCTGTTCTGCATCTTCAGACGAGAACACGATTTCGCCTGTCGCAGCGCCAGGAGAAGCGGGTAAGCCTTGGCCTATAACAATGCGTTCGGCTCGCGGATCAATGGTCGGATGCAGAAGCTGGTCGAGTGCGGCCGGATCAATGCGCAGCACGGCTTCTTCTTCAGTAATCAGCCCTTCTGCGGCCATTTCAACAGCCATTTTTAGTGCTGCTTTTGCCGTGCGCTTGCCGGAGCGGGTTTGCAGCATCCAGAGCTTGCCGCGCTCGATGGTGAATTCCAGATCCTGCATATCGCGGTAATGCTGTTCAAGCCGATCTGCCACTTTCAGAAAGTCAGCAAAGGCTTCCGGCATGACCTTTTCAAGCGAAGGCTTATCAGAACCCGCAGCAATACGCGCTTCTTCGGTAATGTTCTGTGGTGTGCGAATGCCTGCCACGACATCTTCACCCTGCGCATTGACCAGAAATTCGCCATAGAGTTTCTTTTCGCCGGTCGATGGATTGCGGGTGAAGGCAACGCCGGTCGCAGACGTTTCGCCCATATTGCCGAACACCATGGCCTGAACATTCACCGCCGTACCCCATTGGGCCGGGATGTTATGCAGACGACGATAGGTGATAGCGCGGGCGTTCATCCAGCTGGAGAAAACAGCACTGATTGCTCCCCAAAGCTGTTCGCGCGGGTCTTGCGGAAAAGGCTCGCCGAGCTCTTCCTCGACCTTCGCCTTGTAGAGCGCGATCACATCTTTCCAGTCGTCCGCACTTAGAGCCGTATCGACTTCAACGCCGAGATCGGCCTTCTTGTCTTCGAGGATTTCTTCAAAGAAACCATGGTCAACACCCAGCACGACATCCGAATACATCTGGATGAATCGACGATAGCTGTCATAGGCGAAACGCTCGTCGCCAGCCTCACGCGCAATGGCTTGCACAGTCTCATCATTGAGACCAAGGTTCAGAACCGTATCCATCATGCCCGGCATGGATGCACGCGCACCCGATCGCACCGACACAAGCAACGGCTTTTCCGCACCACCGAACACGCGTCCAGTCCGCTCAGCCACCTGATCAAGTGCTGTCTGCACCTGCTGATCAAGTTCGTCGGGATAGGACCGCTCATGGTCGTAATAGGAAGTGCACACTTCCGTCGTGATCGTAAAACCGGGCGGCACTGGCAGACCAAGGCTGCTCATTTCAGCCAGGTTCGCGCCTTTACCGCCGAGAAGGTTGCGATCACTCGCAGCGCCCTCTGCCTTACCATCACCGAATGCGTACACCCACTTCGCCATGCCGGCCTCCCTTGCGCAGGTAACGGTCCGCAATGTCTGTGGTTTTCCACAGGCTTGCAGAAACTATCTTCGTGCTTATGCGATCAAGTCGTTGTCTGCCAATCAAAAAAGACAAAGCACCGTAATAGAATCGATTAGACGACAATAAAGCCGATCCACCGATTGACTCTGATCACGGATTAGATCAAAAATAAGAACAAATATAGAACATTTGGAGTTGATTATGCGTATCACCGGCAAGCTTGATTATCTTGAAATGCCAGCGGGCAATGGATCACTGGACGCTGCGAAGAGTTTCTATTCGCGCGCTTTTGGTTGGTCGTTCGTCGATTATGGGCCGACCTATTCCGCCTTCGCGGAAGGCCTGGATGGCGGTTTTGATGCCGATCCGGAAGCGACGCGCAAGCCGTTGCCTGTGCTTTATTCCGCGCAGCTCGAAGAAACCTTGAAGGCTGTGACAGAAGCTGGTGGAACGGTTGTGAAACCGATTTTTGCATTTCCCGGCGGTCGTCGTTTTCACTTCACCGACCCTGCCGGCAATGAGCTTGCTGTCTGGAGCGAGAAGTAACAACATCATAGTTGCTAGTTGACAGCAGCGACCACATGGAAATGATGCGCCATGTCTTATTTAGTTCAACATAGAATTGGTGACATGCGCTTCATTCTCCCAGCCGTTCTGCTTTCTCTCGCCGCTTCGTCAGCATCCGCTCAGACAACGGCGCCTGCGCCCGACAGCGCACCGCTCAGCCGATGCGAAGAGTTTCTCAAAGGTATGAGCGTTCTCAAGCCCGGTAAGGATTATGCAGTCAGAGACATCCCCGATGGCTGCGTTGTTTTGAACGGTTTGTATCAAGCCACGAGCATGATGGGCTGGACAGTAGACAGGGCCATCATCGAAGTGGATCGTTTGCAGGACTATCTGTCCGAAGCGCCTGATGTGAGCAAAACTGCACCGCAATGGGGACGCATTGCGGTCGATGGTGTGCGCTTCACGCTGCAAAGCGGCAGCAAAATCTCGGATTACATCACCTCAATTCAGCAATGGCCGATGGATTTTACGGCCTCCTATCGCTTCAATCCGGAGAGTGGTTATCTGCACATTCAGAACGCAGAAATCAGCAGCATAAAGCTGGGCAAAGCTTCAATTTCTGCGGAAATCAACCTGCCGATCGATTCATCGGTTGCTTCCCTGACCGTTAATCCGACCGCCACACTTTCGCATCTGCGTTTGCGCCTCGATAATCAGGGCCTGTTGGAAAGTGTCGCTTTGCCGACACTCGTCAATTTCGCTGCACTGCCATCTGAGACCGGCGAAAGCGACCCGGAAGTCGACATTGCGCGTCTACGCGATATTGCCAGCAAAGCCATTGGAGCCATGCCCGACAGCGAGATCGATGCGGCTTCCAGAAAAGCGCTGGCTCGTTTTGTTCAGGACATGCCAAATCCGACGGGCTTTTTCACAATGGATGTGCATTTCGACAAGCCGTTGCCAATCGGCCTCAAGGATCTGGAGCCGGGCAAACTTGCACAACACGCTCTGACAGGCGCAAAGATCAGCGTAACCTATAAGGCTCGCTAATCAGATAAAACCTGAAGCCAGAGCTTTTCCAATTTCGATTTATAGCATTTCCAGTAAAAGTGCGAAGCGGTTTTGCGTCGGATAATGCGTAGAAATAAACAGTTACAGCGGTTCCAACGATTCATTCTTAACTGGAACCGCTGTAACTGTTGGAAATGCTCTGTCTATCTGTTTTAGAGCATAAGTCCTATCGGAGTGAAACGAGGATCGATAAGATTATGCTTCAAATAAAAATGCTTAGGTCGCAGATCTGATATAATCAGATCAAAACGCGCTCTAAGCGCATCTTGCGAAACAAAGCAGTATCAACCGCCATGTCCACATCTCTATCATCCCTTGAAACCGCCGCTAAATATCTGTCGCAATCCGACAAAGATCAGTTCTTCAAAATCAAGCGTGAAATGGAAGCATCAGGTGCATCCAGAGCAAGCATTGAAGAACGTCTTCATGCGTTTATTTGGCAAGTCATTGAAGCCGATGATGATGACGAAGACGAAAGCGGGAATGAAGAGTGATACTCTGACTCAGAAATGAGCGCGTCGATCTGATTATTTGCTTTTGCGCATCATCCGACGCAGAGCCGCTTCGCACTTTTGCTGGAAGTACTATATTTTCCAAAAGCCATTTCACATTTTTCGGGATGCGCTCTAAAATCAGCTTGCTTCGCGCAGCTGCTCCGCGGTTTGAAGATCAACCGAGACAAGCTGGCTCACGCCTTGCTCACCCATGGTCACACCGAACAGACGGTTCATGCGCGCCATGGTGATCGGATTATGCGTGATGACTACGAAACGCGTTTCGGTTGAAGCCGCCATTTCGTCCATCAGATTACAATAGCGCTCGACATTATGGTCATCGAGCGGCGCGTCCACTTCGTCCAGTACGCAGATCGGTGCCGGGTTCGTCAGGAACACGGCAAAGATCAGCGCCATTGCAGTCAGTGCCTGTTCGCCACCTGAAAGCAGCGTCATGGTCTGCGGCTTCTTGCCCGGTGGGCGCGCCAGAATTTCCAGCCCTGCGTCCAGTGGATCATCGCTCTCAATGAGCTGCAATTCCGCAGTACCACCACCAAAAAGATGCGTGAACAGACGCTGGAATTGCGCATTCACAACATCAAATGCAGCCAGCAACCGTTCACGGCCCTCGCGGTTGAGACTCTGAATCGCCTGACGCAGTTTCTTGATCGCTTCAATGACGTCTTCGCGCTCGGAGATAATCGCCTCAAGACGCGCCGAAAGCTCCTGACTTTCCTCTTCCGCGCGCAAGTTGACTGCACCAAGACGCTCGCGTTCGATCCGCAAACGTTCAAGCTGGCGCTCGAGCTGATCAGGATCAGGCATACGGTCTTCAGGCTTCAAACCTGTGTGGCGGATCGCTTCGTGCGGCGCACAATTAAGTGCATCGACAATACGCGCTTCCGTATCCTTGCGACGTTCCTCGGCAGCTGTCAGGCGCTCTTCAGCACGCGCACGCTGTTCGCGGCTGGTCGCAAGCTGCTGGATGGCAAGCGTTGCGGCCTTGTCGAGCTCTGCCTGTGCAGCCTCTGCTTCAGCAAGAATGTCGGCAGCCTGCTTGCGACGCTCATCAGCTCCCGAAAGCTCATTAAGCAGAGCGCGGCGGCGGCTTTCGATCTCTTCCGGTGCTTCCGCCAGTGCTTCAGCTTCATCGGCAGTCTCAGAACGACGATCATTTAGTGCAGCAATCTGCTGCGCGGCGTTTTCTGCACGAGACGCCCAGTTGCGGCGTTCAAGCCCAATCATCGCCAAACGGCGCGAACGGTTGTCGGCTTCGCGACGCTGACCTTCATAGGCAGCGCGAGCTTCCGCAAGCTGAACGCGGTCCGCTTGCACTTCCGTAGTCATGGCCGAATGACGTTCGCCGATGGCATCCATATCGGGCATTTCGTTGAGACGGTCTTCGGCCTCAACAACACGGATCTGTGCTTCCTCAAGGTTTTCCTCAAGGCGCGATTTGGCTTCTTCGAGACCAGCACGTTTGGTCGCCAGCTGACCCGCAGCACGTTCAACAGCAGCCAGAGCCTCACGCGCATCATCTAGCTTGCGCTGATTGGCACGCCAGGCATCGCGGGCAACGCGTTCCTGTTCAACCGCTTCGCGAACAGCCATTTCAAAACGTTGCACGGCCTGTTCGGCACTCTTTACGCGGGCGTCAGCACTGATTGCTTCCTGCTCAAGCTCCGCCAGACGGTTCTTTTGCGCAAGCCGCTGAGCAGCTGGTGTCGGCGCATCGGCGCTTGCAGTATAGCCATCCCAGCGCCACAGAGCACCAGCCTTGCTGACCAGTCGCTGGCCAGGACGCAGAGAAGCCTGCAAACGCGGACCATCATTGTCAGAAACCACGCCGACCTGCGCCAGTCTGCGGCGCAATTGCTGAGGGCCTTGCACCAGACGATCAAGCGATACACTGCCTTCAGGCAGAACCGGATCGGTTTCGGCTGCCGGATTATAGGCCCAAAAGACCGGAGCATCGGCGTCGCTCGCTGCATCAAGGTCTTCACCCAGAGCGGCACCCAAGGCAATTTCATAGCCCTTTTCGACCTGTAACTCTTCGACAACCGGCGGAAACTGTCCTGTCTCTCCAGCATTGAGAATGCGCGCCAATGTCTGCGCTTCGGTCTCGATCCGATTAAGCTCAGTGCGCGCTTCGCTGAGCGGCTGGCGGCCTGCCGCCTCCTGCTCACGCGCAGCACTCACGAGTTCTTCAGCGGCAGTCACCGCGTCTTCGGATGCTGCCAGTGCGTCAGTTGCAGCTTCAACTGCAACGCGCTTCTCAGCCGGATCAAACAGTCCACCGATCTGCTCCGTGACCGCCGCAATATCGCGCTCGATTGTTTCCATCTGGTTCGCCAGACGGTCACGACGGCTTTGCGTCTCCTGCAAGGCCCGCTCGATCTGCGTTCGTTCGGCAGCGGCCTCTGCGCGTTCCGCGGTCACGCGAGCAAGCGCGTTTTCGCTATCCTGCAACCGGATTTCCGATTCCTCGAAAATCGCACGCAACTCTTCATCCCGTTCGCCAGATGCTTCATTGGATGCGAGCAGCTCCTGCTCTTCCTCGTCAAGCCGTGCCAGAATGTCGGCATTCTCGCGCACCATTTGCTCTTCGCGTGCAATGTCGGCAGTCAACTGTTCGAGCCGCTTCATAAGCTCGGCACGGCGGGCACGAATACGACCGTCTTCTTCGTTGAGCTGGGTGCGAGCGATTGAAAGACGCTGCAAAGCGGCAGCGGCTTTGGCTTCTGCCTCACGCATTTCAGGCAATTTATGCGCGCCAACGCCCTGTTCGCGCGCGGCATTCATCTGTGCCTGCGCCATATCGCCGACAACAGAGGTTGCCTGTGCCAGTGCGCTTTGCGCCTCGCCTTCCTGCGTTTTGGCTTGCGACCAGCGCAAATGAAGCAAAGCTGCTTCGGCCCGACGAATATCAGCCGAAAGTGCTTTAAAGCGATTGGCCTGACGCGCCTGACGTTTCAGACTTTCAATCTGGCTGCCAAGCTCGCCAACGACATCTTCGAGACGTTCAAGATTGCCTTCAGCTGCACGAAGGCGCAATTCCGCCTCGTGGCGACGGGTATGCAATCCGGAAATGCCTGCGGCTTCTTCCAGAAGCGCGCGACGCGCCTGTGGCTTGGCCTGAATGAGTTCACCAATCCGGCCCTGTCCCACCATGGATGGCGAGCGGGCGCCGGTTGATTGATCAGCAAAGAGCAGCTGCACATCCTTGGCGCGCGCTTCCTTGCCATTGATGCGATAAACCGAACCCGCTTCGCGCTCGATACGGCGCGAAACCTGCAACTCGTCCTGATCATTATAGGCAGCAGGTGCTGTGCGGTCAGAATTATCGAGGAAAAGCGTCACTTCCGCCGTATTACGCGCGGGTCGCGTAGCGGAGCCGGAAAAGATCACATCGTCCATGCCGGAAGCGCGCATGTTTTTGTATGAGTTTTCACCCATCACCCAGCGCAGAGCTTCAACGAGATTGGACTTGCCACAGCCATTGGGTCCGACAACGCCCGTCAGCCCACCTTCAATGACGAACTCCATCGGTTCGACAAAGGATTTGAAACCAACAAGACGCAGCTTGGAGAAGCGCATCAGTGAGCCCTCCCCGAAACTGTTTCAACGCGCCGGTTATGCGAAAAACCGGCTTCCACTTTTTCGCCTGGCGCTTGCGTATAAACACAAAAAGCGGACGCAACGAAGCGTCCGCTTTTCTTGCCGAAAGGCGGCTTAGAGCAGCTTGTCAATGATTGCCGACATCTCGTCAACCGAAAGGGCTCCAGCGTATTTCTGTCCATTGATGAAGAAAGTTGGCGTGGCGTTCACACCAAATTCCGTCGAACCGCGTTCCATCGTTGCTCTCACATCATCGAGAACTTGCTGGTTCGTCAAGCAAGCCTTGAATGACTCCTGTGTAAAACCTGCAAGTTTTGCGATCTGGAGCAGTGCAGCTTCGCCATCAGCGGCGCCAGCCCATTGCTGCTGCTGCTTGAAGAACACTTCAACCATCGGGAAATAACGATCTTCCGGTGCGCAGCGAGCGAGCATGAAAGCAGCGGTTGCGCGTGGATCGAACGGGAACTCGCGGAAAATCAGCTTCGCCTTGCCGGTATCGATGTATTTTTCCTTGATGGTCGGGAAAGTGTTGATTGCAAAATCAGCGCAATGCGAACAGGTCAGCGATGCATATTCGACGATCGTGACTGGAGCATCGGCCTTACCATAGACCATGTCCTTGAGCTTGCCAGGTTCTGCGACTTTGGCGGCATCGATGGTGGCTTCCGCGCTGCGGGACTGAGCGCTTGCATTGCCAGCAAGAGCCAACCCTGCGGCAGCTGCGCCTGCAAGAGAAATAACATGTCTGCGGTTAAGCGTTGCAGGCATACGAATCATCCAGTCCTGTTTAAATGTTGACGTTTAAGAGCAATTTAGGGTGGCCGATGACTAATCACCAGCCCTCACTTGATCAAATGAAGTTCAGCACGACTCTTGGATCAAATTTAAGGCAAGCCGCTCACTTCTTCGTGGCGCGTTTCTCAGCGAGTATATTTTTTCCAAGGCGGGCAAGAGCGGCGCGCAGAGCATCGTCCTCAATACCGTCCGTTGCCTTATCGATACGCCGTTCTTCTGAAGGCGCCAGAGGAGCCATTCGCTTTGGCTTACGCCTGAAATCCAGCGCAGGCGGCTTCTGCTCAATCTTTATGCGACCTATAGCCGAGAAGCCAAGGAAGCCATTCACACGACTGATAATTTCACCCGTTTCGTGCTGGATCTGCAAAGCAGAAAAACCTTCGCAGGCAATAATCAGCGTAGCGGGACTGAATGGATCGTCTTCATGCAGGCGCCGCGGCCAGATAATGCGCAGCGGGCGTGATGAAGCACCTATTGCCGGGCCGACAATATCTTCCCAGGATTGCAGCAATGAGAGATTGATACCCGCACGCTTTTGCAACATCGGGTCCATCAAACCAGATGCCATATCTGCCAGAGGGCGGAAGCCTCTTTTGGGTTTACGTTCGCTCATCGCGTTCCATTATAGCCGCGAAACCACTCAACAAACAAAGGAATACCTTCATCGAGTGTGGTTTTAGGGCTGAAACCAAGATCGCGCGCAGCAAGTGTAATATCAGCATAGGTGCGCGGAACGTCGGCAGCTGGCATCGGTTCAAGTTTGCGGATCGCTTGCTTTCCACATGCTTTTTCAATTTCTGAGATGAAATCGCTGAGCATGACCGGGCGGTTATTGCCGAGGTTATAGACAGGCGCAGTTTGTTCAGGCTGTTCCATGATGCGTTTTATGGCGCCTAAAACGCCACTTACGATGTCATCAACGAATGTGAAATCTCGCTGCATTTCACCATTGTTGAAAACACGGATCGGCTCGCCCTTGAGGATTGCCGAGGTAAACAGCCATGGCGCCATGTCCGGGCGTCCGAACGGACCATAGACCGTAAAAAAGCGCAAACCCGTCGAATGCTGGCCGTGAACATGCTTATAAGACACGGCCAAAAGTTCACCTGAACGCTTTGTAGCGGCATAAACCGAGACCGGATGGTCAACAGCATCGCTTTCAGAAAACGGAATTTTTTCGTTAGCGCCATAGACTGACGACGAGCTGGCATAAACGACTGGCGGACGCTTTTCGAGCTTAAGAGCCGTTTCAAAAACTGTAATCTGCCCCATGACATTGGCCGACACATAGGCTGCCGGGTTTTCTATGGAATAACGAACGCCAGCCTGGGCTGCGAGATGCACGATGACATCGACATCACGATCAGCACCAATTGCCGCATTGAAAGCTTCCGCATCGGAAACATCCGCTTGCGCAAAGCGAAAGCCGTCGCGCGCATTCAGCTTGGCAAGACGCGTTTCCTTGAGGTCAACCTGATAATAATCATTAAGATTATCGATACCTATGACCTGCCATCCCTCATCCAGAAGGCGCGCTGCGGTGTGAAAGCCGATGAAACCAGCGGCGCCCGTCACGATTGCTTTCATGGATGTCATTTCCTGCAAATGTAGTTTGTAAGGCCGGCACGACGCAAAGCCATAATGCGGCGTGATGCTGCAGCATTCAGCGCTGCGAGGAAGAACATCACCGACGAGATCGTAACCTCATGCAGCAATGGATTATGCAACATGCCATAGCTGCCACAAACCACCGCAAAGTAAATCAAGGCTCGGCGCATAGCCCAACTATCGGAGCTGCGCCAAAGATGCACAAAAATCGAGAGGAACGCCGCAAACATAAAAAACAATCCGATGATGCCATCGTTCAGCAATTCATCGAGCACAGTATTATGGACGTGGCGAAAACCTTGCATTAGCGAAGCTTGCTCTCCAGCTTGCGCCCGGACGATATCCATTTTCGAATAAGCACCAACCCCCGCTATCGGATTCTGCTCGATAACCTTTGCAGCACTCGTCCACATGACTTCGCGGATATCTGCCGAAATTTTATCTTCCCATTGCGAGCTGTCACCACTGTCGTAGTATTCGACCATCCCCGCAAAACGTTTGGAGATAATATCACCAACGGGTCCTACAACGACAAGAGCCGCGAGAGCGGCCACCATGGCTGCATAAGCAGCTCCCTGTTGTCGAATACTAAAGCGTTTGAGGAAGAATATGACTTCGATCGCTGCAAAAACCGGCAGCACAACAATAACTGCCCGCGTTTCCGACGCCAGAACAGAAACCAAACCCAAAATCAGCCAATGAGGGCCGTTTGGAAGATAGCGATGAGTTTTGCCAATTGGAATAGCGGCTGAAATAGCTGCCACGCCTGCGACAAAGGCAAAGACCGCCTCATTGCCACCAACACCAATCCGCCCACCCTCAGCGAATACAAGGTAAATAACCGCAAGGACGGCCATAATGACACCGACACGCGATCCTAGCACATAGGCCCGAAGAGGGTTCCGAACCAGCAGCATTCCGGGACCTGCAAAGGCGAATACCGTGATCAAAAGCGTGTAGCCAATTTGTCTGTTGTTAGCGAACGGCTCTCCACGGAACAGAATGAGGCCTAAAGACCAACCAGCATAAAGTAGAATGAATATGTAGAACTTCTTAGCAAATAGACGGGTCGCTGCGTGACGAGCAAAACTGAGATAGATACCAATGCATGAAAATACAAAAAGAATGATTGGGCCCAATCCTAATCGGATGGGCATCGCTGCAGATGCAACGCCTAGAACCCAATGGTCCACCCGCCGGCGGAGAAGAAAAGATTTTTTTAGAAATGCCACTTAAACCTCTTTCAGGCTATTTCGCCTTAGAGCGTATGCGATTCGCCTGATATAGTCAGTTGCTCTAAACAACAACGTTGTCAGCCGTTTGTATGGAGGTAAACGCGTTTTGGCGTAGCCTTGTCTACCTTGTGTTATAGTAGATATTAGTATTTCTGACAGAGCGACAACGGGCTTATTCGTCGTGAAGATTTCATAACTGCCCGCCCATCCACGCTCCAATGCAACATCATATGGAAGATACATAGGCTTTATCGCCGTAAGTAGCCGCTTGGCCCCCTCAAGTGTAACGATGTAGGCAGCAGAGCTGCCCGAAGGCCCATGCATACACCGACCAATCGTAAATCCCGCACCTAAAGTGTGAAAATTGCGGTAGCTATTTGTGCGATGATTGACGAGTTTTATAATATCCCAGCCTGCCAACTTACGTGCTGCCGCTAAAAACGGAAGAAACTCCGGTGTGAATTCCACGTCATCTTCAATGATGACTGCAAAAGGCTCATTTTCAGAGATTATTGTTTCAAGCGCACGTATATGGCTGAAATAACATCCGATTTCAGCAGGGAGTGGAATTTTTCCATGCCAGCGGCGGAAGCTATTCTCGTCCAAATCGGTCAGCTCTTCTGGAGCGAGGAGTTTACCCTCGACTGCTTCTACGCGACGAATATCAATGGAGAATGCATCAGCGCTTGCTCGCAGGGCATCCCATCTGTCCTGAGAGCGAGCAAGATTGATGGCGTAAACCGGGACAGAACCAACCACGGGCTCTCCTTAATTTTTATTCTCTTGGCAGCTCAGTGAGGCGATGCCACGCATTAATTTCTATCAATTCTAAACAAAGGTCTCTAATCAGAGATGACTACCTCTCCCGACACTTAAATCATACCGGAAAAATGCTTAATACCTGCGTTAGCCACAGAACTGGACGAATTCTTGACTGGTATGATCGGCACCATCGTATTCTACCATGGCGTGTATCGCCATCAGAACAATCGCGCGGCATCAAAGCTGACCCATACCGGATATGGCTTTCGGAGATTATGCTTCAACAAACAACGGTTGAAGCGGTCAAATCATACTTCACCAAATTTGTCGAACGCTGGCCGGATGTCATAGCTATGGCCGCTGCGAGCGAAGACGACATTTTGCGAGCCTGGGCAGGACTTGGCTATTATTCACGCGCGCGCAATCTCAAAAAATGCGCAGATCTGGTTGCAGCTCAGTATGCCGGAAGCTTCCCCACAACCGCTGCCGAGTTAAAAGAACTACCGGGCATCGGCGATTATACGTCTGCGGCGATCGCAGCAATTGCGTTTGGTCAGCCTGCAGCCGTAGTGGACGGCAATGTCGAGCGTTTTATTTCACGTCTCTATGCTATCGACACTCCTCTTCCTGCAGCTAAAGCAGAAATCCGCCTCCTTATGGGAGAGTTGACACCTGCAGACAGGCCTGGTGATTTTGCGCAAGCAGTCATGGATTTAGGCGCAACCATCTGCACACCGCGTCGCCCAGCTTGCGCGATCTGTCCTGTCAATGACGGCTGCGAAGCTCTTACAAAGCGCGACCCGGAAGAATTTCCCGTCAAAGCCCCTAAAGCGTCGAAGCCAATCCGAACGGGCGCTGCTTTCGTTGCAATTGCCGATGATGGTTCCGTTTTGTTGCGCAAACGCAAAGGTGAAGGTCTGCTTGCTGGCATGACAGAAGTGCCGGGCAGTCACTGGACGGCACGTATTGATGGCGACGCAACGGTAGATGCCGCTCCTTTTGCTGGCGACTGGGTCGCCTCAGGGAGCATCACGCATGTCTTCACACATTTCGAATTGCGCCTTTCCGTCTATTCAGCCGCCAACATCACCAAGCACGATATTACAGAAGGCTGGTGGTCTTCGCCTTCCGAACTTGAAGGCGAAGCGCTGCCGACTGTCATGAAAAAGGCAATTACTGCCGCTATTCCAGACGCATTCAAACGGGGGAGGAAAAACCGTTGACCAATCAAGTCAAACACGTCGTTTTCGATATTGGAAAAGTGCTGTTGCATTATGACCCAGAGCTTGCCTATCTCGATGTGATCCCTGACGAGGCAGAGCGCCGCTGGTTTCTGGAGAATATCTGCACAGGCGCTTGGAATATCGAGCAGGATCGTGGCCGCAGCTGGCAGGATGCTGAAGCGCTGCTGATTGAAGCGCACCCAGAAAAGAGCAGTCACATTCGCGCATTTCGCCAAAACTGGAATCTGATGGTACCCCATTCCTATGACGACAGTGTTGCAATCCTGCGCGGACTTATTGCTGAGGGCAATGACGTAACCATGCTCACGAACTTCGCTTCCGACACATTACGTGAAGCGCAAGGACGGTTTCCGTTTCTGACGGAGAGCCGCGGCGTCACGGTCTCAGGCGATATCCGTATGTTGAAACCAGACCGCGAAATTTACGAGCATCACGTTGCAAGCTTCGATCTTGATCCTGCTGCAACGCTTTTTATTGATGACAGTCCGGCCAATGTGGAAGGTGCCAAAGCAGCCGGTTGGCAGGCTGTGCATTTCACCGGCGCACCTAAATTGGCAGACGATCTGAGAAGCCTCGGTCTCTCATTCTGATCCAAAAAATACCTAAACAGAAAAAGACCCCCGAAGCGAAACACTTCGGGGGTCTTTTCATCAGACTTTGTTGGAGGTCGTCCGATAGTAAGCTCTACAGCATAATTCCTTAAATATGCTGCAAATATAGAGTGTTAGAGCGCATTCCGAAAAGTGCGATGCGGTTTTCGGAACAAGATGTACGCAAAAACAAATGGATCAAGATTAAGCGCCTGCGACAGCCATCTGATCGCGGATCACCTTGCGCAGATCATCGATAGGCTTCAGCATACCTGCCTCTTCATAGTGCCAGAATGTCCAACCATTGCAGGCATCAAATCCCTGTACCTTGGCCCCAATGCGATGGATCGAACCCGCTTCACCATTCGCAGCCAGTGTGCCATCAGCACGAACGATGGCGGCATGACGACGGCGTGCATCAGAAAGAACCGTGCCCGGACGTAGGAGACCTGCTTCCATGATCGAGGTGAAGGCCACCCGCGGCTCTGCACGCTTGCCGGTCATAACCGTCAGTTCGGCCTTGCCCAGCGGTTCGACCGCATCAATGCGAGCTGTTGCCGCATCGATATAAGCCTGCTCCCGTTCGATACCAACGAAGTGGCGACCGAGGCGCTTTGCAACAGCACCAGTGGTGCCGGAACCGAAGAACGGATCAAGAATAACGTCGCCCGGCTTGCTCGATGCCATCATGATACGGGCAAGCAGTGCTTCCGGCTTTTGCGTCGGATGAACTTTGTCGCCGTTTTCATCTTTCAGGCGTTCTGAGCCCGTGCAGATTGGGAACAGCCAATCAGAGCGCATCTGTACGTCGTCATTGGCGGCCTTCATGGCGTCGTAATTGAAGGTGTAACCTTTGCCCTTTGCATCTCGCGAAGCCCAGATCAGCGTTTCATGCGCGTTCTGGAAACGACGACCGCGGAAGTTCGGCATCGGATTGGTCTTGCGCCAGACGATATCGTTGAGCAGCCAGAAACCAATATCCTGCAACTGCGTGCCGACGCGGAAGATGTTGTGGTAAGAACCGATGACCCAGATAGTGCCATTTGGCTTCAGAACGCGGCGGCAGGCCAGAAGCCATGCTCGAGTGAAAGCATCATAGGCCTGAAAGCTTTCAAACTGGTCCCAATGATCATCAACTGCGCTGACCATCGTCTGATCAGGGCGATGGAGATCACCACCAAGCTGAAGATTGTATGGAGGATCGGCGAAAATGACGTCCACCGAGTGATCAGGAAGGCGTTCCAGAGCGGCAACGCAATCACCCTTGATGATAGAGTCGAGCCAAGCGGTACGTGGGGCCTCAATAGGCAACTCATGTGCAAGACGTACTAGGGACATGGGATACTCGATTACCTGTGAACGCTAAAAACTTGTCCTTATGGTTACTGAGTAGGGTAAATATGCGGTTAACGCCAAGTGATTGAAATCGTAAACCTTTTCTTAATTGAGCGGTAAATGCCTGCGTTTCCGGCACTTTTGCGAGCGATATGGCTTAAACAGTTTTCTTCCAGCCATATTAAAGCCGTCAACAAATTGCAGTGCAGAAATGCAATATGACGCAATCAATAAGGCTTGGTTATTCGTTTTGCGCCTATAATTGCCTTCAAGTGATTTGCTTCAACGTGCTGCTTGTCCGAAAACCGTTTCATATTTTGGACTGCAACCCGAGACTGATAAGCGTACCTGTTCTATGTGTCTGACATGAATATCAACGAGCTGCGCCACAACCGGTATTTGCGGGTTCTTTTCGTACCCTTCCGTATGCGCGCGCTTGTGCGCGGCAGTGAAATTGGTCTCGCTATCGCGGGCGTGGTTATCGGCGTGATTTCCGCGCTTGCTGTTGCAGCAATTGGCGGCATTTCTCAGTGGATGCACCAAGCTCTGTTCGGTCTTGCGGAAGGGGAGCGGCTGAGCTCCGCCTCGGAACTGAGTTCCAGCGCTTACATTGCTCCACTCGCCGGCGGCATCCTCATGGGCATTGTCATATGGGTACTGGCGCGCTGGCGTAAACGTCCCATCGTTGACCCCATTGAAGCCAATGCTTTGCACGGCGGCCATCTTTCGCTGACGGACAGTTTTATCCTCGTCGGGCAGAACCTTATTTCCAACGGGTTTGGTGCGTCCGTCGGGCTTGAAGCAGCTTATACGCAGCTCGCCAGTGGTTTCGCATCGCGTATCGGACGTGCACTGAAATTGCGTCGCGCCGATTTGCGTACTTTAGTTGGATGTGGTGCAGCAGCCGCGATTGCAAGCGCCTTTAACGCACCGCTGACCGGCGCTTTCTACGCGTTTGAACTCATTATCGGCGTTTACTCGATTGCCACTCTTGCACCTGTGGTGGTCGCAGCCATCGTCGGCATGTTGGTCACACAAGCCATCGGTGGTCCGCCTTTTGTCATTCACATCGGACCTTTGGATAGCATTGCGGCACGCGACTATGTGCCTGCACTGGTTCTCGGCTTTCTTGCTGCTGGCATCGCCATTCTCATCATGCGTGGCGTGACAACCGTTGAGCGTGTCGCACGCAAAAGCGTGGTCCCGACAGTTCTCGCTCCAGCCATTGGTGGCGCAATTGTTGGCATGATCGCTTTCGTCTCGCCACAAGTTCTGGCTTCCGGCCATGGCGCCCTGCATCTCGACCTGAATGCCAATCTAACCATTCCGGTTTTGCTGCTGCTAATTTTCAGCAAGTCACTGGCTTCAGCCATCTCAATCGGTTCAGGATTTCGCGGCGGCTTGTTCTTTGCGTCCCTGTTTCTTGGCGCGCTTACTGGAAAGCTCTTTGCAGCCGTGACCGGCTATGTCTTACCACTCACGCTTGAACCAGAGGTCTACGCTGTGATCGGCATGAGTTCGATGGCCGTCGCCATCGTTGGCGGCCCATTGACGATGACCTTTCTGGCTCTTGAACTAACTGGCGATTTCCCGATTGCGATGCTTGTGCTTGGTGCCGTCGTGTCTTCATCTCTGATGGTTCGCAAAACCTTCGGCTATTCCTTCGCAACCTGGCGTTTCCACTTGCGCGGTGAAGCTATACGTTCCGCACACGATATTGGCTGGATACGTAACCTGACTGTCACCCGGATGATGCGTCATGACGTGCGTACGGTGCAGATCGACACAGATATCGAAACATTCCGCCACGACTTTCCGCTTGGTTCAACACAGCGCGTAATCGCCGTCGATAGCGACGGCCGATATGTCGGCATGATTCCCGTTCCTGCTGCCTATTCCGAGAGTTTCGACACAACGGATGAGACACGCAGTATCTCCGAATTGTTGCGCTATCAGGATGAGTTCCTGCTTCCACAGATGAATGCCAAAGAAGCTGTTGCGCGTTTTGACCGTGCGGAAGCTGAAGCACTCGCAGTCATCAACAATGCACAGGACCGCAAAGTGCTGGGGCTTTTGAGTGAAGCACATACATTGCGTCGCTATAGTGAAGAACTGGATCGCCGCCGCCGTGAGGTTTCAGGCGAGGTCTAAGTTTACTGGCTTGTTTGGGAAGTGGGTTCGCTTCCGTTGTTTTCCGGCGTTGCGCGGTAATAATACGGGGTGGCAAAAATAAAAGTTAGAACGACGATAACTGCCAGAACAAACAGTACAACGGATTTACGCATCGAATTCTCCTTTGAGAGCGCATCAGGGAGAGCCTAAGCAAGCTTCACGGTGATACGCGTCAAGTATGTTTGTCAGATCGCATCACGCTCCGACCAAGAGAAAACGGTCAGCAACTGATATCGTTCCTGATATCCCTTCATCCTTGAAGACGCCAAGTTTGACGCCTAAGTCATAAAGGTGTAGCTCATCGGCGATAGTTCGGTGGGTGCTATTACCCCCACACCTCCCACACAAAGGCTTTTTGAAATGGCGGCTCCGTCCCTGATTATTTTTGACTGTGATGGCGTATTGGTGGACTCGGAATTCATCGCCGCACAAGTGGATGCCGCCCTTCTCACTGAAGCCGGTTATCCAATTGAAGCGGAAGAAGTGGGTGAGCGTTTCGCAGGCCTTACATGGCAGGACATCCTTCTCACCGTTGAGCGTGAAGCCGGAATTCCACTTTCGGCGTCCCTGCTCGATAAAGCCGACAAGCTGCTGGATGAACGCCTTAAGAACGAAGTTCAGGCGATTGAAGATATCGTCGAAGTCGTTTCAGCTCTTGGCCTTCCAAAGTGCATCTGCTCAAACTCGACCAGCGCTCGCCTTGAACTCATGCTGAAGCGCGTCGGCCTCTACGATCTTTTTGAACCAAACATCTTCTCGTCTCGTGAAGTTGGCTCCAAGAAGCCAAAGCCTGCACCAGACGTCTTCCTTCATGCAGCGAAGCACTTCGGTGTCGATCCGGCTGATGTAATTGTTATTGAAGATTCAGCCCACGGCATTCATGGCGCGCGCGCTGCGGGTATGCGCGTCATCGGCTTCACCGGAGGCGCTCACACCTATCCCGGACATGCAGACAAGCTGACTGATGCAGGAGCGGAAACAGTTATTCACCGCCACAAGGATCTTCCGGGCGTGATCGAAGCACTGTCAATTTGGACGGATGCCTGATTTGCACCCATTTCTCCGGAATGGATTTTCGGGAGAATTATAGCCGCTGGTGCAATTGATGCAGCATGTTCTCGCTGCATCAGTTCATGGAAATGAAGCATTTCTATCCGCTTAAAGCGCATCCCGAAAAGTGTGAAACGGTTTTCGGAACAAGATGCGCGTTAAAACAGATGATTAGAGCGCTCAGGCAGCGCTACGCTTGCTCTTGCCCTTCGACGCGGCATTTAGTGTCGCAAGCAGCTCTTCAGATTCGCTTTCGCTCAATCCGATCAGCACGCGTTCACCCAGTGAAGCAGGTTCGCCTGAGATCGTATCGAAGATAGCCCAGGTATCCGTCGGTTCAAGCACGCGTTCATATTTCTGTTTCATGGGCATAGACCAGAGCGGTTTCTGTGAGCCGCCCCATCCTCTTGTTTCGTTGCAGTTTCAGTCGAAGATGATTGCGTCCGAACTTCAGATGCAGTCATCTCTGTTGATACTGTTCTAGCGCAAACCTCTTGCTATTCACTTCACACAAGCGGTTTAATTTAATTAGAATCTTATAGATTTGTCCTATAGTTAAATATCTATTTCGAATTAGGTGTCTTTGCCTGTCCGCGTTTTTTGGGGCTCTTAGAACCAACGACAAGCGCTTGAGCGAACTTGGCATCAACCGGCTTTCCGAAAAACCATCCCTGCCCTGAAATATCGCCACTAATGCTGCGAAAATATTCCGCCTGAGCAGCGGTTTCGATACCTTCAACGACGATATCGAGATTATGTCCATGCGCCATGGAAATGATCTGCGGAACGATCGAAACCTTGCCATCCTCGTCACCCACGGTTCGGGTGAAAGCCTTATCGATCTTGATCGCGTCGACCTGCAACTCTCCCAGATAGGCAAGACTGGAATAGCCAGTACCGAAGTCGTCGATATAGATGCAGTGGCCCCGCTCACGCAGGTCCTTGATACCTTCGGAAGCCTTAGAAAAGTCAACAGCAGTGCGTTCAGTCAGCTCCAGCCCAATCTGATGGGGATCAATGTCGGCAGCAAGCAAGCGCTGTTCAAGTGCTGCCCTGAAAGTTGGATTTTGCACATCGCCTGCCGTCATATTGATATTGATACGTAAATCGCGCTGCTCACGAAGCAGCTCACCCATTTCTGCAAGCATATGATCGACGACGTAAATTGTGATCCTGTCAGCAATCCCAGCAGTTTCCGCACGCGCTATAAACAAATCGGGCGGGACAAAATCGCCTTTTGTTATTTCCCAACGAATTAGCGCCTCAAAACCGGTAATTCTACCGCTGCCGATGCAGACAACGGGTTGATAAACCAGTGTCAGACTATTCGCCGCCAGCGCCTTTTTCAAAAGTGAAATCAATGATCGGTCGCGATTGCGATAGTAATTCCAACCGACACCGAGCCCTGCTCCTACGCATGTGCCAAGAACCGTGAACAGGACAGGCAAAATGCCATCCGACTGCGTATGCCAGCTTTCCGACGTCGCCAGAGCAATACAAACACCCGTGACGGGATCGCAGGTGTTTTCCCGCAGGATATCGTCTCCAACACCGAAAAATCGACTATTCCTCGTCGGTACAAAACTATTCTGGACATTGCCGGGAAATTCATCCGGAAAGCTGTAGAGACGAGCAGATTTTGTTTTATCGGAATTCACGAGAAAAACTGCGAAATGATACTGCGAGACATGCAGAGCATCAAAAGCAACCGAACTTAATACGACATTGGCTTCAGCCCGCCCCATGACAGGCCCATGACTACCGGGCGTGAGCAGCTGATGGTCGCCATAAACATAAGTTCCGTCTCCCAAAAGCACATCTTCAGTCGAGCGGACCTCATCGGTGTCAATGTCGTTTAACAAGGTCGAGCACTGAAGGCGATCATTGATAAGACGACCGATGTCTTTGATATGATAGGCACTGAACAGCAGTTCTCTCAAATAACGTTTATCGTCGTCTGAGCAGACCAGGTAAGGTGAGCGGTTCGTTTGTTCCAGAGTTTTCCGGGCGGAAGTGACAATGCGGTTTGCCTGAGACATGAGCACGGTCATATACGCGTCCATGTCGCGTTCTTCTTCAAGAAGCTGGAAACGTTCTCCGGTCCATTTGCCTATTATTGCGCCAAGCAGCAGCATGACGACGACCAGGATATAAACAGGCAAAATAACAGACCTGCGTTGAAGTCCCATCAGAAAACCTGCCGTTTCAATATCGACAATCGACAATCCAGTTTAAAACTGCGCCGCCATACTTATATGGCGCATAAAAACAAATAATGTAAATGAATAATGCTCAAATATTCTTGCTAAAGATCAAAATCAAACTTTCAAACAAGCAATATATAATACAGTACTAAAACTTTCGGAGCACTATAATTAGCAATTAATTCAAAGTGCAAGTCTAAAAAAGGCGCTCACAATCGCTATGAACGCCTCTTTTGATTATCAGTTTCCAGCTGCATCAGTAATGTCGATGCATATTCTTAGAACGCCCATGTGACTGGATCAGATCGGCGTTCTAAATTGAGAAATTATTTGGTGTTGTACGGACCTTCGTCGAAGCCCACAAAAATCTGAACGCTGCGAGCACTTTCAGACGGCACCGTAATTCCCTTGTCGTTAAAGACGAACTGCGTGGCACCGCCACCGCTGGTAACACTAACAGCCTGCTTGTGGAGCTTGGAGTAGATCACCTTGTCGCCCTGAACCACGGCAACGCGCACCGGCATAGTGACATTTCCGCTCTTGTACTTCGGACCCGGCACGACCTTACCAGCCGCTGCTACATCAAGGGTGATAGTCCCTTCGCCATATTGGCAGCTGCGAGTGGTGTCGGTCAAAGCAGCCTGATAAATCACCCGGCTTGCGTCCTTATCGCCGCCTTTTTCATAAGTGTTGAAATAAGCTGTGCCGTCACGCAGCGTGACGGATGGACAAAAGGCGCGAAGCTCCGATTCCTTCACACGAGGCTGGCTTGCGTCCGTAAGCGCGCCATCCGCAGACTTCTGCGTGCCGCTTGTGGTGCAGCCTGCAAGCGCTGCGAGCAAAACCGTTGCAAAGACTGGAAACAACGATGAACGATTCTGTAATGCTTTCTGCATAAACCGGGCTTCCCTGCACTGATCGACCTGTTCTATACCACTACGCAATGCATAGCGTGAGGGTGTTTTCCTGTTTTTTGTCGCCAAGAGCAACCCCATCCCTCAAAGGTTGCTTTAATTCTTGCGGCTTTTTTAGGGACGCTCTATTGCATTGACGGCTAAAAATCCGCCTCGACCCGAAATGAAGGCCTTTGAGATGAAATATATCAGTACCCGCGGCGAAGCACCTGTTCTGGGGTTCAGCGACGCTTTGCTCGCCGGACTTGCCCGCGACGGCGGTCTTTATCTCCCACAGGAATATCCGCAGTTCAGCGCAGATCAGATCCGCGATCTTCGTGGAAAATCCTATGTGGATATCGCATTGGCCGTGCTGACACCCTTCACTGGCGGCGAGATTCCTCACGCCGATTTCGAACGCATGGTACGCGAAGCCTATAGCTCCTTCCGCCACGATGCTGTCTGCCCATTGGTTCAGACCGGCGCGAACGAATATGTGCTTGAGCTGTTTCATGGCCCGACACTTGCCTTTAAAGACGTCGCCATGCAGCTCCTTGCGCGCATGATGGACTACGTTCTTGCTCAACGCGGCGAGCGCGCGACCATTGTTGGCGCGACATCCGGCGACACAGGTGGTGCGGCTATCGAAGCCTTCGGCGGTCGCGATAACACCGATATCTTTATTCTCTTCCCGAATGGCCGTGTGTCTCCGGTGCAGCAGCGCCAGATGACCAGCTCTGGCTTCTCGAATGTTCATGCCCTTTCTATCGAAGGCAATTTCGACGACTGTCAGAACCTCGTCAAAGGCATGTTCAACGATCTTCAATTCCGCGACAGCATTTCGCTATCCGGCGTTAATTCGATCAACTGGGGACGCATTATGTCCCAGGTGGTTTATTATTTCTCCGCAGCACTGAGCCTTGGCGCGCCAGATCGCGCAGTCTCGTTCACCGTGCCAACCGGCAATTTCGGGGATATTTTTGCGGGTTATGTCGCCAAAAAAATGGGCTTGCCAATCGAGCGCCTCATTATTGCGACCAATGACAACGACATTCTTTCGCGCACGCTTCAAACCGGCGCTTATGAAATGCGCGGCGTCGAACAGACCACGTCGCCATCGATGGACATTCAAATTTCGTCAAACTTTGAGCGCCTGCTGTTTGAAGCACATGATCGTGATGCGGCGGCGGTGCGCGGTTTGATGGAAGGCCTGAAGCAATCGGGAGGCTTCACCATTTCCGAAAAGCCACTTGCTGCTATCCGCAGCGAGTTTTCGGCTGGTCGTTCTTCGGTTGAAGAAACGGCGCAAACCATTCAATCTGTTCTGGAAACCGACGGTTATCTGCTGGATCCACACTCAGCGATTGCGGTTAAGGTCGCTCGCGAAAATGTGTCTGAAGCAGCTCCAATGGTGGTTCTGGCAACCGCACATCCGGCCAAATTCCCCGATGCTGTAAAGGCTGCAAGCGGTGTTACTCCAGCGCTTCCGGCATGGCTTTCGGACCTTATGGAACGAAAAGAAAGTTTCACGGTTCTTCACAACGACCTGAAAATCGTGGAAGAATACGTTCGCCGTCATTCTCGGGCATGAATTCAAATCTTTTGCGAGAATAAGAACGGGAACCCGAATGGGACTATGGGAGCATTTTTCTGATGGGTGTTGAAGTAACGCGTCTTTCCAACGGCCTGACAATTGCCACCGATAACATGCCGCATGTGGAAAGTGTTGCGTTGGGTATCTGGGTCAAAGCTGGTGCTCGAAATGAAGCGCCTGACCGGCATGGCATAGCCCACCTCCTTGAACATATGGCGTTCAAAGGGACGGAAAAGCGCACGGCCTGGCAAATTGCCTCCGACATTGAAAATGTGGGTGGAGAGATAAACGCAGCTACGAGCGTCGAAACCACGTCCTATTACGCGCGTGTCTTGCGCAATGACGTGCCGCTGGCAATCGATATTCTCGCTGATATTCTGACCGCCTCTAAGTTCGATGAAGCCGAGCTTGAACGTGAGAAGCAGGTTATCATGCAGGAGATCGGTGCGGCGCACGATACGCCTGACGATATCGTCTTCGACCGGTTTACGGAAACTGCCTATCGTCATCAGCCAATCGGGCGCGCCATTCTGGGCGAGCCGGATACGGTGATGTCGTTTACGTCCGCTGATCTTCGTCAATATATGGACGAGCAATACAGCGCCGACCGCATGGTTGTGACCGCAGCTGGCGGCATCGATCACGATCAGTTCGTGAAAGAAGTGGAACAACGCCTGGGTGGCTTCCGTGCTCACAACACAGCCCCTACGCTTGACCTCGCAACATATGTTGGCGGCGACTTCCGTGAAGATCGTGATCTGATGGATGCGCAGGTTCTGATCGGCTTTGAAGGTCGCGCCTATCATGTACGCGACTTCTACGCCTCTCAGCTTCTGTCGATGATTCTGGGCGGCGGCATGTCCTCACGTCTGTTCCAGGAAGTGCGCGAAAAGCGTGGCCTTTGTTATTCGGTCTATGCGTTCCATTGGGGCTTCTCTGACACCGGCCTGTTCGGCATTCATGCGGCAACCGGTCGTGATGAGCTTGTCGAGCTTCTGCCCGTCATCATTGATGAGCTGCATAAAGCTGCAGACTCCATTCAGCTCGAAGAAGTGAACCGTGCTCGTGCGCAGTATAGTGCTAGCCTGCTGATGTCACAGGAAAGTGCTGCCAGCCGTGCAGGTCAGCTTGCGCGTCAGTTCCTGCTTTATGGTCGTCCGGTTGCAAACAGTGAGCTGATGGACCGCCTGTCGCAGATCACCCCTGAACGCCTGAGTGATCTTGCAGGCCGACTGTTCCTCGACACGAAGCCGACAATTGCCGGTGTTGGTCCGGTCGGACGCTTGATGAGCTTTGATCGGCTGACTGATGCGCTTTCGACGAGCGCGCATACAAGGAAGATTGCTGTCTAAGGGAAATAGGGGGAACCAGGGTCGGCTTGGCTGGATCAACAGAGCGATACTGTTTGTTCATTTTTTAAAACACGCGCCATCGCTTCCCTACCCCCTGCTCTCATAACAACACAGGAACCCGCATGATCGGCCTGCCTTTCCGGCGCAGCAATCCGACAGTTCTTCGCGGTCCACGCGTTTACATACGCGAACCGATGATGAGCGATTTTGCCGCCTGGACCAGCCTGCGGGCGCAAAGCCGGGCTTTTCTCACCCCATGGGAACCCACCTGGGCCGACGACGAACTTACAAAAAGTGCTTTTCGCTATCGGATACGCCGCGTTCAGGACGAAATGTCTGACGGAACCGGCTATCCGTTTTTTATTTTTCGCAACAACGACCACCAGATTGTCGGCGGTATAACGCTTGGCAACATCAAGCGCGGCGTGGGGCAGAATGGCATGGTCGGCTATTGGAGCGGCGCTTCATTTGCCGGAAAAGGCTATATGACCGAGGCACTCAATCTGGTTATCCCCTTTGCATTCGGTCAACTGAGGTTGCACCGAATTGAAGCTGCCTGTATTCCCCATAATGTTCGTTCGATACGGCTTCTCGAAAAAGCCGGATTTCAGAGAGAAGGACTGTTGCGCTCCTATCTCAAGATAAACGGCTTCTGGCAGGATCACCTGCTGTTTGCTCTGATAGAAAGCGACAAACGCATGATCAATGGCAAGGTTGAACGCTCGTGAACGGTCTTACAGACAAGTTATTTTCAACTCTTGCGCGGTTTCTCGCGCTTATCGTCTTTGTGACCTTTTCAGTCGTTCAGGCATCTGCTGTTGAACCTATAAAAATCTCGAAGGAAGATACTGCCCTTGATCTTTCGCGCGCTGTTGAGCTGCTGCGTAATCAGGGCGAAAGCGTTCAGGTTTCTACAGCTCCCGGTGCTGATGGCATTGTTCGCCGCATTGAGGTGCAGGCTGATCCAAATTCCAACGCATCCGGTGACTGGGCCGCGTTTTCCATTGCCAACCCGACAGACGAGCAGATAGACCGCCTGATTGTTGCACCACACTTCCGTCTGGTCGGCTCTGGCGTCATCTGGCCGGATCTTGGTTCGCCGCGCATTTCATCGATTACGCCCAGTGAAGGCTTTGCGCTTGATCGTCAGCCAAGTGCCGATGCCGACGTTTTCCGCATCACGCTCAATCCGGGTACGGTTGTCACCTTCGTTGCTGAGCTTTCCTCGCATAATCTGCCACAGCTCTATCTGTGGGAGCCAGAAGCGTACAAGGATGCGGTTAACTCTTACACGCTTTATCGCGGCATTCTGCTTGGTATTTCGGGCCTTCTGGCCCTGTTCCTGACCATTCTCTTCGTCGTCAAGGGAACCTCACTGTTTCCGGCCACCGCAGCCCTTGCATGGGCGGTTCTTGCCTATATCTGCGTTGACTTCGGCTTCTGGAACAAGCTGATGGAGATAACGCCCGGAAATGAGCAAGTCTGGCGAGCGGGCACCGAAGTAGCCCTTGCCGCCTCTCTGGTGATTTTCCTGTTCACCTATCTCAACCTCAATCGCTGGCACGACCATTTCAGCTATGGTGCCGTTACATGGGTTCTCGGCCTTCTGGCGCTCGCAGGCGTTGCGGTTTTCGACCCACCAATTGCTTCGGGTATTGCGCGCATGTCGCTGGCATTAACCGTTGCGTCAGGCATTTTCATCATCGGTTATCTTGCCGTCAAAGGCTATGATCGAGCGGTGATGCTGATCCCCGCATGGTTGCTCACACTCATATGGCTCCTCGGCGCATGGATGACAGTTTCGGGGAAACTGGATAATGACATTATCCAACCCGCGCTTGGCGGTGGTCTTGTTCTTATTGTATTGCTGATTGGCTTCACCGTCATGCAGCACGCCTTTTCAGGCGGGGCACTTCAGCAAGGTCTGCTTTCTGACATGGAACGTCAGGCACTTGCTGTGATTGGTGCAGGTGACATTGTCTGGGATTGGGACGTACCGCGTGACCGTGTTGTCACAACGCCAGATATCGCAAACTATCTCGGCAACACAGCGAGTTCACTGCAAGGCCCAGTCCGTAACTGGCTGCCGGCCATGCACGCTGATGATCGCGACCGTTTCCGGTCCACACTCGATGCCGTTCTCGAAAATCGACGCGGCCGAATTGGACAGATTTTCCGCTTGCGCGCCAATGATGGCCATTATCACTGGTATGCGCTGCGTGCTCGCCCCGTGATTGGTTCAGACGGTGAGATTGTCCGCTGCGTCGGCACATTGATTAACGTGACTGAGCAGAAAAAAGCCGAAGAACGTCTGCTGCACGATGCCGTGCATGACAATCTGACTGGCTTGCCAAATCGTGAGCTTTTCCTCGACCGCCTAAGCAATGTGATGAACATGGCGCGTGGCGAGAGCAGATTGCATCCGACTGTTTTTATTATCGACATTGACCGCTTCAAGCAGGTCAATGACAGTCTCGGCATGTCAGCAGGCGATACAATCCTGCTCACCATTTCTCGCCGCTTGTCGCGCCTGATGAAGCCACAGGATACGCTTTCGCGCCTGTCTTCTGATCAGTTTGGGCTCCTCCTTGCCTCTGAAAGCGACCCGGGGCGTATTGCTTCCTTTGCTGAAGCCCTCCGTCAGGCAGTACGCGCGCCTATCGCCTATGCAAAACGCGAAATCGTGCTGACAGCATCAGTCGGCCTCATCACCTGGACGAAGACTGCATCAACAGCCGAAGATTTCGTCAAGGATGCAGAACTTGCGATGCATCAGGCCAAGCGCTTCGGCGGCGACCGCATCGAACCATTCCGCCCGGCATTCCGCGCCATTGGCAGCGACAAGTTGCAGCTCGAATCCGATTTGCGCCGTGCGCTTGAGCGCGATGAAATCAGTCTCGTTTATCAGCCAATTGTCCGATTGGACGAAGGAACAATTGCAGGCTTTGAAGCTCTGATGCGTTGGGAGCATCCGCGCCGTGGTGCGATCCCACCATCGGAATTCATTCCGATTGCAGAGAGCTCTGGTCTGATCGTGCAGCTCGGTCTGTTTGCTATTCAGCGTGCGGCAGAAGATCTGTTCGCTTGGCAAGAACAGTTTTCCAAGCTCGATCTGTTTGTGTCAGTCAATCTTTCGAGCACGCAATTGATACGACAAGACCTCATCAATGATGTGCGCTCGGTTCTCTCGCGCATTCACCTCAATCCGGGCAGCCTCAAACTCGAATTGACAGAATCCGTTCTGATGGAAAATCCCGAGCAATCGGCCCATGTGCTGGCGCGCTTGAAAACCATGGGTGTTGGCCTGTCGCTTGACGATTTCGGCACTGGCTATTCGTCGCTCGCTTATCTCACCCGCTTCCCGTTCGATATAATCAAGATTGACCGTTCATTCGTTAAAGGCGACCAACCGCAGAAAACCACACTTCTGCGCTCTATCGTCAGCATGGCCCATGACCTCGGTCTCGCTGTCGTAACAGAAGGCGTCGATAGCGAAAGCGATGCGCTTCAACTGCGCCAGATGGGTTGTGAATATGTGCAGAGCTTCATGTTCGGCGAACCATCGAGCCGCGATGAAGCGACACGCCTGATCCGAGAGCAGCAGGATTCTGCTGCTGCGTGATTTTAGGGAATAGGCATCTCGCGGTTGTTTCAGATAACGGAAACATACACCTCTACTGCCTAAGTCCCACTATTTTCCCTTAGGCTTAGATCACGCATGACCTGCTTCGGAAACGAGCCGGGTCACATCAATGCCCATACGAGCCATCAGCCGGTCGTACTTTCCGGCAATGTCGCTGTCGAACAGCATGTCCATGGGAGCAGGACATGCGAGCCAGCCGTTTTCGGCAAATTCCATATCAAGCTGCCCAGGAGACCAGCCCGAATATCCGAGCGTCATAAGAGCCTGAGCAGGGCCGCCCCCGCCATAGATAGCGCGTAGGATATCGACCGTTGCTGTCAGGCACACATCTTCTGAAACAGGCATGGTGGAATCCACCATGTAATCATCGGTGTGGAGCACAAAGCCGCGCGTGCGATCCACAGGCCCGCCATTGCGCACGATCATGTTCTGCGCACGCGAGGGAAGAACGATCAGATCCTCATCGTCGATAACCCCAATCTGACGAAGCAGATCGGGGAAACCCACCGGCTGAAGCTGATTGATAATGAAACCCATCGCGCCTTCCTCAGAATGCGCACAGATATAGACCACAGCGCGGGCGAAGCGCTCGTCGTTCATTCCGGGCATGGCGAGCAGGAATTGCCCGTTCAAGAAACCCTGCTCCTGGTTTGGCTTCCTGAGAATGGTCATAGCTATCAAGGTAGCAAGACTGCGCCAAATGACAATGAAAATCGTGCAAAGCTCCTTATTGTTTCGAACGGGCTTGATTTCCGGTTGCTTAATGAAGCAACCTCTCGGCGAAGAAATGCAATTAATGATTGAGAAGAATCACCAGCATGTTGATGTATATAGTTGTAGTTTCAGCAGTATTTTTCCTGGCTTACTCTATATATGCGCAGGTCAGACTTTCTCCGCTTATTGATTACATCAGACAAAGCCCGTCAATGACGAAGGCGATCGGAAATGTGTCTGATCTCTATTATCTTTTCACCATGCCACGCGGTAACTATCGTTTCGCACTATATCTCTGGCACAACCCTACACCGCCCGATGAAATCGCTTCAAATTTCGCGGATTATGACAGGCTGCGCATCATATCCAATATCGCGTTTCTGTTTCATCTTGGTCTCGGCTTTCTGATCTTTTCTAGTGTCGCGCTGCAATTGTTGCTGAAACTCTGAACTACAATTTGCACGCATAAAATCAGCCTTGATAGAAACATGATTTTCTACCAATCTCGCCGCATGAGATCTTTGAAGTTTCTTGCCCTCCCTTTGCTCATGAGCGCAGCATTTTCTGCTCAAGCCGCTACATCTGACTGGTCGGAAACGCCGGGCGGCAAAGTGCGCGTTATTATCGAAGATGCAAAGCCGGATGGCGAAGTGCGCGGCGCGTTGCAGATCGATCTTAACCCGGGCTGGAAAACCTATTGGCGCAATCCGGGTGATGCAGGTGTACCGCCGCAGCTTAGCATTGAAGGTGACACTTTTGCGCGGATCGACTTCCCTGCCCCCGTGCATTTTGACGCTGGGGGTGAAGGCGGTATCGGTTACAAGCATTCGGTGTCGTTGCCATTGACCTTCCACGTAAAGCCCGGCGAGCAACGCCTGAAAGGACACGTTTTCCTTGGTGTCTGTGAGAAGATCTGCATTCCCGTTCAGGCTCAGTTTGACTTTCCATTGAATGAAACCTCTGCACAATCGCCTCAAGCCATTGCCGCGCGTACCATCATTGAAACAGCCTTTGATCGGCTGCCAACTCCCGCATCGGCTGAATTCGGCATAAAAACCGCCAAGCAGGAGGATAGCAAAGCGGTTTTCGAGATCGCACTTCCCGATGCACAAGCACCTGCTGAACTGTTTGTCGGAAGCGACCAGCTTAGCCTTTCCGAAGCAAAGCGCCAGAGCGCTAGCGACCAGTCGCGCTTCGCAGCAACGCTACATGGTAAAGCCGCAGACGGCGCACTGATCGACTATACGCTGGTTCAGAATGGTAAAGCAGTTTCCGGACAAGTCCGGCTGGATTAACGTGCAAGATCAGTAATTTGAAATTGTGGAATGGGCTATTATCAGCTTAAATGTCTTTGCCATGTTTCAAGCATGGGCACTCGAAATTCAGCCATCATAAAGGTGGGCCATAACGGCAAAGGCTCACCTTCAGGAGAAAAACGATGACGATCAAAGTTGGTGACAAGCTGCCCGCAGCAACCTTCAAGGTAAAGACCGCAGACGGCGTCAAAGAAGTGACGACCGACGAAGTCTTCGCTGGTAAGAAGGTTGTTCTGTTTGCGGTTCCCGGCGCTTTCACGCCAACCTGCAGCCTTAACCACCTGCCTGGCTATCTCGAAAACCGCGACACCATCCTTGCAAAAGGCGTTGATCAGATCGCAGTCGTTGCCGTGAATGACGCTTTCGTTATGGGCGCATGGGCACAGAGCACCGGCGGCGAAGGCAAGATTCTCTATCTCGCTGACGGTTCGGCCCTGTTCACCAAAGCTCTCGGTCTGGAACTGGATGCGACCGCTGGTGGCCTTGGCATCCGCTCGAAGCGCTATTCGGCAATTGTTGAAGACGGCGTGCTCAAGACCCTCAATATCGAAGAACAGGCTGGTCAGGCCGCAACTTCAAGTGCTGCGACCCTCATCGAGCAGCTGTAATCCAAATCTTTATGCGCCCTGCTTTTCCGGCAGGGCGCGCATTTCACGCGTGAGCCATTTTTCAAGTGCAAGCGTATCTGGTTGCCCTGCCCTGTGCGGCGCAATCCAGAGCAACATTCGACGCGGCCCCGGACGGAAGCCAAAAGGCGCTACCAGACGTCCCGATGCAATATGCTCGGCAACCAGCATATGCGGTACGACCGCCACGCCCAGCCCGCACAGCACCGCCTGAATCAGCAGATAGAAATGATGGAACTTGGATTTTGGCTCTGGCGCCGGGAAATCCGCATGTGCCGCTTTTTGCCAGTCAGCAAATGCTTCAAGACGCGTTTGCGTGGCAAGTACAGCTGCTTGGTTCAAGTCGGCAGGCGTTATCAACGGGCATTGTGCAAGATAGGACGGCGCACAGACAAGTCCGATCGCTTCACGACCCATATCACGAATGACCGCATCTGCTGGCGGTTCGATAATGCTTGAGCGGATTGCTATGCCGATCTTGTCGCGCATGAAATCGATACGATCATAATTCATGTTGAACTGCAGTTCGATGCCCGGATAGCGATCATGGAATCGGCCAATGCGCGGGATGATCCACTCCATCATGATTGAGGACGAACACGACAAGGTCAGTGGTCCCGGCTTTACACGCTCTATACTGCCTTCAATAATTGAAAATGCGCTGGCCAATCCCTCAGCCAGTCGCGCACCTTCGGGCGTGGGGTCGCTCAGTCGCGCATTGCGTGTAAGCAGAAGCACGCCAAGGGAATCCTCCAGTGATCGTATCTGACGGCTAACTGCCCCATGCGTCACGCATAATTCCTCTGCCGCCCTCGTCATCGAGCGATGGCGTGCGACGGCTTCAAAAGCCTTTAGCGCGTTCAAAGAAGGCAATGGACGCATGGAAACTCCCGTTCGCATCTGAGCATACCTGTGAGGTTCTATCACAAATCACAGACAATAAATCGCTTGCGGCGGCATGTCGCATTCTTTAGCTATCTCGCGTATTTAGGGGCGAAAGCACCGCTGGAATCCATTATATCGTATGATATGCATTCAGGCAGTTCCCTTCGCTCTTGTTACTATGCAAGCAGGGAGGAACTGCAATGCAGCAAAAATCTCACGAAATGACGTCCGCTGAAAAGTCAGCCATATCGAAAATTTCGATCCGGCTGGTTCCCTTCATCGCGCTGATGTTCTTCATCAACTTCCTGGATCGCACCGCAATTTCCTTTGCTGGTCCGAACGGGATGACTGCCGACCTTGCGCTGACAGCAGCTCAGTTCGGTTTTGCCGCCGGTATCTTCTTTGTCGGCTATATCATTCTTGAAGTGCCTAGCAATCTCGCGTTGCACAAATTTGGCGCACGCAAATGGCTTGCCCGTATCATGGTGACATGGGGCATCGTCGCCCTTCTGTTCACTTGGGTTTCCAGCGCAACCGAGCTTTACATCCTGCGCTTCTTGCTGGGCGTTGCTGAAGCTGGCTTCTTCCCAGGTGCAATTCTGTTCCTGTCGACCTGGGTGCCTTCGCGTCACCGCAACAAGATCCTGGCACTGTTCTATCTCGCACAGCCGCTGACCACTGTAATTGGCGCGCCACTTGCAGCAGAGCTGATCGCAATGCATGGCGCTTTTGGTCTCGAAGGCTGGCGCATCATGTTCTTCGGCGTTGCAGTCCCTGCAATCGTTGTCGGCATCATCACCTTCTTCTACCTGCCTGACACGCCAAATGACGCCAAGTGGCTGAACAAGGAAGAACGCGACTGGCTGAACGGCGCGCTCGCTCAGGAAGAGAAGATCAAGGAAAAGGCGCACGGCAGCCACAAGACGGGCCTTGCTCTCGCAGACAAGCGCGTCTGGCTCCTCTCGATTGTCTATTTCGGCCTGATCTACGGCCTCTATGCACTGGCTTTCTTCCTGCCGACAATCATTGGCGGCTTCGAGCAACAGTTCAACACAAAATTTGACGTGTTCGATAAAGGTCTCATCACCGCAATTCCATATCTGCCAGCCGCTATCGCTCTCTATTTCTGGAGCCGCGATGCTGCAAAGCGCGGTGTGCGCCCATGGCATATTGGTATTCCAGCACTTGTTGGCGCCATTGCCATTCCGGCAGCACTTTTCATGCCAACGCCTGCAACCACGATCCTGATGATCACAGTTACGGCTTGCGCGATTTTCTCCGCCTTGCCTAACTTCTGGGCCATTCCGTCCCGCTTCCTAAGCGGCACGGCAGCGGCAGCTGGCATCGCGCTGATCAATACGATCGGCAATATTGCGGGCTTCGCAGCACCATACATCACAGGCCTCGTTAAAGACTGGACTGGTCTTTACGAAATGCCAATGTTCATTGTCGGCGCTGTCATGCTGGTATCTTCGCTGCTGGCGTTTTCCCTGACAGGTCGTCTTAAAGACCCAACAGAAGTACAGCAGGGCAAGTAATCTGCTTGAAACTAAAAAGCCGCGCTGAAACCAGCGCGGCTTTTTCTTGTCCAAATATCAGAAGTTAGAGCGGTTCCAGCTAATGCTGAATCATTGAAACCGCTCTATCGCTTTGTTCTCTCGCATTATCCGATGCATCGCACTTTTACTCGAAATGCTTTGATTACTTAACTTGAAGCGATTTGTGACCGTTATACTTGAATGGCTCCATACCGGCGCGGGCAAGTTCATCAGCGCGTTCATTTTCCGGATGGCCAGCATGGCCTTTAACCCAGTGCCACGTCACCTTATGCGGCTTGCGCGCCTCATCCAGTGCCTGCCACAGCTCTGCATTCTTGACCGGCTTCTTGGCTGCAGTTTTCCAGCCATTGCGCTTCCAGCCCTCAATCCAGCCGGAAATACCATCACGCACATAGACACTGTCAGTGTAGAGATCGACTTCGCATGGCTCTTTGAGCGCATTAAGCGCTGAAATCGCAGCCATCAGCTCCATGCGATTGTTGGTGGTATCGGCTTCGCCGCCCTTCAACTCTTTCACATGACCGTTCCAGCGCACGATAGCGCCCCAGCCACCGGGACCGGGATTGCCAGAACATGCACCATCCGTGAAAGCTTCAATCTGCTTCACGCGTCAGCTCCGCTAAGTTCAAGACCATATTCCGTTGCAGATGTGACCTGTCGGTGGAAGCGCATACGGCGCACATATTCCATCGGGTCTTTCTTATTGACAAAGCTGCCATCCGGCACATTAAGCCAGTCATAAAGACGGGTCAGCATGAAGCGAACAGCAGCGCCGCGGGCCAATACTGGCAGAGCCTCAATTTCAGCGGTCGAAAGCGGTCGCACTGAATTATAACCCCGCAGGAAGGCCGCGCCCTTGGTTAGATTAAAGGAGAAATCTTTCTCAAAGCACCATGCGTTCAGGCAGACCGCCACGTCATAGGCGAGAATATCCGTGCACGCAAAATAGAAATCGATAAAGCCCGACAGGCGATCACCAAGGAAAAACACGTTATCAGGAAAGAGGTCAGCGTGGATGACGCCTTCAGGCAATCCCGTTGGCCAATTTTTTTCAAGGTAATCAAGATCGCTTTCTGCCTCTGAAGCCAGCCCCTGCTCAACAGCATCGGCGCGCGCATTGGACAAGTCCCACAACGGACGCCAATCGGGCAATGTCAGACCGTTGCGGCGGCGCATGTCGAAGTCCTCACCCGCCAGATGCATTTCTGCCAATCCACGACCAACTTCTTCGCAATGAGCGACGGTTGGCTTACGCATCCACATGCCTTCAAGGAAGGTCACGATTGCTGCAGGACGCCCTGCAAGCTCACCAATCGTTGCGCCATCACGACGCACAACCGGCTGCGGGCATTCCAGGCCACGCTTGGAAAGATGCAGCATCAGATTGAGGAAAAACGGCAAATCATCGCGGTTCACGCGCTTCTCATAAAGCGTGAGAATGAAAGAGCCTGTCGTGGTGTGGAGCAGATAATTGGTATTCTCGACACCTTCCGCAATGCCCTTATAGGAAGTCAGAGCACCGATGTCGTATTGCTCGAGAAAAGCGCCAAGTTCGATTTCGTTGATATCTGTATAGACGGCCATGCCGCTTATTTCCCCATATTCACCACGCGCGTCTTACCCGAAAACCGTTAGCCAGTTTTCGGGATGCGCTCTAATTTTGGAATACCGACGACCCGGTTTTCGCCGTTGACAAATGCCATATCACGCACCGTCAATTCCACATCGCGTATCTCGCGATTCACAAGGAAGTTTTCGGTTTCAACTGTCGTTTCTGCCAGTTCGATCTTCACATCAAAACGGGCTTTGAAAGCATCGATGATTTCATCAACGATGATCTCAGGTGCTGAAGCACCAGCCGAAAGCCCAACGACCGAAATGTCACCGACCTTGTCCCATTCGATATCGCTTGCGCGCTGCACAAGCATCGACATGCCCGCGCCCGCCTTTTCAGCAACTTCGACAAGACGCTTGGAATTGGAAGAGTTCGGAGCACCCACGATAAGAAACAGATCGCATCCAGGAGCCGCTGCGCGCACCGCATCCTGACGGTTCGTGGTGGCATAGCAGATCGATTCTGCGGCAGGTGCCGTTAGGTTCGGGAAACGCTGCTGCAACTCAACGATGATACCAGCTGTGTCGTCTACCGACAGTGTCGTCTGGGTTACGAATCCGAGATTATCTGGATCAGCGAATTCAATCGCCCGCGCATCCTCAACCGTTTCGATGAGCGTCACAGCGCCTTCGGGCAGCTGCCCCATAGTGCCGATGACTTCCGGATGGCCGGAATGACCGATCAGGATGACGTGACGGCCAAGGCGCTGATGACGCATGGCCTGCTTATGCACCTTGGAAACCAGTGGGCAAGTTGCATCAAGATAGAAGAGGTTCTTGGATTCCGCATCCGCTGGCACTGATTTCGGTACGCCATGGGCGGAGAATACCACCGGCTGATCACGATGTTCAGCCGGAATTTCATCAAGTTCTTCGACAAAAATCGCACCGCGGGACTGCAGACCTTCAACAACATAGCGATTATGCACGATCTCGTGACGCACATAGACAGGCGCGCCATATTTCTTCAGAGCCAGCACCACGATCTGGATTGCCCGATCAACACCTGCGCAAAAGCCGCGCGGGCCGCAGAGGCGGATTTCCAGAGGGGGGCGTGTATCGGTCATGAAGCGTGCTCGCAGGGTTCGGCGTGGCTTGAAGTGCTCACAATCATATAGGGTCGGGCATGTAGGATCGGCATATAAGGCCGGAGTTGGGCTCTAACGAGGCCCTTGTCAAGTCTTTGTAGCCTTTCGATACCGCCAGAGCCAGCTTCCGACAACCCCTATCAGCGCCAAAGCGAGGCCATACCATGTAACCGCATATTGCAAATGGTTGTTGGGGAAATCAATAATCGTCACGCCGCCAACAGGCAAACCGCCAAAGTTTGGCTTGTTATCGGCATCAATAAAGAACGGCACAGCATCATCAAGCGACGGAATATCCGCGCTTTCAGCCATGGCCGACCAATCTTTCCAATAGAAGATATTTTTTGCGACATCATTGTCCGGAAGGAAGTAGCCCGGCTTTGCGCTGAGCGGATCGCGTGCAAGCCCCGTAATCGTCACAGGGCCATCCAGTTGTCCATCAAGGCGGGTTTGCGGGTCTTTCTTTTCGTAAGGGACGAAGCCGCGATTGACCAGCACGAAGCGGCCATCCTCAAGCATCAGCGGCGTATAGACATTGAAACCCGGCTTGCCATCATAGGTCGCCAGAAAATGGCGCTCACCCTGATGCATGAATGTGCCGGAAACCGTCACCGGCAGATATTCAACCGACCCTTTTTCGCGATAGATTTTTTCCATCTCTGCAAGCGGCAAAGGCGGCTCATGAATGCGTTCCTGCGTGGACGCAATCAGCACTTCTTTCCACTGCAACCGTTCGACCTGCCACGTACCGAGTCCAAGGAGAATTATCAGCGCGATAAGCGAGGCGATCAGCAATCCCCATGGCAGGCGCTGCCGCTTTGATTGGTCATTCATTGTCATCATCCAGACGTCCTTGTGACGCCTTGTTGCGAAATTGCAGATTGATGAGAATACCCTTGATGCTGCGCATGGCAAGAAGACTAAGGATAATCGCCAGAGGCACCCACAGAATGAAATGCACCCATAGAGGCGGTGAATAATTGACCTCCATCCACAAGGCGAGGCCAACGACGATAAAACCGATGATGAGAATGACGAAGGCGGCAGGCCCATCGCCAGAATCGGCAAACGAATAGTCCAGACCACAGACCCTGCAGCGCGGCGCGACAGTTAAGAAGCCATCGAACAGTTTACCTTCGCCGCAGCGCGGGCAATGCCCCGTCAGCCCGCTCTTCACCGGATCGACTGCTGGATATAAATCATGGTCCGACATCACACGCTCCCTAACACTTGCGAAAAGAAAAGGCGGCCATGTTTCCAAGGCCGCCCCTTCATCTTATCAAACAGCTGATCAGCCGCCGTGCATTGGTGCGCCCCAACCGCCCCACACGTAGATCGTGAAGAACAGGAACAGCCAGACAACGTCCACGAAATGCCAGTACCAAGCGGCTGCTTCAAAGCCAAAATGGCGTTCCGGGGTGAAATCACCACCCATCGCGCGAAACAGGATCACCAGCAGGAAGATCGTTCCCACGATGACGTGGAAGCCATGGAAACCCGTTGCCATGAAGAAGGTCGCGCCATAAATCGAGTCTTTGAACTCGAACGGTGCATGAATGTATTCGTAGGCCTGAACGAACGAGAACAGCACGCCCAAAGCAACCGTCAGCGCAAGACCTGTGATCATGCCCTTGCGATCCTTGTGGAGCAGAGCATGGTGCGCCCATGTCAATGTCGTACCCGAAAGGAGCAGGATGACAGTGTTGTAAAGCGGCAGGTGCAGCGGATCGAGAACTTCAATGCCCTTTGGAGGCCACTGACCGCCTGTAAATTCAGCGCGCATCACCTGATGCACTTCGTTCGGGAACAGGCTTGCATCGAAAAATGCCCAGAACCATGCAGCAAAGAACATGACTTCCGAGGCAATGAACATGATCATGCCGTAGCGCAGATGCAGTGCCACGACGCGGGTATGATGGCCTTCATGGCCTTCCTTGATCGTGTCTGCCCACCAAGCATACATGCAATACAAAACGATCGCCAAGCCGATGAAGAAAATCCATGGCGTCACCAGATTGATACCGAAGAACGGAAGCTGGCCGTTATTGATATAACGCATCCATGAAATGCCGCCGACGGCAAGCACGAACGCGCCAACCGAACTCAGGAACGGCCATGGGCTGGGCGCGATGATGTGATAGTCGTGATTTTTCTCGTGAACGTCAGCCATGTCTCTCCCCAAGGCTCCTCTCTGTGCCTTCCTGTCTAAGCTCCCCTAAGAATCTCAGACAAATCCCTTAGTATCGCAACATAGAGCCGCTTGGCTCTTTTGTCTTTGCGGCATTGTGTGCCGCACAATTTTCGAACTCAGCTTCCGCTATTACCCGCTGGTGTCGCTTTTGCATTTGCAACAGGCTTCGGCTTGTCAATCGGGAAGAACGTGTAGGAAAGTGTAATCGTCTTTACGTCTTTCAAATCCGGATCATTGACGATCTCCGGGTCAACGAAGAAAACAACCGGCATTTCCATGTCTTCACCCGGCTGCAAAGTCGTATCGGTAAAGCAGAAGCATTCAACCTTGTTGAAATAAGCGCCTGCACGGCCCGGAGCCACATTGAAGCTCGCGCGACCATAGGTCGGCTCATCAAACAGATTACGCGCTTCATATTTTATCATGGTGGTTTCGCCGATACGCACGGTCACTTCGCGCTCAACCGGCTTGAATTCCCAAGGCAAACCATTTGCGGTGTTGGCGTCGAAACGCACCTTCATGGTCTTGTCCAGAATGGTATCGGAATATTGCTCAACGCGCTGCGTGGTGCCGCCGTAACCCGTTACCTGGCAGAAAATACGATAGAGCGGCACTGAAGCATAAGCCGCGCCAATCATGCAGACAAAGAAGGACAGACACGCAATCGCAACCGTACGGTTTGAACGATTGAGCCGCTTCTGCTTCTCATCAATTTTCTGCTGATCTGCCATTCTCTCCTCCCAGATAGAACTCTTATCAGTCCACCCTAAAATTAGAGTGGACGAACCAGAACATTCGCTCCCAGCTTTGCCATTGTGCCCACATAAACGAGGACAACGAACAGAGCCAAAGCAATTGCGAGGCCCCAGGAACGGTTGCGCTGAGCTTTTCTCTGCTGCTCAGTTGGTACAACCAGTTCTAGTTCCTCGTTATTTGGCTTCTGTACAGAATTACCCATCAAATCACTCCAAAGGCTGTCAGCAGCCTGATCGCCAGTGCTTCCACCAGCAGAACCGCAAAGACGCCCGAAAGGTACATCAGCGAAAAACGGAACAGTTTGCGCGCGGCAAGCAGCATCTGAGCATGGCTTTCGGCCATCCACATGCGCCATGCATAATAGACGAATGCCAGACCGAGCAGTGTAGAAATCACGCCATAAGTGATGCCAGCAAAACCAAGCACGTAAGGCAGCACACCTACAGGCGCCATGATTACGGCATAGAACATCGCCTGACGACGGGTCGATAGTTCGCCCCTCACATTCGGCATCATGGGGACTCGTGCGGCTTCATAGTCATTGGTCGAAAACAGCGACAAAGCCCAGAAATGTGGTGGCGTCCAAAGAAAGATGATCATGAACAGCACAACGCTGTCCCATGTGATCTCGCCAGTTGCAGCAGCCCAGCCGATCATTGGCGGGAAAGCACCGGCGGCGCCACCGATAACGATGTTCTGCGGCGTCGAGCGTTTGAGCCACATCGTGTAGATCACGGCGTAGAAGAAGATGGTGAAAGCAAGAAGAGCTGCAGCCAGCCAATTGACCATCAGGCCAAGCGTAATGACAGAAAATACCGAAAGCGTGAGGCCAAAGGCCAGAACCTGGTTCGGTGCAATGATACCTGCTGGAATTGGACGATTGCGGGTGCGCTTCATCACGGCATCAATATCGGCATCGTACCACATATTGAGAGCCCCGGACGCGCCAGCACCCACCGCAATGCAGAGAATGCTGATTGCAGCCAGCACAGGGTTCATATGTCCAGGCGCAAGCACCAAGCCCACAAGCCCGGTGAACACCACAAGTGACATCACACGCGGCTTCAGCAGGACGAGATAATCCCGCGCAGTCGCCTCGGAAAGAGCGAATGCGTCATCGGAAACCGTGTTTTTTTCCACCAGAGACATTAACTTCTACAACCTCGAATTCACCGGGCCAATGCTGTGCTCGGCCCAGAGCACACATCAGCTATTCAATACGACTTTTACCTCCCGGAGATGCATTCACTCCTAGTCAGAAGCGTCGTCTTGAACGTCAATCGGTGACGGACGGAACTGAATGCCGCCCGCACATATCACAGTTTTGCGCGAGGGCGAACCCCTTTCAGGGCTCGCCCCTTGCACATTTACTTTATACGCGGCAGCTGTTCCCACTGGTGGAACGGCGGAGGCGATGAAAGCTGCCATTCCAGCGTCGTGGCGCCTTCACCCCATGGGTTCGCACCAGCTTCACGCTTCTTCGCAAATGCCTCAAAGACATTGTAGAGGAAGATCAGCACAGCGAAGCCGGAAATGTACGAGCCGTAAGACGACACCATGTTCCAGCCTGCATAGGCATCCGGATAGTCGATGTAACGACGTGGCATACCGGCAAGACCGAGGAAGTGCTGCGGGAAGAAGACGAGATTGACGCCGACGAAGGTGACCCAGAAGTGCAGCTTTGCGGTGAATTCGTCGTACATATAGCCGCTCATCTTCGGGAACCAGTAGTACCAGCCCGCGAAAATCGCAAACACAGCACCCAGCGACAGAACGTAATGGAAGTGAGCCACAACGTAATAGGTGTCATGCAGCGCACGATCGAGACCGGCATTGGCGAGCTGAACGCCCGTTACACCACCAACCGTGAACAGGAAGATGAAGCCAATCGCCCAGAGCATCGGCGCGCGGAAAGTCAGCGAACCGCCCCACATGGTCGCGATCCAAGAGAAGATCTTGATGCCCGTCGGAACCGCGATAACCATCGTTGCAAAAACGAAGTAGCGCTGCGTGTCGAGCGACAGACCGACCGTGTACATATGGTGAGCCCAGACGACGAAGCCGACAACACCAATCGCGACCATAGCGTAAGCCATGCCGAGATAACCGAAGACTGGCTTGCGCGAGAAGGTCGAAATGATGTGGCTGACGATACCGAAGCCCGGCAGGATCAGAATGTACACTTCTGGATGACCGAAGAACCAGAACAGGTGCTGGTAAAGGATCGGATCACCACCGCCATCCGGCGTGAAGAAGGTCGTACCGAAATTACGATCAGTCAGCAGCATGGTGATGCCACCTGCGAGAACAGGAAGCGAAAGCAACAGCAAGAAAGCAGTTACCAGCACAGCCCAGGCGAACAGCGGCATCTTGTGCAGCGTCATGCCCGGAGCGCGCATGTTCAGGATCGTCGTGATGAAGTTGATCGCACCAAGGATCGACGACGCACCGGAAATATGGAGCGCCAGAATGGCGAAATCGATTGCCGGGCCAGGCTGACCGCTCGTCGAAAGCGGCGGATACAGCGTCCAGCCGCCGCCAGGACCCCAGCCGCCGGGTGCCGAAGGCATGAACAGCGAGATCAGCAGCAGTGTGAGCGCCGGCGGAAGAAGCCAGAACGAAATATTGTTCATACGCGGGAACGCCATATCAGGCGCACCGATCATCAGCGGGATCATCCAGTTGGCGAAACCACCGATCAGCGCAGGCATAACCATGAAGAAGATCATGACCAGAGCGTGCGCAGAGGTGAACACGTTGAACATATGCTTACCAGCATCGAGAGCTGCGTCGCCCTCAACACCATAAACCATCTGTGCCAGACCATGGAAAATCTGGATGCCCGGCTCCTGAAGCTCGGCACGCATTGCAATAGACAATGCGCCGCCGATGATGCCGGAAATGATTGCGAAGATCAGGTACAGAGTACCGATGTCTTTATGATTGGTCGAGTAAACCCAGCGCACCCAGCCTTTAGGCTTGTGGTCGTCATGGGCTCCATGCTCGTGAGCTGCTGTGCCAGCCATGGAATTCGCTCCCGTTTTTCAACAGTCTTGCGTATCGAAGTCTTTAAAGACCCGCCGCAGCCACTTTATCGTTTGCATCGCCTTCAAGCTCAGCCTGAAGCGCCTTGTTTGCACCCGGAACATCCGAGGCGGCTGCCGTCAGCCATGTGTTGTACTGCTCTTTTGAGACGACACGAACGGCGATTGGCATGAAGGCATGGTCCTTGCCGCAGAGCTCGGAACACTGGCCATAATAGAGGCCTTCCTTGTCGGCTTTGAACCAGGCTTCGTTGATACGGCCAGGTACGGCGTCCATTTTCACACCAAAGGCCGGAATGGTCCATGAATGGATCACATCGGCAGCTGTTACCAGAAGACGGACCGTTTCGCCAATCGGCACGACCACTTCGTTATCGACTGCCAGAAGGCGCGGATAACGAGCATGATCTTCTTTGCCTGCAGCAGCGCGATCAGCATCCTTCAAGATAAGCGAATCAAAGCTTACCGGCGTTTCGGTCTGATATTCATAGCCCCAGTACCACTGATAACCGGTTGCTTTGACCGTCAGCGTTGGATCCTGAGGCGAATATTGAGCAGTCAGAAGCTGGAACGACGGCACCGCAAGGAAAAGCAGAATAATGACCGGACCCACGGTCCAGATAACCTCGATAGCCGTATTATGACTGGTCTTGGATGGTTCTGGGTTTGCGCTTGCGCGGAACCTGATCACACACCAGACGATCAACGCCAGAACCAGCAATGTGATTGGAATGATGAACCAGAGCGTATAACGCTCAAACCAATGAATCTGCTCGGCAATACCGGTCGCAGCTTCTTGAAATCTTATCTCCCATGGACGCGGCTGATCCGCCAAAGCGGCACCGCTCGTCCACAGCAATGCGAAAGCACCAACGACGGCACCCCTCGTTGTGGCAACAAATTTATCCACCAGAACTCTCTCCCTTTTCGCCCTTTCAGGCTGGACGCCGGACGTTTAGACGGCCGTATCCCCCGTCAGCGTTCAAACCACACCTTAACGCACACCGCAAGGAAGGCGAATATGTTCCTGTGCGGCATTTTTGCGCGCAAGCCTGCGTCAGAGGCCCGCATGCCGATCATTCAATAAAGCGTCATAACCCTTCGAAAACTTGGGAAAAACCTGATAAACCCATAATGAAGCCATGATTTAGCAAGAGGTTTCCTCTAACGTGCCGCGTGATAATGGATGCAACTGCCGGGGACGCATCTCAGATGCAATGCCGGTATCACCTTTGCGATGATGGCTCGGAAGCGACAATAGCTTTTCACCGCCTGTTTCGGAGGGTAACGTCCCGGTGATTCGATCTGGAGATTTCATGATTTTCCGCACATCCGCCCGCCGCTCGATTTTCCAACGCTTTGCTACCCTCGCAACGAGTGTAGCTCTGGTCTTCGCGGCTGCCACAATGCCGTCAGTCGCGCAGGAAACGCCTGCGCAACTTCCAGCACCAACGGCACAAACACCTGCGCAGCCGCAATCTTCCGCGACGCCGCAGCAGAGTGGCACGCTCAAATCACAGCATGGCCCATGGGCGATTCTGTGTGATACGCCAGCCGGTGCCAAAACCGAGCAGTGTGCGCTCATTCAGAACGTGGTTGCAGCCAAACGTCCCGAACTCGGTCTTTCGGTCGTTGTTCTCAAAACTGCCGACAACAAGGCTCGTATCCTGCGCGTTCTGGCCCCGCTCGGCGTATTGCTGCCAAACGGCCTTGGCCTGAATGTTGATGGAAAGGATATCGGCCGCGCCTATTTCGTGCGCTGCTTTGAAGACGGCTGCTATGCAGAGGTCATCCTTGAAGACGAGCTGCTCAACACATTCCGCAATGGCAAGTCTGCAACCTTCATCGTCTTCCAGACACCGGAAGAAGGCGTTGGAATTCCCGTAGATTTGAAGGGATTTGGTGAAGGCTTCGACGCCTTGCCGTAATCTCAAGGTTGTTCTCAACCTATTTAGCGCTTACATCCTGTGGCAAACACATGCCGCAGGATTATTTTTATGAAGAGCCTGATCGATAGCTTCGACGTAACTCGTGACGATATTGAGCGCCTTGTCTCGCAAAGCCTGAAAGGTAGCGACGACGGCGAACTCTTTATGGAATATCGCGAGGCGGAAGCACTCGTTTTCGACAACGGACGCCTGAAGACCGGCTCGTTCAATCAGGATCAGGGATTTGGCTTGCGCGCTGTTGCTGGCGAAGCAATCGGCTATGCCCACGCGGGCGATCTTTCCCTTGCGGCTCTCAAACGCGCGTCCGACGCGGTTTCGGCCACACTGACGGGTCATAGCGGCACATATGCAGGGGCACCCGCGGGAACCAATCGCCATCTTTATACTGACGAGAACCCAATCGGGTCGCCAACTTTCGATGCGAAGGTGCAGCTTCTGCAGAAGATCGATGCATATCTGCGCGCGAAAGACCCCAAGGTGCGGCAGGTTTCTGTTTCCATTGCCGGATCATGGCAGCAAGTGGAAATTCTCCGTGCGGATGGGCATTTCGTGCGCGATATTCGCCCGATGGTGCGTTTGAGCGTTTCGGTGGTAGCAGGCAATGGCGACCGTCAGGAATCCGGTTCGCACACACTTGGTGGACGCAAAGGTTTTGGCGACTTCATCACTACGGAAAGCTGGCAGAGCGTTGCCGATGAAGCATTGCGTCAGGCGCTCGTCAATCTCGAAGCGATCCCCGCTCCCGCTGGCACCTACGACATCGTGCTGGGCAATGGCTGGCCGGGTGTGATGCTGCATGAAGCGGTTGGCCACGGCCTTGAAGGCGACTTCAACCGTAAGAAGACTTCCGCCTTTGCCGGTCTTCTAGGACAGCAGGTGGCTTCGAAAGGTGTAACCGTCGTCGATGACGGTACGATCTCTGAACGCCGCGGTTCACTGACCATCGATGATGAAGGCACACCGACCAATCGCACTGTGTTGATCGAAGATGGCAAGCTCGTAAATTACATGCAGGACCGGCAGAATGCCCGCCTGATGGGCATGGAAGCCACTGGCAATGGCCGCCGCGAATCTTATGCACACGCGCCCATGCCACGCATGACCAACACCTATATGCTTTCTGGTGACAAAACGCCGGAAGAGATAATCGCTTCCATGAAGAAGGGAATTTATGCCGTTTCCTTTGGTGGCGGTCAGGTTGATATCACGTCTGGCAAATTCGTGTTCGGTTGCACGGAAGCTTACATGATCGAAGACGGCAAGATCGGTGCGCCTATCAAGGGCGCGATGCTGATCGGCAATGGCCCGGATGCCATGCAGCGCATTTCGATGATCGGCAATGATATGAAACTCGATACCGGGTCGGGCAATTGTGGTAAGGGCGGACAGTGGGTTCCGGTCGGCGTTGGCCAGCCGCATCTGCGCATGGATCAGGTGACTGTCGGCGGTACAGCGGTATAATCCCTGCTCATGCAAGTGATCGATAAGTATCTGCCTGACTATGGTTTCAGCGAAGTCCATGGCTGCGATGTTAATGCCTCGCCTGAGGCAGTGTTTCAGGCGGCAATGAGCTACAGGCCAGAAACGGACATGTTCTTCCGCAGCATGATTGCATTGCGTGAAGTGCCCATGCGGGCACTTGCGCGACTGCGTGGGCGCGAAAATAGTGTTGCGCCGCCTTTCGGCTTGCATGAGTTTACGCTGCTTGAGCATAGGCCCAGTGAAGCACTGGTTTATGGGCTGGTAGGGCAATTCTGGAAGACTGATTTCGGCCTCGTAAAAATGGATAGCGCGGAAGACTATCTCGCTTTCTGCACACCGGGCGTTGCAAAGCTTGCACTGACATTCACAGTGACCGAACAGGGCGGCAAAACGCGCCTAGTCACCGAAACGCGTGTCTTTTGCCCTGATCGTAAAAGTCATCTTCGCTTCACGCCCTATTGGTATCTGATCCGTCCAGTCAGCGGCATAATCCGCAGCCGCATCCTCAATTCGATCAGGAAAGCCAGCGAAACAGCCATTTCTTCTTTCGGAGCTTCTTGATGAATATCATCGCCCACATCGAAATTCCGGTTACAAAGCTTGAACGTGCCGTCGCGTTTTATTCTGAAGTCTTCGACATCGCATTTGGCGAGGTGGCAAAAATCCACGGCAATCGCATGGCTTACTTTCCTTTCGAAGAAGGTAAGGATGGTGCTAGTGGCGCGCTGGCAGAAGGCGACGTCTATGTGCCAACTATCAATGGTGCGATTGTCTATCTCAGCGTTGCTGACATCGATAAGGTAATTGCAAAGGCCGCGAAATTCGGCAGCGAAGTGCTGTTTCCAAAGACAGCTTTCGGCGAAAATAGCTTTGTAGCTGAAATTATGGATAGTGAAGGCAATCGGATCGCACTCCAGCAGCTATAACATTTTCTCCACAGCCCTTATTGCTGAAAGCGACCCGAGAGGACCGCGCATGACACTCAAAATCCGGACAGGTGGCGTTTACAAAGATGCACGCGGATATGAAGTGATAATCGTAATGCGATATCCCGACGGTAAATTTTATGGCGCTCAGGGTATTGTTTATCTTGCAGATGGGCGCAGTCATGTGCACGCTTATAAAGATCAGGACCCATGGAGACTGGTTGAAGAGATAAATCATGCCGGAGGAGATAATGCCTGAGACGCCATATGACTGGAGTGGGAAGCAGCCTGAAAAGCGCTCCCGACAAAAGCGCATGATGGTAATTGCAGCTGCAACCATGATCGCGCTGCTCTTCACACTGGCCGTAGTGGACGCGATCCTCATACTGGTCGACTGATGCTGCCGGTCTATGAAATCGACTGCACCGGCATAAAGTCCCCTAACGAGCTCTGGCAGCGCTATCTCGACACCGTGCCCGCGCTTGATCCAAAATCCTTTGGCTATACGCTCGATTCATTCTGGGATGGTGTGCAATGGGGTGGTCCCGGCTGGCCAGGCGAATGCGAACTCGTATTCAGAAATGTGGAAGCCCTGAGCGAGCTAAAAACGATCGGCGGCAAGCCTTTTCTGGAAGCATTTCGGCAATTGGTTGCTGATACGGATCGCATTCAGATCAGGCTGGAATGAGCGCCAAGCTCATTCCGTTATTTTGACCAAGGCATCGTATTTTGCCGAAGCGCTGACAAGCACTTCAATCTGGCTTGCGCAGAGATAGGCTTTCATTGCATCGAACTTTTTCTGATCCCAGTTGTATATTCCCAGACCCAACAGGGTTTCAACGACCGGTGCTGGAAACCGCGAGCGAACCACCGTAGCAGGATTACCGGCGACAATCGTGTAAGGTGCAACATCCTTCGTCACGATAGCACCAGAGGCGATGATTGCCCCTTCTCCGACAGTGATGCCCGGCATCAACATAGCACGCATTCCAATCCAGGCACCATCCGCAATAACGGTGTCGCCCTTTCCCTTATAGGCATCGAGAATAACATCCGGAAATGGATAGAGACTGAACCAGTCCGTACGATGCGTATGGTTGCCACCCATCAATATGACTGCTTCCGCGCCGATACAAACATAATCACCTATGTGAAGCTGATCCACCGGCCATTGAGATTCCCAAGCCTTGAGGCTGTATTCATCACCATACAAGTACCGAACAACGCTATCTTCAAATGAACCTGTCCAGGCATTGCTGTAATAGCTGTGTTTTCCTCGTACATGAATATTCGGGTTCTTGACCGTTTCATGCAATAGCTCAACAACAGACCAGTGCTTGGTGGGCGGACTTACAAAAGACACGGCAATCACAACTTTCTAAAATTTTTCGGCAGTTCATTTCGAATGCCCTATCATTATCGTCGCAATCGGAAATCAAACCGACGGCGTGATATAATATTATCAACTAAATTAAGCGCTTAGACCACCCGCAACTGTAATGACAGTTCCGGTTACAAATCCTGATTTATCGGAAGCGAGCCAGAGCGCTGTTTGTGCAATGTCTTCCGGCTCGGCGATACGCCCCATCGGCGTCATGGCTGCAATTTTTGCAGGTCGATCAGGATTGCCGCTTAGTGCATGAATAGACGTGTTGGTCGTGCCGACACGAATGGCATTCACCCGAATACCTTCCGGTGCCAGCTCTTTGCCAGCGCCGATCGAAATGGTTTCAACCGCACCTTTCGATGCAGCATAATGGACATATTCGCCCGGGCTTCCCAAAACGGCCGCCACTGATGAAATATTGATGATTGTGCCGCCAGAGCCACCGTTCGCAGTCGACATCCGGCGTGCGGCTTCCTGTGTGCAATAGAGTAACCCGAAGACATTCGTCCTGAATGTTTGTTCGAGTGCTTCTTCCTCAAGCCCCTGGATGCGGGTGTTTTGCCCGATGATGCCCGCATTGTTGACAAGACAGCTGGGCGCGCCCAGCTCCCGATCACAGGTTGCGAAAAGATCGATCACGTTTTGCCGGTTTGCAACGTCGCTGCGCACAGCTATTGCTTTGGCACCGAAGCCTTCGCAGGCTTTTACAGTGCCAAGAGCGGCATCAACATCGCTTACATAGCTGATGCAGACATTATAGCCTTCGCGCGCGAAGAGCGTTGCAGTCGCAGCACCAATACCTCTGCTGCCTCCAGTGACGACAACAACTGGTCTCACGTCACGCCCTCCCCGCGCTTTGATGGCTGTTTAGATTCCCGGATTTTCCTCCAGAAGACCTTCGACAAATTCGAAAAGTCCCGGACGCCGATCACGGCGCAAACGCTCGGCAACGATGATGCCTTTGATGCCCGCATAGGAGCGCTGAAGGTCTTCATTGATGACTATATAGTCGTATTTTACCCATTTCTGGATTTCGAATCGTGCGTTCTGCAAGCGGGTTTCGATCACATCAGCCGTGTCTTCCGCACGGCGGTTGAGGCGGTTCTGCAGCTCACGCATGGTAGGCGGCAGAATGAAGATCGACACCACATCGGCAGGCATCTTGGCTTGGAGCTGTTCAGCACCCTGCCAATCAATGTCGAACAGCATGTCCTGACCGTCTGCCAGCGCTTCCTCAGCGGTCTGGCGCAACGTGCCGTAGAAGTTGCCATGCACTTCCGCCCATTCGATCAGCTCGTCATTGTCACGCAGCCGCTCAAATTCACGCTTGGTGATGAAGTGGTAATGCACGCCATCGATTTCGCTTGGGCGGCGCTCACGCGTGGTAACGGAGATCGATAGCGAGAGCTTCATATCCGGATCGCCGAGCAGCTGTCGCGCGATTGTGGATTTTCCGGCACCCGACGGTGACGAAATCACCACCATCAAGCCTCTGCGTGCAATGCCATTTTCGACCGAAGAGATGGCCATTTTCCGTTACTCCAGATTCTGTACCTGTTCGCGAAACTGATCGACGACTGCTTTCAGCTCAAGGCCGATTGCGGTGATCGACGCTGCATTCGACTTCGAACACAGCGTATTGGCTTCGCGATTAAATTCCTGTGAAAGAAAGTCAAGCTTACGCCCTGCCGGACCGCCATCGGAAAGCAGCTTGCGGGCAGAAGCGACATGGGTTTCCAGCCGGTCCAGCTCTTCCTGAATGTCCGCCTTGGTCGCAAGGAAGGCCGCTTCCTGATAAAGCCGCGTTTCATCAAGATCGCGTCCGGTTTCCATGAGTAGAGCGACCTGTCCGGCCAGCTTTGTGCGGATAGCATCGACACTGCGCGACGGATCGTTCCGCGCTTCAAGTGTCAGACGCTCAATCGTATCGACATGGCCGGAAAGGATCGTGAAAAGCGATTGGCCTTCGTGAGCGCGCGCTTCGGCAATGGATTTCAATGCGCCTTCAAAAGCCACAACTACCGCTGTTTCAAGCCCTGCGCGTGAATTGTCGTCTTCGCTGACTTGCGCCTGATCGATAATGCCACGCAGCGAGAGAATGCCATCAACGCTTGCTGGCTGAAGACCGTGTCGGGCCTGCAGCTCCGCACCAAGTTTCAGAACTTCATCAAGCATTGCTTGATTGATGGTGAAACCCGCCTGGGCTTCTGCACGTTCGACTGTCAGACTTGCCTGAAAATTTCCGCGCGAAAAATAACGCGCCAAAAGTGACCGAACCGGGTGCTCAGCACCTTCCAGACCTTGCGGCAAGCGCAAACGCAGGTCCAGGCCCTTGCCGTTGACCGAGCGTACTTCCCACACGATCCGTGCTTCGTTATCCGCTGCACCATACTGTATCGCGTGGCGCGCAAACCCTGTCATACTCTGGAGCGCCATGTGCACCTTTCTTTACCAACAACTAGCATGCGAAGTAAAACCGCCCATTACTGGGCGGTGTTTTGCTGCTGTAGCTGGTTCTTTTCTTGCTCAACCGCGCGCCATTTGCGCACATTGGCATTGTGTTCGGCCAAGGTCTTGGCAAAAACATGCCCGCCAGTACCATCAGCCACAAAATAAAGGTCTTCAGTATCAAGCGGATTGGCCACAGCCTCAAGTGCTGCGCGACCCGGATTGGCAATTGGTGTCGGCGGAAGACCATTGATTACATAAGTGTTGTATGGCGTTGGCTTCTCGATATCTGATTTGAAGATCGGGCGATCAGAAGGCTTACCAGCACCACCGAAGAGGCCGTAAATGATAGTCGGATCGGACTGAATACGCATACCCTTGTTGAGACGGTTCACAAAAACCGAAGCCACATGCGGACGTTCCGATGCGATACCTGTTTCTTTCTCAACGATAGAAGCAAGCGTCACGAACTCATTCTTGTCCTTGACCGGCAGATCAGCGCGACGTTTCGCCCAAGTATCGTCAATCAACTTCTGCTGTGAAGCGATCATACGATTAATGATTTCTTCGCGTGTCGAGCCGCGTGTGAAGTTGAGCGTGTCGGTGAATAGACCACCTTCGGGAGGCATGTTCTTTGGCATATCGCCAACCAAAATTGGATCGGCAGAGATACGGTCGAACACCTGTTTGACAGTCAGGCCTTCCGGAATTGTCAGCGGGTACATGATCGACTTGCCACTGATGAGAATATTCATCACGTCGCGCATGGTCGAGCCAGCAGGGATCGCATATTCGCCAGCCTTGAGATCATTCTCATGGCCGTAAGCACGCATACCGTAGCGGAAGATACGTGCGTCGCTGACGATTTCACGGCCTTCGAGGCTGTTCGAAACTTCTGAAACGCCAGCGCCACGCTTCACAAGGAATGTGGTTTCAGCAGTCAGAGGCCCTTGAGAGTCAAATTGTAGCTTGCCGAAGTAAAACAGGGCCGATGCACCGAGCAAAACCAGCACGATCAGTGACAGCATGAAATTCATGAAGACGACGATCTGGCTTCGTGCATGGCGCGAACGCTTGCGCGGCGGTGGCGTACCCGGTTCAGGGCGCAGAGCCTCTGAAGCAGATTTCGGCACGAAAGGCTTAGCTGCGGCCTGTTCGGACACCACAGCACCTTGCGGCTGCTGCTCTGCAGGGTTGGCTCCGGGCTTTTCTTCTGAACTCACTCCATCACCTCGTCCTGAGACCCGCGCGAGACGGCATACAAATCAACCAAATATTTGTGAAGCACACTAACCACAAAAAGCAGGTTTAAACATCGCATCGGGTTATATTTTGGCAAAAACGCGGAGAAATCCCCGCGTTTTTAAATAGATCGACTTTTGCTTAGGCTACCACTCAGGAATAGCGACGCAGAATCAACGAAGCATTGGTGCCGCCGAAACCGAAAGAGTTCGACAACGCGATATCGATTTTGCGTTCGCGCGCTTTGTGCGGAACGAGATCGATCTTGGTTTCAACCGCTGGATTGTCCAGATTAAGCGTTGGCGGAGCGATATTGTCGCGAATAGCAAGCGTTGAGAAGATTGCTTCCGCTGCACCAGCCGCGCCGAGTAAATGCCCGATTGACGACTTTGTCGAAGACATGGAGACCTTCGAGGCCGCATCGCCAACAACACGTTCGACTGCACCCAACTCAATGGTATCAGCCATGGTCGAAGTGCCATGCGCATTGATGTAATCGATCTGGTCCGGAGTGATTTCAGCGCGCTTCAAAGCTGCAACCATGCAGCGCTCTGCGCCTTCACCGCTTTCAGTCGGAGCGGTGATATGGAAAGCATCACCTGACAAACCGTAGCCGATGACTTCAGCGTAGATCTTTGCGCCACGCGCAAGAGCGTGTTCCAGCTCTTCAAGAACCACAACGCCTGCACCCTCACCCATGACGAAACCGTCGCGATCATTGTCATAAGGACGGGAAGCTGCGGTTGGATCGTCATTGCGCTTGGTGGACAGAGCCTTACAAGCAGCGAAGCCTGCCAGCGAAATGCGGCTGACCGGCGATTCCGTACCACCGGCAACCATGACGTCGGCATCGCCAAAGGCAATCAAACGGGCAGCATCGCCAATGGCGTGCGTTCCGGTTGCGCAGGCAGTTACCACGGAGTGGTTCGGGCCGCGAAGTCCATGTTTGATCGAAACATGGCCGGAAGCCAGATTGATCAAACGGCCGGGAATGAAGAATGGCGAAATACGACGCGGACCCTTATCACGCAGCGTGTAGCCCGCTTCGACGATGCCTTCGATGCCACCGATACCGGAGCCGATCAGAACGCCAGTGCGTACCTGATCTTCATCGCTTTCAGGATGCCAGTTGGCATCGTCCAGAGCCTGATCGGCTGCGCCAACAGCATAGACGATGAACGGATCAACTTTGCGCTGTTCCTTGGGCTCCATATGGAGATCGGGGTTGAATGTGCCGTTGGAGCCATCGCCGATCGGAATACGGCAGGCAATCTGGCAGGCCAGATCGTCAACTTCAAATTCCGTGATGCGGCGAGCACCGCTTTCACCGGCAACAAGACGCTTCCAGGTCTCTTCGACACCGCTTGCAAGCGGAGACACCAGACCAAGACCGGTGATGACGACACGCCTCATATCCACCCCTTAGATTTGATAAACTTCGTTGGAGACATCCCGCAGGCGAATAGCGCCTCATACGGTCGATGCTCAATCTTGCTACCGGATTGCTTTTCGCATGTGGCCTGTGTTTGGCCAGAACCGGTTATGTTCGTTCGTGTCTCCAAGCAGAAGACAAGTAGGGCCGGGATTGCAAGAATCCCAGCCCCAAAAGCTCAGATTAGGCGGATGCCTTATCGATGAACTTCACAGCGTCGCCGACCGTGAGGATCGTTTCTGCAGCGTCGTCAGGAATTTCAACGCCGAATTCTTCTTCGAAAGCCATGACCAGCTCGACGGTGTCGAGGCTGTCTGCACCAAGATCATCAATGAAGCTTGCGCCTTCGGTGACCTTGTCGGCATCTACACCCAGATGCTCAACAACGATTTTCTTGACGCGCTCTGCGGTATCGCTCATGTCGGAACCTCGACCTGTTGTTAGTTTGCTCTGCCTTGGTTAGCGGCATGCATGATTGTAATCAAGTTATAAGATGCCTGCCAAGTTTCGAGTTTACTCGCCTGACAGTCACCCTGTGGATATTCCTTGCGGAACAGGATAACGACATCTCGCAACCGAAATGCCGAAACTCTCGTCGGGCGCATTACCATGCTTCTTGAGCAAGGCAAAGCGCATTTTAGTTTTCACAGTCCGACTTTAAGCCTTTATATACCGTAAAATAGTGACCTCAAAGCCTGTAAAGGGCTTTTAGATCATAGCCATACCGCCATTGATGTGCAGTGTCTGGCCAGTCACATATGCGGCTTCATCGCTTGCCAGGTAAACAACCGCAGCAGCAATATCACCACCAGCGCCCATACGCTTCATCGGGATGCTGCCCATGATTGCTTCCTTCTGCTTCTCGTTCAGCTTGTCGGTCATCGCCGATTCGATGAAGCCCGGAGCAATACAGTTAACTGTAACGTTACGGCTTGCAATTTCCTGGGCCAGCGACTTTGAGAAGCCGATTAGGCCCGCTTTGGACGCGCAATAGTTTGCCTGACCTGGATTACCGGTTACGCCAACAATCGACGTAATATTGATAATACGGCCATTGCGGCGGCGCATCATCGGATGGGTCAGCTCACGCGTCAGGTTGAACACCGAGGTCAGGTTGACATTGAGAACCGCATCCCAATCTTCGTCGCTCATGCGTACGAACAGGCCATCACGGGTAATGCCGGCATTATTGACGAGAATATCAATACCGCCCATTTCTTCTTCCGCCTTCTGGCCAAGAGCCTTGACGGCTTCGCGGTCAGACAGGTTTGCCGGGAAAATGAACGTACGATCACCGAGTTCAGCAGCGAGCTCTTTCAGCTTTTCTTCACGCGTACCATGAAGGCCGACGATTGCGCCCTGCGCATGAAGAGCGCGAGCAATCGCTTCGCCCAGACCGCCGGTCGCACCGGTTACGAGAGCCTTGCGGCCAGTCAGATCAAACATTCCAGATCCTCTTATGCATTAAGCGCAGCAAGAGCTGCATCGATTTCTTCGGCCGAACCAACAGTTACGCCAATCACATCTTTAGAGATGCGACGCGCAAGACCGGTCAGAACCTTGCCTGAACCTACTTCATAAAGCGTGGTTACGCCATTGGCTGCAAACCATTCAACAGTTTCCCGCCAACGCACCTGCCCCGTGACTTGCTCGACCAGCAGATCAGCGATCTCATTGGCATCCGTGACAGGCGCCGCACGCACATTGGCAATCAGCGGCACAACCGGATTGTGCTTCTCAACCTGAGCCAGCGCTTCACGCATAGCTTCCGCAGCAGGAGCCATCAGCGTCGAATGGAACGGTGCGGAGACGGGCAACATGATCGCACGCTTGGCACCTTTTTCGGAAGCAAGCGAAGCCGCCAGTTCAACAGCCGCTTTTGAACCAGAAATGACGAGCTGACCGCCTCCATTGTCATTTGCTATCTGAACCGAGCCGGAGGCCTTTGCTTCTGCACAGATGGCTTCAACATCGCTGTGCTCGAGGCCGATAATGGCAGCCATTGCGCCTTCACCGACCGGAACAGCCTTCTGCATGGCGTTACCGCGAATGCGCAAAAGGCGGGCAGTATCTGCAAGCGAGAAAGTGCCCGCTGCGCACAGCGCCGAATATTCGCCAAGCGAATGGCCCGCAACGTAGGCGACTTTGTCCTTCAGCGAAAAGCCGCGCGCTTCCATGACGCGCAGCGTGGCAATCGAAACAGCCATAAGAGCTGGTTGTGCATTGGCCGTCAGCGTCAGAACATCTTCCGGACCTTCAAACATGGTCGCGGAGAGCTTTTCGCCCAGTGCTGCGTCTACTTCCTCGAAAACAGCGCGTGCTTCAGCGAACTGTTCCGCCAAGGCTTTGCCCATGCCAACTGCCTGGCTGCCCTGTCCGGGAAAGGTAAATGCTACCGCCATGAATGCCTCTTTTTATATAACAATTTCACGCGATGTGCCCCAGCATGGGTTGAAAAGTCAAGTATTTGTGGATTTTTGCCAGTCGCAACGCTTGCAAAGCAGGGGAAAAACACGTAATAGGCGCCCGTTCGTTGCTGGCATTAGCTGGGGGCTGAACGGAGGAGCATGTCTTCCTCACCGTTAAAAGTGAGAATGCATGTGGAAGTCGTAAGTGCTTCTGCCTCCCGTGTCTCCGCTCTCGATTGTCTTTACCCAAGCGTCCTTTCTTCCCGGTTTTCCGGTTCTAAGAGAAGTCGCAGAGGCTTAGCCGTTAGTGCCAGCGTGATGCAACAGAAGAAAGGCAAAGCCAATGGCTCTTTATGAACATGTGCTTCTTGCCCGCCAGGACATCTCCCAGCAGCAGGTCGACGCTCTCGTCGAACAGTACAAGGGTGTCCTCGAAGCTAATGGCGGCAAGGTCGGTAAGGTTGAAAACTGGGGTCTTCGTCCCCTCACCTACCGCATCAAGAAGAATCGCAAGGCGTATTACACGCTCGTAAACATTGAAGCTCCGGCAGCAGCCGTTGCTGAAATGGAACGCCAGATGCGCATCAACGAAGACGTTCTTCGTTTCATGACCGTTCGCGTTGAAGAACACGAAGAAGGTCAGTCGGCTATGCTTTCGCGCCGCGACGATCGTCGTGAACGCGATGGTGATGACCGCGGCCCACGTCGTCCACGTGAAGGCGGTTTCGACCGTGGCGATCGCGGTGATCGCGGCCCACGTCGCCCACGCGACAACGAAGCTGGTGAAGGAGCATAATCATGGTTGATATCAATCAGATCCCGACCCGTCGTCCTTTCCATCGTCGTCGTAAGACGTGCCCTTTCTCCGGCGCAAACGCACCGAAGATCGACTACAAGGACATCAAGCTTCTGCAGCGTTACATTTCGGAACGCGGCAAAATCGTTCCTTCGCGTATTACGGCTGTCAGCCAGAAGAAGCAGCGTGAACTCGCCAAGGCGATCAAGCGCGCTCGTTTCCTCGGCCTGCTTCCATACGTTGTGAAGTAAGACTTTTTGGGAGGCGACACTTCGCCTCCCATTTTCCTCCACTGCGATGGGCGCAACGGAGTGTAATTAAAACCCAAGTTGAGGCGAAGCCCTTGTGCCGTCTCTAACTGCAGAACCGGAATAGCCGGAGCAGGACAGCGAGTTTATGAAGTTTAACGGAACCATCATTGGAGTCGGCATATTGGCGGGGCTTGCCTCGGCATTGATGTCGTCTGGCGTCATTGCTCAATCGGGCATGGCGGTGGTTCTGTATTTCCTGACGCCGTTACCAATTTTTGTTGCCGCCCTTGGTTGGGGTTCGAGCGCAGGGCTTGTTGCCGCTGCAGCCGCCACCATTGCGATCGGCGTGTTTGCAGCCCCCATGGCAGCAGTGCTGATGGCACTAACAAGCTATGTGCCCGCTGCAACAGGCGCGTATCTTTCGGGCCTCGCACGTCCGGCTTCCGAACTCGGCGGGCCTAAAGACGTCATGGTCTGGTATCCGCTTTCGGACATTGTTTTCCGTCTCGCGCTGATGGTTGCTGTCAGCTTCATCATAATTGGTTTCATTCTGGGTTTCGGGCCGGATATGGCTCGCGAGCTGGCTAATACGCTGATCGATCGTCTGGCTGAGGCTGATCCACAGTTCACACCTAGCGATGAAATGCGCCAGAGCGTTACGGCTCTTCTGATGGTAGCATTGCCTGCGGTTCAGCCTGCAACCTGCCTTGCCATTCTGGTCGGTAATCTCTATCTGGCTCTGCGCCTTACAGCTCTTTCTGGCCGTTTACGCCGTCCGCGTGATGACTGGCCCGCGACCATGCGTATGCCGCGTCCAGCATTGCTCGTTTTTGCGGTAGCGCTCGCAGTAGCGTTTCTGCCGGGTGGAGCTGGCCTGATTGCAACGGTAGTTGTTGGAGCATTGAGCTTCGGCTTCATGATTGCAGGTCTTGCAACATTCCACATGCGCACGCGTGGAAAAGCCTGGCGCCCAGTGGTGCTGTGGCTCGTCTATGTGGCGATTATCCTCTTCGCATTCTTGCTTTTTGTCTTCATGGTTTTTGGTCTTTTCGATACATCGCGCGGTGCGCCGATCTCAAAAATGCCAGATGCCAACAACCAATAAACATATTGAAACACTCGAAAGGAAACTCAAATGGACGTTATTCTTCTGGAACGCATCGCTCGCCTCGGTCAGATGGGCGACACTGTTAAGGTCAAGGACGGCTTTGCCCGTAATTTCCTTCTGCCGCAGGGCAAGGCTCTTCGTGCCAACGAAGCCAACAAGAAGAAGTTTGAAGGCCAGCGCGCACAGCTCGAAGCTCAGAACCTTGAGCGCAAGAACGAAGCTGAAGCAGTTGCTGCAAAGCTCAACGGCGAATCATTCATCGTTGTTCGTTCGGCTGGTGAAACCGGTCAGCTCTACGGTTCGGTTTCGACCCGCGACATCGCTGACATCATCACTGCAAACGGCTTCAACCTGCACCGCAACCAGGTTGAACTGAACCAGCCAATCAAGGCAATTGGCCTGCACGAAGTTTCGATTTCGCTGCATCCAGAAGTTCAGGTCAGCGTTACTGTCAACATCGCACGTTCGACCGAAGAAGCTGAACGTCAGGCAAAGGGTGAAGACCTCACCTCTATCGAAGCTATCTACGGCATCGAAGAAGCTCCGCTTGCTGAAGAAATCTTCGACGAAGACGAAGAAGCAGAAGACCAGGCTTAATTTAGCCGTCTATCATCCGAGAAATGCCAGCCTCTTTGGCTGGCATTCCCATGGTGGTAAACTTTATATGATCATGCCCGGCGGTCTCCGTCGGGCATTTTCTCTTTTCAGATCGGCAAAAGTGCCTATTCTTCATTTTAGTATTGGATTGGAGAGGGTGCTGACGGAAACGTCCGCGTTTGCTCAGGCGAAAAGCCAGAGGCCGGCCAAAGACTGACTGACCAAATGGGAATTGCCTGAAAATCTGATGACAGCGCGGCTTTTATAAAGGCAACGGGCCGCCTGCCATGCAATCGCATGGATGTTTGCACCTGCTCTAATCTCAACAAGGAGATGGGGCCGATGTATGGAATGCTGCGTACTGTTCTTTCGCATATGATCAAAACTGGGGACCTCACGGTTACCGATTCTGATGGGACTGCCAATCAGTATGGAGACAAGACCGGCGAGCCGGTTCATATCCGTTTTAATACTCGACATGCTGAACGCGCCGTAGCGCTCGACCCTGAATTGAAGCTTGCCGAATGCTTCATGGATGGCGAAATTGATTTTCTCCACGGCGATATTTACACATTGTTGAAAGTGGTTTTCGAAAACACGGGACCAATAGCCGCCACCGAGCCTTGGATGAAGGCAGCTGGCAAATTCCGCGTGCTGTTTCGGCGTTTCCAGCAGATGAACAATCTGGCTCGCTCATCAAGCAATGTGAAAAGCCATTACGACCTTTCAGGCGCGCTTTACGATCTGTTCCTTGATCCGGACAAGCAATATTCCTGCGCTTACTTTGAAACACCCAATACGACGCTCGCTGAGGCACAACTCGCGAAGAAGCGCCATATCGCAGCGAAACTTCTCGTCAATGAAGGCGACAAAATTCTGGATATTGGCTGCGGTTGGGGCGGCATGGGGCTTTATCTCGCCCGTTATCTCAAAGCCAATGTGACCGGTGTCACGCTTTCAGAAGAACAGCACGCTATCGCCAACAAACGCGCAGCCGAAGAAGATCTTGCGGACCGCGCCAAGTTTCAGCTGACAGATTATCGCAATATCGATGACCAGTTCGACCGGCTTGTCTCAGTAGGAATGTTCGAGCATGTCGGCGTCGGACATTTCGCTGAATATTTTCAACATGCGGCGCGCTTGCTGAAAAAAGACGGCGTCTTCCTGCTTCACGCTATTGGCCGCGCCGATGGCCCTGGCGCAACCAACCCATTCATCCGCAAGTATATTTTCCCGGGTGGTTATATCCCTGCCCTCTCCGAGGTGTTGCCGCATATCGAGAAAGCAGGGCTTTATGTCACTGACATTGAAATCTTGCGGCTTCATTATGCCGAAACGCTTAAAGAATGGCGTCTTGCGTTTATGGCTCGACGCGAGGAAGCCAAAGCTCTTTACGACGAACGTTTCTGCCGAATGTGGGAATTTTACCTCGCAGCTTCTGAGAGCGCATTCCGTTGGCAGAACATGATGGTGTTCCATATTCAGATTGCACATAAGCAGGAAGCCGTGCCGCTAACACGCAATTACATTGAGGCTGAGGAAAAGCGACTCAAGCGGCTCGACAGCGCGCCAAAAGGTGCCAACAGCGAGACACAAGCACCCAAAAAAAGGGCCAAAGCTCAATAGTGCTGACATACAAAGAAAAGGGCTGTGTGAACATTCACACAGCCCTTTATGCTTATTCAGCTTTAGGAACACCAGCTTCCCATTTATCCCAATGGGTCGTGATTTCATCGACGACCGGGGCGCCGACGAGGTAGATATTCTTGACTGTTTCGGCAAACCCGCCGGCGGTTTCGCCCGGCGCCGGATCAAGGTGCTGCAACGTCGTTTCGTTTGGATTGCCCTGATCGAAGTTCACGGCCCCACGTAGGCTGAGAATACGATCCGTGCCGAACTGGCGCTTGATGACGAGGGTGATCGAAGCAGCTTCCATTTCGGTGATCAAATAGTCGTCAGCGCCGTAAAGCTTTGCAATGTATTGCGCTTCTTTCGACAATCCCGGACCATGAAAGAAAGTATCACCCGTCATATGAGTGCCTTCCTTCAAAGACGGTGCTGATTGTGCAGCTTTGTCCGGATAACGCATCCGATAGGCCTGCGCTTCCTTCGAATCCTCAAGCTTCACGTCTTTGCCGAGACGCATGGCGGCAGCGACAAGATCAGGGTTGAGCTTGAAGACGCGATAGTCTTCATAACCTTTGCGCGGCATGAAGACCGGCTCGCCTGCCTTGCCTTCTTCCGGGGCCCAGCGGTGCCCAAGGTCATAATCAACAAGCCATGTCGCCCAGCTCACATCGCCAATCGTACCGCGTGAAGGTGGCGTACCGGCAACACCCGACAGGACGTAATAGCTTTTCGAGAAGTCAAAAGCCGGGTCGAGAAGAATAGCCTGCATACTGGCAGATGAGTTCACCTTGCCCATGCCAAGCACTGCGCCGCAAACACCATCATCGTTACAATAGACGGGCTTCAATGCGCCTTTCACTTCGATAGGCTTGGCATCTTTCCAATAGCGCTCATACCAGTTTTGAAATTCACCTGCGCGATCGCCGCTGTTCTCGCCGATCTCGAACATTGCAGCGATGAAGACCTTAACCTTGATCGGTTCAGCAGCTGCCGCAGGAAAAGACAGAAATGACAACGAAGCGATGGCCGCCAGCCACGCCGGTATGAAACGAGAATGCATAAAAGAATCCCTCTGAGCTTGTTTCGGGTTTCGTAGCAGCAGCCATTCTGCATCACAACAGACGTCAAGTCCCGGTGCAAAAGATTGAACCGTGAACTGTGGATGCCTGTGAATCATGGTATAGCTTGTAACTTCCAGCAGGAATCACCTTGAGGCTGCGTTGCGTTTAGCTTCACATCAGAGCTAGCTGGAGAGATCAGGGACAGGACTAGAGAATCATGGCGGAAGCGGCGGTACGCAAACTTGACGATGCGCGCGATCAAAAAGAGACGCTTTATCGGGAAGCACCCCACAACATTGAAGCAGAGCAGGCGCTTTTGGGCGCTATCCTCATCAACAACGACGCCTTTTATCGCGTTTCAGACTTTCTGAAACCGACCCATTTCTTCGAGCCCTTGCATCGCCGTATCTACGAGATCTCCACGGATCTTATCCGCGTCGGCAAGATGGCTAATCCTGTCACCATGAAAACTTTCTTGCCCAATGAGGGCAAGATCGGTGATTTGACTGTATTCCAGTATGTCGCGCGTCTCGCCACCGAAGCCGTGACCATCATCAATGCCGAAGATTATGGCCGTGCGATCTATGATCTTGCAACGCGACGCGCTTTGATTGGCATTGGCGAAGATATGGTCAACGTCGCTTATGACGCGCCGGTTGATAATGCGCCGCAGGAACAGATCGAAGACGCCGAGCGCCGTCTGTTCGAACTTGCAGAAACGGGCCGTTATGATGGTGGTTTTCAGGCGTTCAAGGATGCCGTTACCACCGCCGTTGATATGGCGAACGCCGCTTTCATGCGCGACGGCCACCTTTCTGGTGTGTCCACGGGCATTCATACGCTTGATGGCAAAATGGGTGGTTTGCAGCCTTCCGACTTGATCATTCTTGCAGGTCGTCCGGGTATGGGTAAGACCTCGCTTGCTACGAACATCGCTTTCAACATCGCCAATGCCTATGAAGCCGAGCAGCAGGCCGACGGCACGATGAAGGCAATCAATGGCGGTGTTGTTGGCTTCTTCTCACTCGAAATGTCGGCAGAGCAGCTCGCGACCCGTATCATTTCTGAGCAAACGGAAGTGTCTTCCTCGAAGATTCGTCGCGGTGATATTACTGAATCGGATTTTGAAAAGCTGGTCGCCTGCTCACAGCATATGCAGAAGATCCCGCTTTATATCGATCAGACCGGTGGTATCTCAATTGCGCAGCTGGCAGCGCGTGCGCGTCGCCTGAAGCGCCAGCGCGGTCTCGACGTTCTGGTCATCGACTACGTTCAGCTGATGACTGGTTCCTCAAAAGCTTCCGCACAGAACCGCGTGCAGGAAATCACCGAAATTACCACGGGTCTCAAAGCGCTTGGTAAGGAACTCAATGTTCCCATCATCGCGCTATCACAGCTTTCACGTCAGGTGGAAAGCCGTGACGACAAGCGCCCCCAGCTCTCCGATCTTCGTGAATCGGGTTCGATCGAGCAGGACGCCGACGTGGTACTTTTCGTGTTCCGTGAGGAATATTACGTTAAGAACCTCGAGCCTCGCGATGAGTTCGACCCTAAGTATGAAGAGTGGAAACAGCACTTTGAAAAAGTAAAAGGTACTGCTGACGTTATTGTTGCCAAGCAGCGTCACGGACCAACGGGTACGGTCAAACTCGCCTTCCAGGCCGAGTTCACGCGATTTGCAGATTTGGCCGAGGGATCTTATATCCCGGAGCAGTATGAATAAATCGAATGTTCCTTTTGGTCGCAATTCCGAACGGAAAACCGCTAAGCACTTTTCCTGGAATTGCTTGTATCCCGGAGCAATATGAATAGTTTTTCTAATCTTAGAGAGCGTGCTTGATGGCCAAAGCACGCATTCAGTTCATCTGCCAGAATTGCGGCGCGGTTCATACGCGCTGGGCTGGCAAGTGCGACGGCTGCGGCGAGTGGAATACACTCGTCGAAGAAGGCACCAATAGTGGCATTGGCTCCGGCCCTGGCTCCATGCTTTCAAAGCGCAAAGGCCGCGCCGTTGCCCTCACATCTTTGTCTGGCGAAATCGAAGATGCGCCGCGCATCATTTCCGGTATCAGCGAACTTGATCGCGTAACTGGCGGTGGCTTCGTCCGTGGCTCGGCTATCCTGATTGGTGGCGATCCCGGCATCGGCAAGTCAACGCTGTTGACACAAGCGGCGGCAGCTCTCGCCAATCGCGGGCACCGAATCGTCTATGTATCCGGCGAAGAAGCCGTCGCGCAGATAAGACTGCGTGCGCAACGTTTAGGCGTTGCGTCTTCTTCGGTAGAACTGGCTGCAGAAACCAATGTCGAAGACATTCTTGCCACCGTTTCTGATGGCAAGCGACCTGATCTCGTTATAATTGACTCAATCCAGACGCTCTGGACAGACATGGCAGATTCCGCACCCGGTACAGTGACGCAGGTGCGTTCCTCTGCTCAAGCAATGATCCGCTATGCGAAGCAGACAGGTGCTGCGGTTGTCCTCGTTGGCCACGTCACCAAAGAAGGGCAGATCGCCGGCCCGCGCGTGGTTGAACACATGGTCGATGGCGTTCTCTATTTTGAAGGTGAAGGCGGACACCAGTACCGCATTCTACGCACGGTCAAGAACCGTTTCGGCCCGACCGATGAAATCGGCGTTTTTGAGATGTCGGATGGCGGCTTGCGCGAAGTCTCCAATCCCTCTGAACTGTTCCTTGGTGAGCGCAACGAAAAGTCGCCTGGAGCTGCTGTTTTTGCAGGCATGGAAGGCACGCGCCCGGTTCTGGTCGAGATACAGGCACTCGTGTCCCCCTCTTCGCTCGGTACACCGCGCCGTGCGGTTGTGGGCTGGGATGGAAGCCGTCTCGCGATGATTTTGGCGGTTCTCGAATCACATTGCGGCGTGCGTTTTGGCCAGCATGATGTCTATCTCAATGTGGCGGGTGGCTATCGCATCAGTGAGCCAGCGGCGGATATTGCCGTGGCTGCGGCGCTTGTTTCATCCATTGCAGGTATTGCCCTGCCCGCAGATAGCGTTTATTTCGGCGAAATCAGCCTTTCTGGTGCTGTTCGTGCGGTTTCGCATGCAGTACAGAGACTGAAGGAAGCCGAAAAGCTCGGTTTCCGGCAATCAGTAGTGCCGGGCGGAAGCAGCGAACTCTGGAAAGACCGCAACTTCGGCCTCGTAGAAACTACGGCGCTACCCGATCTTGTTGCGCGTATCGCTGCATCGGGACCGGGTAAGAAGTAAGTTTCATCTGCGACCATAAGGTTGCAGATCATTGAATTTAATGAGATTTAATAGCGGAAGGTTTCGTCAACTTTCCGCTGTTATGCTCAGCCAAGTTTGACTGCCCCGCAGGCGAAAAAGCCACGCTGCGTATAAATTAAGGACAGGCCAGAATGCCGATTACGTTACTTGATGGAATTCTACTCGGAATAACGCTGGTTTCGGCCGTTCTTGCGATGGTCCGTGGTTTTTCGCGTGAAGTGCTTTCGCTGGTCTCATGGGCCGCAGCCGCCGCCGCTGCGTATCTTTTCTATAAGCCGGTTCTGCCGTACCTCCAGCCCTATATCAACAACGAAACAATCGCGAAGATTGCAGCCGCCGGTGCGGTTTTCCTCGTGGTTCTGATCGTTGTTTCGCTGATCACCATGAAGATCGCTGATTTCATCATCGACAGTCGCATCGGTGCACTCGATCGGACGCTCGGCTTCTTGTTCGGCGCTGCACGCGGTGTTCTTCTCGTTGTTGTCGCGATGTTGTTCTTCAACTGGCTGGTGCCAACCGGCCAACCTGCATGGGTGAGCAACGCAAAATCCAAGCCAATGCTTGATTCCTTTGGCCAGCAGCTGATCGATCTTTTGCCTGCGGACCCAGAAGCGGCCATCAAGCAGTTTAAGCCAGGCCAGGAAGGTCAGGCACCTGCAACCGGCCAGCCAAGTGGCCAGACAGGCGATCAGACGGAAGCACCTGTACCGGACGATACACCGGCTGCAAACTGATCTTGAACCACCTTTTTTGAAACCGGTATGCCTAGCGCTGCCGGTTTCATCTGTTTTCAGCCTCAATCCATCCTTATATTGAGAGCTGAAAATGACGCAGGTGAAACGGACCGCTTTTAAAGTGACGCCTTTTCCTGTAAATACCGCTTTTAACAAACCGCAATCGAAAGGCCTTGCGGACGATGTTCCAACAATCGCATGACGAAACTTCCTTTATGCTGGACGATGATACGTTGCATGAAGAGTGTGGTGTATTTGGTATTCTCGGCCATGAGGACGCGGCAGCGCTGACAGCGCTTGGTCTGCACGCCCTTCAGCATCGCGGACAGGAAGCCGCCGGTATTGTTTCCTACCACAACCGCCGCTTCCATTCGGAGCGCCATATGGGGCTGGTTGGAGATCACTTCACCGATGCTTCGACGCTCAATCGTTTGCCCGGCGATCGCGCCATCGGCCATGTGCGTTATTCCACCACCGGCGAAACAATCCTGCGTAATGTGCAGCCACTTTTCGCAGAGCTGGAAGTTGGCGGCATCGCCATTGCGCATAACGGCAATTTCACCAATGGCATTACGCTGCGCAAGCAGCTGATCGCGTCCGGTGCCATTTTCCAGGCAACATCGGACACCGAAGTTGTGCTGCATATGATCGCTCGTTCGCGTCAAGCTTCCTCGAGCGCGCGTTTTGTCGATGCAATCCGTCAGGTCGAAGGCGGTTATGCCATGTTGGCGCTAACGCGCACGAAGCTGATTGCGGCGCGCGACCCGGTTGGCATTCGTCCCCTCGTCATGGGAGAACTCGACGGCAAGCCGATCTTCTGCTCGGAAACCTGTGCTCTCGACATTATCGGCGCGAAATATATTCGCGACGTGGAAAACGGCGAAGTCATCATCTGTGAAATCCAGAAAGATGGCTCGATCACGACTGACTGCATCAAGGCCGAAAATCCGCAGCCGGAACGCCTTTGCTTGTTTGAATATGTCTACTTCGCACGTCCTGACTCGGTTGTTGGCGGTCGCAGCGTTTATGTTGCGCGCAAGAACATGGGCATGGAACTGGCGAAAGAATCGCCAATCGAAGCTGACGTGGTTGTCCCTGTGCCGGATGGCGGCACACCTGCAGCCCTTGGTTTTGCACAGGCCAGCGGCATTCCGTTTGAGTATGGTATCATCCGCAATCACTATGTCGGTCGTACCTTCATTGAGCCGACGCAGCAAATCCGTGCGCTTGGCGTTAAGCTCAAGCACTCTGCCAATCGTGCGATGATCGAAGGCAAGCGCGTCGTTCTGGTGGATGATTCCATCGTGCGTGGAACCACTTCGGTCAAGATCGTTCAGATGATCCGCGATGCAGGCGCCAAGGAAGTGCATATTCGCGTTGCAAGCCCGATGATCTTCCATCCAGACTTCTACGGCATCGACACACCGGACGGTGATAAGCTGCTGGCGAACCAGTATGACAGTCTCGAAGCGATGTGCCGCTATATCGGTGCAGATTCGCTGGAATTTCTGTCAATCGATGGACTTTACCAGGCCGTTGGTGGACAACCTCGTGATCCGAAGGCGCCCGCCTTCACCGATCACTACTTCACGGGTGAATATCCAACCCGTCTTGTCGATCAGGAAGGCGAAAGCAACGTTCACACGTTGTCGCTTCTCGCTTCTAACGGCTGATCGATAGTCTTCACGCAGGCGGCCCAAAAGGCCGCCTGTTTCATGTTCCAGCACGAAATTGGGGGTAGAATGACAACTGACCTTAAGGGCGACCTTACGGGCCGTATTGCCTTGGTAACAGGTGCATCACGCGGTATTGGATATTTTCTTTCGCTTGAGCTTGCAAAGCGCGGCGCTCATGTGATCGCCGTTGCACGTACTGTTGGTGGTTTGGAAGAACTTGACGACGAAATTCGTAAGATCGGTGGCACCAGCACGCTCGTTCCGCTCGATATTACCGATATGGAAGCGATTGATCGTCTCGGCGGCTCCATTCATGAGCGCTGGGGTAAACTCGATATTCTGGTTGCAAATGCTGGCGTCCTTGGCACGATTTCCCCCATCGGCCATGTCGAAGCCAAGACATTTGACAAGGTTATGAATGTCAACGTGACCAGCGTATGGCGCCTCATCCGCACCACAGACCCGCTGCTGCGTGCATCTGATGCTGGACGTGCAATCCTGCTCTCATCAGGTGTTGCTCACTCCTGCCGCGCATTCTGGGGCCCTTATGCCGCCTCCAAGGCCGCAGTCGAAGTGATGGCGCGTTGCTGGGCGGAAGAAGCCAAGCAGATGAAGCTCAAGGTCAACTCAGTTAATCCAGGCGCAACCCGCACCGCCATGCGTGCGCAGGCAATGCCGGGAGAAGATCCGGAAACTTTGCCAACACCACAGTCAGTCGCCGAGAAGATCGTCAAACTAGCCGATCCGAACCTTGATGTTACCGGCAAGCTTTACGATGTGCGTCAGGATCGCTTCCTCGACTATCATATGCCGTCCTGATTTTTGCAGATCCGGCCTTGCACGATGCCAAGGCCGGACTTATCCTTTCTAGAGCATTTACTGTTTTGATTGAGTTATTGGAAATGCTCTATCTATTTATTTCTACGCGCATCTTTTTCCGAAAACCGCTTCGCACTTTTCGGGATGCGCTCTAAATATTCCGCTCCTGCCGACCTTTCTGGCCCATTTTTAAAACGGACCTTCCCCCCAGACAAGACTGTACCTTCGCGCGCTTATGCACGCGTACATTCCCATTTTACTGGAGGACCAATGTCTCACGACTATCAGCGCTTTATCATTATCAGTGGCGGACCCGGATCAGGCAAAAGCACACTCATCGATGCTCTGGAGAAACAGGGCTTCGCACGCAGTGTCGAAGCAGGTCGCGCCATTATTCAGCATCAGGTAGAAATCGGCGGGAAAGCACTGCCATGGGCAGATCGCGCCTTGTTTGCGGAACTGATGCTTTCATGGGAGATGCGCTCTTACGATCTTGCCGGCAACAACGAAGGACCGGTGTTCTTTGATCGCGGTGTGCCTGATGTTATCGGCTATCTCACGCTTTGTGGATTGCCGGTGCCTGAACACATTCGGCAAGCAGCGTCCACGATTCGATATAACAGAACGGTGTTTCTCGCTCCACCATGGGCAGAAATTTTTGATCAGGACGCCGAGCGCAAACAGGACTTCGATGAGGCGAAACGCACATTTGATGCGATGGAGCAGACATATCAGCAGTTTGGATATGAAATCGCGCTCCTGCCGAAATCAACGGTTCAGGAGCGCGTAAATTTTATTCTCCAAAACGTACCGTCAGACTTCTTCTGACGGCTCGTTTTCATGAGCGGCCTTCTTATCGGCTGCTTCACGACGGTTCCATGCCAGCAGACTAAGCGGCAGAAAGGCAACATAGGCTAGCGCTGTCAGTGTCAGCGTGTGCCATGTGAAGCTCATCAGAAATGCCACATAAATCACCACCATGAGGATCAGCGGCATGACGATGTCGCGGCGCACGAGGCTACCGGCGGACTTGCCGCTATAAACCGGCAAGCGGCTGACCAACAGAAAAGCAATGGCAACTGTGTAGATCGCAACACCGAAAGCCAGCCCCTTGCTGGGTGTCAGCCCAAGGAAGCCCAGATAGACGGGCAACAGAACCAACATGGCACCTGCTGGTGCAGGCACACCGATGAAGTAATTGCTCTGCCATGCAGGGCGGTTCGGGTCTTCCAGCATCACGTTGAAACGGGCAAGACGCAGGCAGCAGGCAATGGCGTAGAGCAGCGCCGCAATCCAGCCGAAGGAACGCGCCTGATCAAGTACGAAAACATAAAGCACCAATGCAGGCGCGACGCCAAAATTGACAATATCAGCCAGCGAATCCATCTGCTCACCGAATTTCGACGAGCCTTTCATCATGCGAGCGACGCGCCCATCAATACCGTCTAGAAACGCCGCGATCAGCACCATCGTTACCGCGAGTTCAAAGCGGTGCTCAAATGCCAGACGAATGCCAGTCAGGCCTGCACAGATGGCAAGAACCGTGATGACATTCGGAATTACGATGCGCAGAGGAATCTGCGACAGTCTTGGGCCGCGGGATGAATCCACGCGGCCATTAGGCTCGAAGGGTGGGAATGGTGTTTCCATCGGCTCAGGCGATCCGCACCACAGGTTCAAAGCGTTCGCTACCGAATTCCGCAAGAACCGTTTCGCCAGCCACAGCGGTTTGGCCGACAGCAACGCGAACCGATGCACCGGCTGGCAGATAAACATCAACGCGTGAGCCGAAACGGATCAAGCCGAAGCGCTCACCGACCGAGAGATTGTCGCTTTCGCGTGACCAGCAGACAATACGGCGGGCAACCAGACCTGCGATTTGTACAACGCCGACCTTGCCGTTTGCACTGTCGATGAGAACGGAATTGCGCTCGTTTTCGGTGCTGGCCTTATCAAGTTCTGCATTGAGGAACTTGCCCGGGCGATGGAAGATCTTCTCGATACGACCACGCACTGGCGCACGATTGATGTGAACGGAAAACACGTTCATGAACACCGACACGCGCATCAGCGGCTCTGCGCCGAGATCCAGCTCCGCTGGCGGCACTGCCGGGCCAACAAAAGAAACCTTGCCGTCAGCCGGGCTGATCACAAGATCGTCGGCGATTGGCGTCACACGCTCAGGATCGCGGTAGAAATAAATGCACCAGATGGTCAGAACGAGACCAATCCAGAACAGCGGGTTCCACAGCCAGCCCAGAATGAGCGAAACCACGAAGAAGCCCGCGATAAACGGATAACCTTCACGATGGATCGGCACGAAAGTGTTACGAATGGTATCAGACAGGCTCATCGTTTTTCCTTCTGGAACGCGGCATGTCTCGCCGACACACCATGCGTTCTAGTGAATTATATGCGCACCGCTTTGCCGAAAATCTCCCCTGATCAACGGCACGATGCGACGCTTGGCCCGGTTTTACCTCATCCCGTTTAAAATCGAAACGTATTTCGCAATTTATTCACGACTGTCAGGGTTCGTGATCATATACTAATCCAAAGCATTAAAATGCTGAGCATCAAGCTTTGAGAAATTCATCTACGCTCAGGCCTGACCAAACACCTATGAGCAAAGGTCACAGGTGTTTGGTTTAACAAGCAATTATTTACTCCGCAGCAGGCGCACCACGCGTGACAACGCCCATGTCGTCACTTTCGCGGACCTGACGCAGGCGTTCTTCTGCCTCATCAGCCTCACGCTGACGGTTCCACATCGAAGCATAAAGACCATCCTGCTTCAGAAGCGCCCTATGCGTACCACGTTCGGCAATCAGCCCTTCCTTGAGCACGATGATTTCGTCCGCACCAATAACCGTCGACAAACGGTGCGCGATCACCAGTGTTGTGCGGCCACGGCTGACGATATCGAGCGCCGACTGAATTTCTTGCTCGGTCGCAGTATCGAGTGCCGATGTAGCCTCATCCAGAATAAGAATTGGCGGCGCTTTCAGGATCGTACGAGCAATTGCCACACGCTGCTTTTCACCGCCTGAAAGCTTCAAGCCGCGTTCGCCAACCATCGCCTGATAGCCTTCCGGCAGATGTTTGATAAAGCCGGAAATCTGCGCCATTTCGGCTGCCTTTTCCACTTCCTGATCGCTCGCATCGGTGCGACCATAACGAATGTTATAGGCTATCGTGTCGTTGAACAGCACAGTATCCTGCGGGACCATGCCGATGACTTTGCGCAGGCTCTCCTGCGTTACATCGCGCACATCCTGCCCATCAATCGTCACCGAACCGGACTGAACGTCATAGAAGCGGAACAGAAGACGCGAGATCGTGGATTTACCTGCACCTGACGGACCGACAATCGCCACCGTCTTACCCGCCGGCACTTCAAAGCTGACACCTTTGAGGATCGGACGGTTGGCGTCATAGGCGAAATGCACATCGTTGAAGCGGATTGCGCCTTTGTCCACATCAAGCGGTTCAGCGCTTGGCTTGTCCTGCACTTCCTGCTGTACATCGAGGAGGTCGAACATCTGCTCAATATCAGTCAGGCCCTGACGGATTTCACGATAGATGAAACCGATGAAGTTGAGCGGAATGGAAAGCTGCATCAACATCGCGTTGATGAATACGAAATCACCAAGCGACTGCGTACCCGCCTGCACTTCGCGCGCCGACATCACCATGACAATGGCCATACCAACACCGAAAATCACAGCCTGACCAAAGTTCAGCCAGCCGAGCGAAGTCCAGGTTTTTGTCGCGGCATCTTCATAGCGCGCCATCGACGCATCGAAGCGCTTGGCTTCCATCGTCTCATTGCCGAAATATTTGACCGTCTCGAAGTTGAGTAGCGAGTCGATGGCCTTGGTGTTGGCATCTGTGTCGGAATCATTCATCTCACGACGAATATTGATGCGCCAGTCACTCGCCTTGATCGTGAACCACGTATAGGCCCATACGGTTGCAGCAACTACCAGCAAGTAGGAAAAGCCATAGGCGAAGGCGAAAATCACCGCCGTCAGCGCAAACTCAAGAATGGTCGGCAACGTGTTGAGGATCGTGAAACGAACGATCGTTTCAATGCCCTTGGTGCCGCGCTCGATCACGCGTGAGAGACCACCCGTGCGTCGCTCCAGATGGAAGCGGAGCGAAAGCTGGTGCATATGCACGAAGGTTTTATAGGCAAGCTGACGCACCGCATATTGGCCGACACTGGCAAACAGCGCATCGCGAAGCTGATTGAGTCCCGCTTGAATAATCTTGGCCGCATTATAGGCGAGCACCAGCATGACCGCGCCGGTAAGGATCAGCGGAATGTAATCGGGCGCTGAAAGCTGTCCATTCAGTGCATTCGTCACCCATTTGAAGAAATAGGGAACAAGGATCAGAACGATCTTGGAAATCACCAGATAGAACGTCGCCCAAACCACGCGCATGCGCAGATCAGGGCGTTCAGATGGCCACATATAGGGCCAGAGATTTCGCAATGTTTTGAACGTTTCGCCGGAATCGGCAGAAACAGTTTTGGGGGAACTCATGATGTTTCTTTCAAATCAGACAGTTTTTTCGCAGCAGCCATTTCGAAAGGCTGCGAGATGCGAACGAATGATGGACAATTGCTGCCAGTTGACGCTGTAGCGTGAAGTCTGGCGGTCGGGCCGATAGTCGATAAGGCCGGCCTGTACGAGAACCTTGAGATGCTGCGATACCGTGGACTGAGCGAGGTCGAGACGGCCGACAATATCCTTGCAGCAGCAGGCATCTTCAAGAATCAGCTGCCGGAGAATGTGAATGCGAACGGGATGACCGAGCGCTGCATAAATACGCGCCGCAAGGTCGTCGTCTACGCCCGGAAAAACATCGGGCATTGTCTCGAGTGAAATATTCATCGTAAATCGACGATATACGATTATACTCAAAAAGGCAAGATAACGCAGCATCCTTTCTAAAGGACACTGCGTTCACAAAACAGATATTGCCGATTTATATCAGTTTGCGGAATCCTGCAGTCGGCGCTGCACTTCGTCATCACCGAGCGGCTGTTGTGGCATTACAAAGACCTGCCCCGGCAAGATCAGGTCAGGATTACGAATCTGATCGCGGTTCGCGAGATAGATCGTCGTGTATCGTGTACCCTGACCATATGTTCGCTTCGAAATCGTCCAGAGATTATCACCCTTGCGGATGATCACAGAGCCTTCCACCTTCTGCAAAGGTGTGGCGCTGGCTGCTTCTCCCGCACTGGAGTTCTGATCGCCAGTTCCCGATGCAACAGCCGAAACATTCTCGCCAGCTTCGCGGCGGAAAGGCACGCGCGCTGTGGCAATCACACGAGAAGAGCTATCGAGAAGATCAGCACGAATAATGTAGTCGCCCACTGCGAGGGGCTTCTGGCTCTGCACCAGAAAACGACCTTCCGGCGAAATCGGGCTGGCACCAAGCATGATATCATTGGCGTTCACAACAACGCTGTTTCCATCCTTCGGACCATTGGCCTTACCTGCAACAAAGACCCTGTCCCCTTCAATCTCGACAGCCTCGATGGCAATCGGCGCATCGGGATCAGGCTTAGCCTGCGGCGCGGTTTCGGTAGGAGCTGCATCCGGCGCGGTTGCAGCGGTCGTTTGCTGAGCTGGGGCTTCTGGCTTGGTGATCAGGCGACTGGCCTGGCCCGGCTCTTCAACGAGTGCCAATACTTGACCGTTGCTATTATCGGGAACGGAAACAATCGCAGTTTGCGCAGAGGTTGCAACATTGCCGCCCTCACCGCCAGCACGCAGCACCAACTGGTGATCGCCCGGTTCGAGCGGCTGATCGAGAACGATAGCGAAGTCGCCGTTTTCACCGGCCTTAGCCGTCCCCAGCACCTTGGAACCGGAAATGATTTCGATGGCGGCATTCGCAGCAGCCTGACCGGCAATTACGACAGAACCATCTGTTTCTACGCGCAGAATATCGAAGACCGGAACTTTCGCTTCTTTCGGCGCTTCTTTTGCTGCCTCTGGCGCAGGCTGTTCAGTCGATTGCTGCGGCTGAGCATCGGCTGGTTTTTCTGACTCTTGTGTTGCAGCGGGCGTTTGCGTCTCAGCAGACTTTGGCAAACTGCCGGTTTCAGGAGCCTTTGCAGCAACGTCCGAATCCGACGTAACAGCCTGCTCTTTCAGAGAATTCCAATAATACGCGCCCCCGCCAAGAACGAGGACGAGAAGAACACCGATAACCCCATATCTATAGTTTTGCATTCGGCCCGAAACCCACAAGAGATAAATTAACCTCCGGGTTTATCGCTTTTTTCTGCACCTCACAAGAAGTTGAGCCGAATTGCGAGCGCTATCCGAATGATTATTGCTGTGAAATTACTCTTCCTTGCAGCTGATCGGCTTTTCTTGTTCCGGATCATCCATCAGATTATACAAATCCGCAGTTTCACCTTTGGTCCACCAGACGTAAATCCCGCCCGCATATTTAGCACCGGAACCGGAAAGGACGTTGGCTGCGATAACCGAGTTATCTTCCATTTCAAGCTCAACAAGCGAGTTATCACCCGCATTGTAATAGGTTGCAGAAACATTCTGATCACCGCATTTGTAGAGCACTGAATTTACAGTCACATCAATATCGTCAGGGAGCTGGATCGTGATCTCACCTGCCGATGCATTCGATGCAGCCAGCGAAAGACCTGCCAACAAAATCCATTTCTTCATGCCATCGAACTCCCTGTCAAAATTTTACCTTTCCAGAGTTATAGGTCTGGCTTGAAAAGTCTAGCCAAAGCTTGACGCTCAAACGCCAAAGGCGCACAAGAAATCATGTCTGAGATTCGATCCATTTGTGTTTATTGCGGCTCTTCAACGGGCTTAAATCCAATCTATCGTGAAGCAGGTTTGACGCTCGGTCGTTCCCTTGCAGAACACGGCATTCGCCTTGTTTATGGCGGCGGCACGCGCGGCATCATGGGCGCGGTTGCGCAGGGTGTGATGGAAGCTGGTGGCGAAGTCACCGGCATCATCCCGACATTCCTGCTCGACAAGGAAGCAAGCCTTGAAAAGGCGCAGGAGCTGACCGAACTCATCATCGTCGGCGACATGCACGAGCGCAAGCATCTGATGTTCCAGAAGTCTGACGCTTTCGTCACCCTTCCCGGCGGTATTGGCACGGTTGAAGAAATCGTGGAAATGATGACATGGGCGCAGCTTGGCAAGCATCGCAAACCGATGGTCTTCGCCAATATCAACAATTTCTGGCAGCCAATGCTCACATTGCTTGAGCACATGACAAATGAGGGCTTCCTGCACACAGCGCATCAGGTGAAGCCGCTGGTGATCGATCAGGCCAAAGATATCGTGCCTGCGATTCTCGCTGCCAATGGCCGCGTGCATGAAGGCGATCCAAAAATCATCGAAAAGATGTAATCACCGCACTGAACTATTACGCGTGATTGAAGAACAAGGGCGGAGCGATCCGCCCTTCATTATATCCGGGAGGGCTTGATGAAAACGATTGGATTGATTGGCGGGATGAGCTGGGAAAGCTCGCAGGAATATTATCGCATCATCAATCAGGAAATCCGTGCAAGGCTTGGTGGCACGCATTCGGCCAAAAGCCTGATGTGGTCGATGGATTTTGCTGAAATCGAGCATCTCCAGCATCAGGGCAAATGGGACGAACTGACAAAGCTGATGATTGAAGCCGCGCAAAACCTTGAAAAAGGCGGCGCAGATTTCATCCTCATCTGCACCAACACCATGCATAAAATGGCCGCTGACATTGAACGCGCCACGTCGATCCCGCTTGTGCACATTGCAGACCCGACTGCAGAAAAGATAAAAGCCCAAGGCCTCTCCAAAGTAGGCCTTCTCGGCACCGCTTTCACGATGGAGCAGGATTTCTACAAAGGCCGCCTCGCCTCCAGGCATGGGCTTGAAGTTTTGACGCCCGACGATGCCGACCGCAAAACCGTGCATGACATCATCTATCAGGAACTGGTTGTAGGCGAAGTGCGCGATGCCTCACGCGAAAAATACCGCGCGGTGATCCAGCGTCTGGTCGAGCGCGGCGCGGAAGCGATCATCCTCGGCTGCACCGAAATCATGCTGCTGATTGGCCAAAACGACAGCCCCGTGCCAGTGTTTGACACGACACGGCTGCATGCGGAAGCGGCGGTTGATTGGGCTTTGGGATAGATTTGATTAGTATCTTCCTGCAAGAACCGTTCATAACCATCAAAATATTCAAAACATGAGCTTATGATGCAATTTTTCAGACAAACTCATAATCAAACATTGAAATTATAATAACCGCCCATAAAGGTTCTCAAAGAATGATTTTCTTATATTGGGGGCCATAAATTGAAAATAGACAAACATACCATTGGTTTTGCGTTAGATCATATTACCCAAAATGGCGACACAGATATATTTCCATTTCCTTTTGAACTAAAGTTTTATAAAAATAAAAGAGAAAGCATTATTGATGCGCTAGCAAATATAGATGTTAGTAATCATTCTCCGCTGAGCCTCATAGAATCTCTTATTCCGAAGACTAGGTATGGCTTTCGTGTAGCTCATCAACCCTACCCGAGTGATACCATTATTTTTACTGCTTTAGTGTGCAGCATATTTGACGAAGTAGAAAAAGCCCGAACACCCGTTGAGGATGGCCACGCTTTTTCCTATCGTAAAAATCCAGCAACCGACGGCCCTCTATTTATTCCAGATCGCAACTTCCGAGAATGGCAAGCAAATTTCTCGAACCTATTATTACTTGAGGATTTTGATTACGCCATCAGAACGGACATTTCTGATTTTTACATGCGCATATATCGGCATAGATTAGAGAACATCCTAGTTAGCCTCTCTGGAAAGACGGCTACGGTAAAAAAAATAGAAAAATTCCTAAGTATTTGGCGAGGCGGACAATCCTTTGGAATACCCGTCGGCATGGATGCAACACGTCTACTTGCGGAGGCAGCACTACATGACATGGATATGGCGTTAATTTCAGAAGGTTATTGGCATTCTCGATATGTTGATGATATGGTCATACTAACTAGAGAAAATCAAAGTCATTATGCTGCACTTGCTTTCTTAGCCAAGCACCTCACCGAAAATGAAGGGCTTTCATTAAATAACCAAAAAACTAACGTTGTTCCTTGGAAGAATTTCTTAGATAATTTATCTCCTCCAGAGTCAGAAGCGACAGAAAAGTCGGAATGGGCGATAGAGCGTCTTTTTTGGGCAGCTTATGCAAATGACGAATTAGATGAAGAAGCATTAGATCTTTTAGTAACTAAAGATCTCGTGAAAGAATTAGAGACACTCATTTCTGAACAATATTGGGATATGGGAGCAATTAGAATCGTTCTGCACGCAATGCGATTAACGGCCAATGAATCAATAGCCAAGTATGTTCGAGATAATTTAAATATACTACTTCCTTTTGCAAAAGATATCTGTCTACTGTTGGAACATTTTACCCTGAATGGAATAGCTGGTTTTGAAAATATATCTGGAGAACTTGTTCAGCTAATACTATCAGAAAGCATGAGGCCACTCGACTGTGGACGCGCGTGGTTTTTAGAACTCGGTGTCCGAGATATAGTTCAGTACACTCCTGCAGACATCAGAAGACTGGACGGCTTAACTGGAACATTGGATATTCGCCAAATTCATCTCCTTAGGTGGAGAATAAAAGACGTAAATTACTTCCGATCAAAGAAGTCGCGTGTCAACGAAATTCAATCATGGGCACAACCATCGTTCATATACGGCGCAAGCTGCTTGCCCAAAGATGAATACTCACATTGGGTGAGAAGCTTAAAAAGCCGTCTACAATTCCCTCTGGCGAAGGAATTCTGTGACTGGTGCCTTGAGAGTTACGGCAATGATCTACTAAAATCCCAAAAGCAAGACCCTACATAAGACGACTACTTCTTCACCAACGTCGCCACGGCTTCGACGTGTGGCGACCAGAGGAACTGGTCAATCGGCGTGACGCGGGTGATGCGGTAGCCGCCCTTCACCAGAATGGCGAGGTCACGCGCCAGCGTCACCGGGTTGCACGAGATCGCGACAACCTTCTCCACCTTGGATTTAGCCAGTTCCAGCGCCTGTTCTTCTGCACCCGCGCGCGGCGGATCAAAAACCACCGCATTGTAAGGCAGCAGTTCTTTTGGCATCAGCGGACGGCGGAAGAGGTCGCGGCGTTCGACTGAGACAGGCTTCAAGCCCTGCACATGGCGGATACCGCGATCAAGCGCCGCCAAAGCTGCTGCATCGTTTTCGATCGCGTGGACCGCGCTCTTTTCTGCAATGCGCAGCGCGAATGTGCCCACGCCACAGAACAGGTCTGCAACGCGCTTGGCCTTGCCAAGATGCGCCTGTACGAGCGATACCATCGCTTCTTCTGCATCGACCGTTGCCTGCAAGAAGCAACCCGGCGGAACAGGAACCGGCACTTTGCCAAAATGAATGACAGGCTTCTTTGGTTCGACGATGATTTCGCCTTCATGCGACAGGCGCGCAAAATTCTTTTTCATCATAAGCGCGGTCAGTGCGCGGCGCTGCTCGTCGCTCAGCGTACCGCAGCCGCTTGCTGCCAGATCAAGGCCCGATGCGGTTACGGTTGCCGCTAGTTTGAACGGCTTGGAACCGGGCGCAATCAGCGCGCCCACTTCGCGCAGATCATCAAGCCGCGAGATGATTTCCGGCACCGTGACGGCGCATTCGACAATATCGATGATCTCGTGGCTCTGATGGCGATTAAAGCCGAGCAGCACGCCCTTTTCCGTCTTGCGCGCGGCAAAGGTTGCGCGGCGGCGCGACTGTGGCTGGCAAGCGACCAGCTCATCGACTTCAACCTCAAGGCCCCTGCCCTTTAAGGCTGAAACCACCAGCTCGCGCTTCCATGCGCGGTAAGGTTCATCCTGCCAATGCTGAAGCGCACAGCCACCGCAATCTTCAAAATGCTGGCAGGCTGGGTCCTTACGCTCAGCGGAGGCTTCAAGCAGTGCCATCACTGTCGCGCGGTTCTTATCGCGCGCCACATTGGCCACTTCGCCGGGCAGTGTGAAAGGCACAAAGAGCTGACCATCGGGAAGATTGGCGACGCCATCGCCGCCCGCACCCATCGAGCGGATTGTTACTTGCCCAGTTGCTGGCGTCGTCATAGATCTTTCTTTCCTGCCAAGAGATATTCACGATTGCCGTCACCGCCCTGGATGGGTGACGGGCAAAGGCCGAGCGCGCGCCAACCGGGCTGCGTCTCAAGCCATGATTTCAATTCTTCCGCAATGCGTTCGCCGTCTTTCGGGTCACGCAAAATGCCACCTTTGCCGATGGCTTCGCGCCCGGCTTCAAACTGCGGCTTTACGAGAAGCGCGCAGATAGCATCTTTTTGCGCCAAGGCCAATGCCGGTGGCAAAGCGAGTTTCAACGAAATGAAGCTCACATCCGAAACAACGCAGCCAATATCGCGGCCATCAAGGTGGCTGAAATCCAGCGCACGGGCATTGACGCCCTCCTTGTTGGTCACACGCGGGTCATTGCGGAGGCTTTCGTGCAACTGATCATGCCCAACATCAATGGCGATGACATGATTGCTGCCGCGCTCCAGAAGCACTTGTGTAAAGCCGCCGGTCGATGCGCCAATATCCAGCGCGGTCACGCCCTTCACATCGAGATGGAAATGATCGAGTGCCGCGAGCAGTTTCAGTGCGCCGCGCGAGACATAGGCGCTTGCGGGATCATCGACGCTCAGTTCTGCTGAGCGCAGAACATTTTGCCCCGGCTTGGTGACGGGCTTGCCGTCAACCTTCACCGTGCCGCGCTGAATGGCGTCACGCGCACGCGAGCGCGTGGCGAACAACCCGCGGTCAACCAGCAACTGGTCAAGACGCGGGCGATTATCCAATGATGCTTCGCTCATCAATCAGGCGCGGAAAGGTGTCGCGATTTCTTCGCGGCCCAATGCTGCAAAGACCGTATGCACGATGCCAGCGCGGTCAAGACCGGCATTGGCATACATGACTTCCGGCTTGGCGTGATCCTGATAGGTATCTGGCAGGGTCAGTACGCGCACCTTGAGGCCACGGTCCAGCAGACCATCGGTCGCCAGGAATTGCAGCACATGGGCAGCAAAGCCGCCCGCAGCGCCTTCTTCAATCGTGACGAGCACTTCATGCTCACGCGCCAAACGGCGGATGAGATCATGATCAAGCGGCTTGGCAAAACGTGCATCGGCAACCGTGGTAGAAAGGCCAGCAGCGGCCAGTTCATCAGCGGCGCCCAAGCATTCCTGCAAGCGCGTGCCAAATGACAAAAGCGCCACCTTGGTGCCTTCGCGCACGATGCGGCCTTTGCCGATTTCGAGCACAGAGCCACGTTCCGGCAGTTCCACGCCGACACCATCGCCACGCGGATAGCGGAAAGAAATCGGGCCTTCATCATATTCCGCCGCCGTGCGCACCATATGGCGCAGTTCGGCTTCGTCAGACGCCGCCATCACCACAAAGCCCGGAAGCGCCGCAAGGAAGCCAGTGTCAAACGAACCTGCATGGGTTGGGCCATCGGCACCCACCAGACCAGCACGGTCGATGGGGAAACGCACGGGCAGGTTCTGGATCGACACATCATGCACGACCTGATCATAGCCGCGCTGAAGGAAGGTCGAATAAATCGCACAGAATGGCTTATAGCCCTCAGATGCCAAGCCCGCAGCAAATGTCACCGCATGTTGCTCGGCAATGCCCACGTCAAAGACGCGTTTCGGGAAGACTTCGCCAAAGAGATCAAGGCCGGTTCCGGTCGGCATGGCTGCCGTAACAGCGACGATCTTGTCGTCGTGACGCGCTTCTTCAATAAGGCTTGTGCCGAAAATCTTGGTATAGCTTGGCGCATTTGCCGGTGGCTTCGACTGCTTGCCAGTGATGACGTCGAATTTGTTCACGCCATGATATTTGTCGGCAGCAGCTTCGGCAGGCGCGTAGCCCTTGCCCTTTTGCGTTACCATATGGATCAACACGGGGCCGTCCTGCGTGTCACGCACGTTTTTCAGGATCGGCAGCATATGGTCGAGGTTGTGACCATCAATTGGCCCGACATAGTAAAAGCCAAGCTCTTCAAACATCGTGCCGCCGGTGAAGAACGCACGCGTAAACTCTTCCGACTTGCGCGCCTTGTCCTGCAAAAACTTCGGCAGTTTCTTGGCAACCTGCTTTGCGGCCTCACGCACACTGCGATAGGTCTTGCCAGAAACCAGACGCGCCAGATAGGCGCTCATGGCACCTGTCGGCGGGGCAATCGACATGTCATTGTCATTGAGAATGACGATGAGGCGCGCATCAAGTGCACCGGCATTATTCATCGCTTCATAGGCCATGCCAGCCGACATGGAGCCATCGCCGATGACCGCAATCACATTGCGCTTTTCGCCAGAAAGATCCGCGGCAACAGCCATGCCAAGACCTGCCGAAATGGAGGTCGAGGAATGCGCGGCACCGAATGGATCGTATTCGCTTTCAGCGCGCTTGGTGAAACCAGACAGACCGTTTTCCTGACGCAGCGTGCGGATGCGGTCGCGGCGTCCGGTCAGGATTTTATGCGGATAGGCCTGATGGCCGACATCCCAGATGATGCGATCATGCGGCGTGTTAAAGACGTGATGCAGCGCAATGGTCAGTTCCACCACGCCAAGCCCCGCCCCCAGATGTCCACCAGTGGTGGAGACCGCATCGACCAGTTCGGCGCGCAGTTCTTCCGCAAGCTTTGGCAAATCCTGTTCCGGCAATTCGCGCAAGGCATCAGGCGTTGGCACCTTGTCGAGCAGCGGGGTAATGGGTCGGGACATTGAAACAACCTGTTTCTGGTAAGATTTTGGTTTGTCGGTATAGCAGCATTATACGCAGATCAAGCGGACCAAAGATCACATTGTGCCCAGCGAGACATGTTGTCCTATGCGGCGGCTTTTTGTTTTGTCGCATTATCCAACGCAAAACCGCTTCGCACTTTTACTGGACATGCTCCATCATTCCGGCAAAGGTATGAATTCTTCTTCATCGCCCGGCACAATATCAAAGCGTCCAGTGCGCCATTCCTCTTTGGCCTGTTCAATACGCTCTTTGGAAGACGAAACGAAATTCCACCAGACATATCGCTTGGAACCAAGTGCGGCTCCACCAAATAGCATAAAGTGCGCGCCGTCAGGGCCAGCCTGCACCACGATATCATCACCCGGACGGAAAGCCAGCAGGCGGTCCGCTGGAAACACATCGCCGCCAATGCCGACATTGCCGCGCAGCGTATAGATAGCACGCTCTTCCGTAGTCGGCGGGATATGAAAGCGCCCTCCAGGCAACACTTCAATATCGGCATAAAGTGTCTCTGCGTGCTGGATCACCGGCGATGAAACGCCATGCAGCGAGCCGATAATCAAACGCCCGTTAAACTCGCGATCTTCCATCAGTGGCAGATCGGGCGAATTGGTATGATAAAAATGCGGATCGGCTTCTTCAAATTGTTCCGGCAGCGCAAGCCATGTCTGCACGCCGGAAATCGACAGCGGACCATTGCGTTCTTCTTCAGGCGAACGCTCGGAATGGACAATGCCACGACCTGCCGTCATGAGGTTCACATCGCCCGGCTTGATCACCATTTCCGTGCCGAGGCTGTCACGATGGCGGATATGACCATCGAAAAGATAGGTCACGGTAGATAGGCCGATATGCGGATGCGGGCGGACATCAAGCGCATCGCCATCCTTTAAAACTGCAGGTCCCATGCGATCAAAGAAAATGAAAGGCCCAACCAGACGCCTGCGTACGGTCGGCAAAGCTCGACGCACTTCCAGCCCTCCAATATCGCTCGTACGCGGAATGACCAGAGTTTCGATTGCATCTACGGAAGTCTTGTCGCCAAGAACCGGATCAGGACAAGGGAAAAAACTCATCGGACTGCCACCAAATAAAAGCGCACCGGCAAGCCGTTTGCCGGTGCGTGATGTAGAAAAATAAGACCGTATTAGCGATTGTGCAACAGGCGCGACAATTCGTTTGTGTCTGGCACCTGTCCGTTGGTCGTGAGCTTATCCACCAGCCCCGGAAGAACCTGCGATAGCTGATTAAGCAATTCCTGCTGATCAATCCCTGCATGAGCAGCGATTTCACTCAACGTCTTCTGGCCGAGTGCGTCTCCGAGCTGACCCGGTTCAATCTGATGATTGCTGCCCTGCCCAACCCAGGAATCCACCTTATCGCCAAGACCTGCCTGTTTGAGCTGATCGAGAAGACCGCCTAAGCCGCCGCCAAGTGGACCGGGAGCAGTCGGTGCGGAAGCTGCACCGCCACTTGCGAGCGCACCACCCAGCAAACCACCGAGGCCACCCAGAATACCGCCAAGCAGACCGCCACCGTTATCCGCCTGCTGAGGAGCAGACTGGTCTGGAATGGAAGCTGGCTGTTCAGGCTCCTCACTATGCCCTTTCAGCATCTTGCCGACCAGAAGCGCACCGAGCGCGATCAGAACCGGCTTGGCAAGGCTGCCGCCGGGGATCGGCGAATTGTTGGAATTGTCGTCATAACTTCCCATCACACGATACTCCCTGTTGGTCGCTGTGGTTTTCTCACACGCGATAAGTTAAGGTGAAATAAGTTTCCGCCTTTGACAAGCATTATACCTTGCCAAATCGAAACTATTGTGAAAATTTTCTAACTGTCTGATGCAAAACCTTATTTTCGCAATCGGAGATATTAGATGTCTGTAATAAGCTGGATTATATTAGGCTTGATTGCCGGCTTCATCGGCAGCAAAATCGTCAATAAAAGCGGTCAGGGAGTGTTTTTCGACATTGCTTTGGGCATTGTCGGAGCAATCGTTGGCGGCGTTCTTTCTTCCGCTCTTTTCGGTCGAGGCGTCACAGGCGCATTTGATCCAATGAGCCTGATCATTGCAATTATCGGTTCCATTATCGTCTTGTGGGCTTACCACAAGATCACCGGCAAGCGTTCCATCGGCTAACAAAACCAACTATAGTGCTTAGGCTCCGGTTCGCGCCGGAGCCTTTTTATGTTTAGCGTGGTTTCCGAATGAGCTTTATTGAGCCTTATATCGCCGCCTATGGCGCGCTGGCCCTTTTCGTCATCGTCTATTTCGAGTCTTTTGGCGCACCGCTTCCCGGTGAAAGCGCATTGATTGCAAGTTCGCTCTTAGCGCTGCATGGCACACTCAATATCGAGATGGTCATTCTGGCGGTGTTTGTTGGTGCGGTTTTAGGTGATTGCACCGGCTATGCGATTGGACGCTTTGGCGGGCGCGCGCTCATTCTGCGATACGGGCACTACGTGAAACTGACGCCGGAGCGTCTCGATAAATTCGAGAAAATGTTTGAGAGCAAGGGTATCTATGTGGTCGCGACAGCGCGCTTTGTCGTCCTGCTTAGACAATTAAACGGCATTGTCGCAGGTTCCATGAAAATGAACCCTATGCATTTTTTGGCTGCCAATGTGATTGGCGCTGCAGGTTGGACACTTGTCTGGGGACTAGGGCCCTATCTCCTGAGCGGCGTGCTTGCGCCCTACGCCGCCCAGCTCAAGGCGATGTTTTAAGTCTGAGATTTATTCAGCGTCGAGCGGTTCTGTACCCGCTGGCTGACCGTCACGGCCAATGCGAATTTTCTCGACCTTGTCTTCTGCAGATTTGAGCAGCGTATCGCAATGCTTCTTCAGCGCTTCGCCACGCTCATAGATGCGGATGGATTCTTCCAGCGGCACATCGCCCCGCTCCAGATCATCGACGATCTTCTCAAGCTGCTTCAAGGCATCCTCAAAGCTCATAACTGCAATGTCGGTGTTGGACGGTTCGGTTACCATGGTTTATCCTTTCAACAGCCGCGTAATATGAGAAGACGCGGACTGCGACAAGCCCTCAAGATCATATCCACCTTCAAGCACACTCACCAGTCGGTGATTGCAGAACCGTTCAGCACGTTCCATGAGCTTGCCCGTCGCCCAATCGAAATCCGATTCATCGAGATTGATCTCGGCAAGAGGATCGCGGAAATGCGCGTCGAAGCCAGCCGAAATAAGGATCAAATCTGGCCGGAAGTTGTCCAAAGCAGGCAATACACGACTATTAAATGCCTCGCGAAATTCCCGGCTGCCGGTATTGGGCGAAAGCGGAGCATTGACGATGTTACCGACACCCACCTCATCTTTCCGGCCTGTGCCCGGAAAAAGCGGAAACTGGTGCGTCGAACAGTAAAGAACGCTCGGATCATCTTTGAAGATATCCTGCGTGCCGTTGCCGTGATGCACATCCCAATCGACGATTGCGATACGCTCCGCACCATGATTGCGCTGCGCATGACGCGCTGCGATAGCAACATTGTTAAACAGGCAGAAGCCCATTGCCGTTGACAGCTCGGCATGATGACCGGGCGGGCGTGAAGCGACAAAGACGTTATCAGCTTTCCCGGAAAACACATCATCGACAGCAGCATTTGCGCCACCAATGGCTAGCAATGCTGCTTCCCAGCTTTTCGGGCTCACATAGGTATCGACGCCAAGCTTGTTGATCGGTTGCGGCGCTTCCTCATCGTCTATGCCATCGGGAATTTGCTTACGGATTTCGTCGACATAGCTTTCAGGATGCACGAGCAGGATGGCATCTTCTGATGCCATCCGCGCTTCCACACGGTCGAGACGGTAGAAATCCGGTCCTTCCAGCTCGCTCATCAGCGCACGAATGCGGTCGGGCCGCTCGGGATGTCCGGGCGGCACGATATGTTCAAGATAGGTAGGATGCCAGTAAAGCCGTGTTGTCATTGCGATCCTGTAGCATCTTTAGCCGACAACACTGTGTCAGATGATTTCGGTGCGGGCGATATTGATGCCGAAACCTTCAAGACCAACATAATGGCGCTCACGCGAAGCCAGCAACACAATTGACGTAATCCCGAGATCCTTGAGAATCTGCGCACCTAGACCGATCTGGCGCCATTCTTCTTCGCGAGCAACAGCTTCCGCATGGGCTTCGTGTTCGCCAAGCAGCGCTTCACGCGCACGCGCATCGCGGTGATCTGCACGAACCCCGACAGAACCTTCGCGCAGATAAACCAGAACGCCACGACCTTCCTTGCCCATACGCTTCATAATCGCGTCGAGATTGTTGCCACTGCTGCCGAAAACATCATTGATCACGTCTTCGCGGTGCAGACGGACAGGCACTTCTTCGCCATCACGAATATCGCCAAAGACAACAGCGACATGCTGCATCGGTTCCCAAGGCAATTCGTAGGTATAGGCATGGGCTGGGCCTGCACAGGTTTTCACTGGCGCGTCGCTGATGCGCTTGACCAGCGTTTCCTTGCGCTGACGATAGGCGATGAGATCAGCTACCGTAACGCGATGCAGCGTGTGCTTTTCAGCAAATGCCGTCACATCAGGGCCACGCATGACTGTGCCATCATCATTGATCAATTCGCAGATCACGCCAATTGGCGGGAGATTTGCGAGCTTGCAGAGGTCAACAGCTGCTTCCGTATGGCCGGAGCGCATCAACACACCGCCTTCGCGGGCGATCAGCGGAAAAATATGGCCAGGACGCACAAAATCCGAAGCACCGGCATTCGGGTTTGCGAGATTGCGTACAGTGAGCGTGCGGTCTTCAGCCGAAATGCCAGTGGTGGTGCCGTGGCGATAATCAACAGTGACCGTGAAAGCCGTTGTGTGAGCGGACTCATTTTCCGCTACCATCGGCGCCAGATTAAGACGCTTGGCTTCATCACGCGTCATTGGCGTGCAGACGATGCCCGACGTGTAACGAACGATGAAGGCCATCTTTTCCGGCGTGCAGTGAACGGCTGCAACGATCAGATCGCCTTCGTTCTCGCGCCCATCATCATCCATGACCACAACAATTTCGCCACGCTCAAAAGCGCGCAGCGCATCAACGACCTGTTTCTGATTATAGCTCATTTCAGCCTCAATGGTTGTACCACAGCTTCAGTTGAAAACCGGCCCTCAGTTCCTGAAACTGAACTTTCTATTTTTTAGATACGTCCCGTCTGTCCACGATGGCGCAGATAGTGATCGGCAATTGCGCAAGCGACCATCGCTTCGCCAATCGGCACAGCGCGAATGCCCACGCAAGGATCGTGGCGTCCTTTGGTCATCACATCCACTTCCTTGCCGTCCTTATCAATGGACTTCCGCGGCGTCAGGATCGATGACGTCGGCTTCACTGCAAAGCGTGCCACCACGGGCGCACCGGTTGCAATACCACCAAGCACGCCGCCCGCCTGATTTGACAGGAACATCGGCTGACCGTCATTGCCGATACGCATTTCGTCGGCGTTTTCTTCGCCTGTCAGGCGTGCAGCCTCAAAGCCGTTGCCAATTTCGACGCCTTTCACGGCGTTGATCGACATCAGCAGGCTGGCAATATCCTGATCAAGCTTACCATAGATCGGCGCACCAATACCGGCAGGCACGCCATCTGCGACGATTTCAATAATCGCGCCGATGGAAGAGCCATTTTTACGGATGCCATCCAGATAGTCGGCGAAAACCTCCACAGAACCAGCATCCGGCGTGAAGAATGGATTGTTATCGACTTCGTTCCAGTCCCAGCGCGAACGATCAATGTCGTGCACGCCCATCGAGACGAGCGCACCACGCACCTGCAAACCCGGAACAACCTTACGAGCAATTGCGCCAGCCGCAACGCGGGCTGCGGTTTCGCGTGCCGAGGAACGACCACCGCCGCGATAATCGCGAATGCCGTATTTGACGTCGTAAGCATAATCGGCATGGCCAGGACGATACTGCTTTGCAATATCACCATAATCCTTGGAGCGCTGATCGGTGTTTTCGATCATCATCGAAATCGGCGTGCCAGTGGTGGTCATGGTGACACCATCGTCGCCCAGAAGCACACCGGAAAGCACACGAACCTGATCCGGCTCGCGACGCTGGGTCGTATATTTCGACTGACCCGGCTTGCGCTTATCGAGATAGGACTGAATTTCGGCTTCGGTAAAGGTGATGCCGGGAGGGCAACCATCCACGACACAACCTAGCGCAATCCCATGGCTTTCGCCCCAGGTGGTTACGCGAAACAGATGACCGAAACTGTTATGAGACATGAGCTAAGCCTGATTACGGAGCGCCTTTGCCGGCAAGATATGGGCCGGTTTTATTGGCCTTTTGAGCAACGGTCAAATTATAGCTGGGATTAGCCACATACCGTTCGCAAAATTTCCATCGGATCATCCACATACCGCATTCTTTTTGACACATTCCGTCGGCTAAAATGCGCCCACAATCAAGTTGCGCCCTTTAGTTTCAGCCCATACTGTCGGCTCATACAAACTTTGAGGGAAGCAATTGCGCAAAATGCAATTCGTGTCGAATCAGTCAGTTGACGGTCGGGCACTCAAAAGGAGGATGACACCCATGCAGTATATTGTGGGACTGCTCTTCATTATTGCCTCGCTCTTTTCGACCGTTGCCATGGCGGATGATGTCGAAGGCAAGATCACCGGCATCAATCAGGATAAGGAAACAATTACACTGGATGACGGCAAGACCTATAAGTTGCCGGGAGAGTTTGATTATTCCGCTATTAACAAAGGCATGAAGGTCATCATTCTTTATGATGAAGCCGACAACACCCGGTTCGTAACTGATATCCAGGAAGCGCCATAAGATCAGCTTACCGCAAGCACTAGACCCGTGTCGTATTGGCGAACGAAATCGACGCGGGTTCCATTCCAGTGATAGCTGTAATGCCGACCCTGAACCGGAATCGTTATAACATTCGGCCAGAAAATCCCGATACAAGAGCCACCGCGCATCCGCACACTTGGCCAGAGAAGTCCGTTACTTCCCGCTGCGCGCAGATCTTTTCCCTCAGTATGTGAAGCCCCATAGTCAACCGGATCAAGCACGCCCGGTACTTTCCTCACATCGTCCAGTTCCCGTTCGACGCTGCCAATCAGCACCCGAAAATCGGAAGTCCAGCCGGGTTCTTCATTGGTTGCCCGCATGAATTTTTCATGGTGATGGATGGTTTCCGCCACCGCCACATCTTCACGATCAGCGGCATAATAAATACCGTAGCTGCCATCGCTGAAACGCCCCGGACGGGTTGTCGAGCAATGTACGAAAGGCGCCATCACATAGGTTGCACCCTGCCCGGCAACGCGCCGATCAGCAGGCACCTTGCCAAGATCGCCTATTTCAAATCGAATGCGCGGGTTTGTCTTTTCCTCGACCGAAGCAAGGGCCTCCCAATCGCGCGGATCAGCGATATCTTCAAACAGGTCGATTGGCGGATGAATGGAGCGGATGATGCGGAAAGTCTGTGGCCAGTGAACATGTTGCTTTTGAGCCAGTCCGCTTACCATGCGCCGCGCTCCGCATTGAGCCATTCTCGCAGTGCAGCAAGATCTGAAATTTCACCACGCAACATGAGATCGAGCGCCGACAAACCGCCGAATGCGGCATTAGGCTTTCTGATCCAGGTGTAGCCACGCGTAGCATCGCGGAACATGTAGCGCAGGCCTTGGTGAATGCCCATAAGATGCGCCATACGCATCCGCAAGTCACGGTCGATGCGACCTATGCTCCCTTCTTTCCAGCGCGCCCATGTGCGCGGGGACATATCACCCAAAAGCGTACTGGCTTCCGTATCTGACAGTTTCCACGCCTTGAACAAATTGACCGTGGTGCGCGCCAATGCGCCCGCTTCTTCGTCGGTGATTACCTTCGACAGATTGCCCGCAGGCGTTATGCTGATTGGCTGAAGCTCCATGGCATACCTTCCTTATGGCGGAAAGATAGCATAATTTTGCCAAATGGCAAGAAGTCGGAAATTCACGCGCTTATTCGGCGCGAAGCCATCCAGTGCGAATAACATTTGCCCACTCTTCCCTGCCTGCCTTCTCAGCAAGCAAAACCATTCGAGATGGGTCATATGGGATACTGCGGAATGTAACACGCCAATTCCCTGCATCATCATCGATTACGGCATAAGACGCATTCGGCGTTCCGGTCTGCACAATATGTGGCACGGGCTGATCGTCATCATAGCCGGGACAGCCAACGCTGCCGGGATTGACGATCTGGCGACCATCGCTCAACCGCACAACGCGCGGCGTATGCGTATGACCGCAGAGGATCAGTGATGCGGCAATGCCTTCGGCTTCCGCTTCAATCTGCTTTTTCGGCCTCAGCACGACATCGCCAGTAGCAGTCACAGTTTCGAGCCAGTAAGTCGTGTCACTCGTGGGCGTGCCGTGGCTCAGAAAAATGCGGCCATCTGCGAGAACTTTGGTTGCGGGCATATCTCGCAGCCAGGCAAGATGCCGCTCTTCCAGCTGGTCATAGGCAACGCGATCAGATGGGCCCATGTCTTCGACGGCTTTTTCAACCAGCCAACGGTCATGATTGCCACGAATTGCAATCATCTCACGCACCATCAGCATATCCGCTGTTTCGCGCGCAGCGAGCGGTCCACTTAAATGATCGCCGAGATTGATAATGGTTTGGATATTCAGGGCATCAATGTCAGCAAGCACGGCTGCCAGCGCATCACTGTTGCCATGAATGTCAGCAATAACCGCAAAGCGTTTGAATGACATGAACACTCGCTAGGTAGGGCTTTTCAACGACCGCAACAACGCAGCACATCGATACCAAAAGCTACCCGGCTTTTAAGAGCAGTTCCAGTTAATATTGAACCGTTGGAACCGCTCTATCTCTTTGTTTTTACGCATTATCCCTATGCAAAATCGCTTCGCACGTTTGCTGGAAATGCTTTAAACCCAATCAAGCTTGCCGTTTTCGAACTTCAATATCTTGTCCTGCGGGATGGAGATATTTGCAGCATCGTGGCCGTCGATATCACCATAGAGATAAAACAGGGTGCGAATGCAGCCGCCATGCGTCACACAGACGGTTGGCCATTCGACCGCCTCAACCCAGCGCCCGATGCGCTGCGAAAGACGCATATAGCTTTCAGCCGTTTCGCCCGGCGGGATGAAGTTCCACTTATCGCGAGCGCGCGCTTGCACAAGGTCATCACGCTCCTTGGCAATATCTTCCATCATGAAGCCTTGCCAATCGCCGAAATTCACTTCCATAAGCTGCGGATCAGTGCGGAAATCATATGGGTCGAGACCCATGCGCAGGCGAATGCGCTCCATTGTTTCGCGTGTGCGGCGCAGCGGGCTTGCAACGAAATCATAACCGGCACCGTCGCCAATCAGCGACTTTAGCATATCGCCGTTACGGTCTGCCTGGGTACGTCCATGGGCGTTGATATCAATATCAAGCTGCCCCTGAATGCGCTGCGAGACATTCCAATCCGTCTCACCGTGACGCGAAAAGTAGATGATCTCCCGAGCCAAAGCGTTACCTCTATCTGCCGCTAAATGATTTTCTGGCGCACATTATGCTAGTGCCCATTCTTTGGATAACCTTCCCGCTGACGGAAAGACAAAACAAAAATCCCGAAAAGTCGGTCAACTTTTCGGGATTTCGTCTTACACCAATCAGTCTTTAACGACTGAGATATCCGGAGCGTCAACAGCCTTCATGCCGATGACGTGGTAGCCGCTGTCAGCGTGGTGAACTTCACCCGTGACCGAGCGCGAGAGGTCAGAGAGGAAGTAAAGGCCAACATCGCCCACTTCATCAATCGTAACCGTGCGGCGCAGCGGCGCATTGTACTCGTTCCACTTGAGAATATAGCGGAAGTCACCAATGCCGGATGCAGCCAAAGTCTTGATAGGACCTGCTGAAATCGCATTGACGCGGATATTCTGCGGGCCAAGATCAACGGCCAGATACTTGACGCTTGCTTCAAGAGCAGCCTTTGCAACGCCCATGACGTTGTAGTTCGGCATGACTTTTTCAGCGCCGTAATAGGTCAGCGTCAAAATGGAGCCGCCATCAGCCATCAGCTTTTCCGCGCGGCGCGAAATTGCCGTCAGCGAATAAACCGAAATCAGCATGGTGTTCTGGAAGTTGGCTTCGCTGGTATCGACGTAACGGCCGGTCAGTTCATCCTTGTCGGAGAAACCAATGGCGTGAACGACGAAGTCGAGCTTGCCCCACTTCTTTTCAAGTGCTTCAAAAACAGCATCAATGCTTGCGCCGTCAGCAACATCACAATGTCCTGCAACGAAAGCATCCAATTCTTCGGCCAACGGCTCCACGCGCTTCTTCAGCGCATCACCCTGATAGGTGAATGCGAGTTCCGCACCAGCTTCACGAGCGGCCTTGGCAATACCCCAGGCGATGGAACGGTTGTTGGCTACGCCCAGAATCAATCCGCGCTTGCCCTGCAACAAACCTGACTTTGCGGTCATTAAGGGTCCTCATCGAAATATAATCAACTAGATGCCCTATCGCACAGGCTTGCAACAGCTTCAAGCAATTGCGCATAAAAAGCCGGGTATTGTGATTTTATCGCACAACAGAGTTGTGCTTGAGCATCGGTTGAGGACGCAAAAGACACTACATAGCCTTTTTGCGGGGATTAAATGCAGCTCTAGCAGTTAATCCCCGCATTGGTTTTTATAACGATTTTGACTTATTCGCCTTTGCGCTTGCGCAAAAACTCTTCAAGTTCGGCATCGCCACCTTCCGGCAGCATGATGCGGACGTGAACATAAAGGTCGCCATGACCGCCAGCCTTCAGTGGCAGGCCCTTACCCTTGAGGCGCAGAACCTTATCTGAGTTGGACCAAGCCGGAACCTTGACGGCGATACGACCGCTCAGCGTTTCGACTTCAGCCTTACCGCCAAGGACGGCATCCTCAAGCTCGACCGGCAGATCGACATGCACATCGCGGCCTTCAAGCCTAAAACGTGCGCTTTGTTTGAAGTGGATCGTGACCAGCGCATCGCCGGGTGTTCCGCCCAGGACGTGCTCGCCCTGACCTTTGAGCCTGATTGTCTGGCCGTCTTCGACGAATTGCGGCAGCTTAATCTTCAGATGCTTGCCGTTGGGGAAGACGGCTTCAACCTTGTCGGCACCTGCAGCCTGTTCCAGCGTTATATTGATCGACGCTGAAAGATCGCTGCCCTTTACCGGCCCGCGCTGTTGACGTGCGCCACCGCGCCCGCCACCGAAAGCGCCGCCAAACAAATCATTGAGAATGTCTTCAGCGCCACCGAAGCCACCCTGTTGCCCGCCGCCACGCTGACGAAAGCCCGCAAACGGATCTCCGCCACCGAAACCGGCATGTCCATCAAAGCCGCCACCCTGACCGGCAAAGCCCTGAAACAATGGCTTGCCTTCTGCATCGATTTCGCCACGGTCAAACTGTCCGCGTTTGTCTTTATCGCCGACGATTTCATAGGCCTGGTTAACTTCCGCAAAACGCTCCTGAGCCTTCGGATCATCCTGGTTCTGATCCGGATGGTGCTTTTTGGCCAGTTTGCGAAATGCCGATTTTATTTCTTCGGGCTTCGCCGTTTTGGCGACGCCCAACACGCTATAGGGATCGCGCATATATAGTCCTCATTAGGAAAAATGACTGTAATCTCAGTCGCTAGACTCAGTTTGCCATAATATGCGCACGAAGCCGGAAAACTTCCAGACTTACAAAGGGATGTTTTCAAAAAAGCTTAGATCGGTGCAAATGAGGTGAGTGTCCACTGACCGCCCCGCTGCATACAGGTTTCGCCGCGATAGATCGAAACACCGTCAAAAGCCTCACGAGAGGTCTCGAATTTCCGGCAGAGGCCATCGTCGGATTTGGTCTCGGCAATCGTGGTAATCGTGCCCTGACTACCCGTATCAGGATTAGCCCACGGCACTGGCTTCTTGCCCCATTGGGTGAAATCGAGCGCCGAAACGACACTCTTGATCGTGGACTGGTCCGAAAGTTTGCCAGTATCTGTTTCTGTCTTTTGTGCTGGTTTGACTGAACCCGTGATTGTAGACGAATCAGGCACAGCCTTCTCAATACTGACGCCACCCATCGCACAGCCTGCCAGCGGCAAAACAACCATAACGAGCGCTGCACGGCGAATAAAAGCCATACCAAGAATCGTAGAATCGTCATGTGTGTCGCGGCGAGCGGATTCAGCAGCCAACGGTCTTCCCTTAAATACATCCTAAAGATGTAGCGAATATGGGGGGTATGGGGTTAACAAGCGGTTCGCGGGCAAGGTAAACAAATCGCTACCAAAGGACAACGGTATAAAGTTGGCTGACAGAGCTTCTATTGCAGATGTTCAGTGTTAATTGCGAAAACAAGCTTTTGCGGGCAAAAATCGCCATGATTAGTGAGCAGATTCAAGAGTCTGAAACATCGGTTCGAGTGAGGATGAACTTTGATTTCACGCCGTAACTTACTGATTGGTGGCGCCGCGCTTACCACAGCATTCAGCTTGCCAATTATCAGTGTTCGATCACAAAGCAGCCGCCTATCCCTTTGGCCTGCATCACCACCTGGTGACGGAGGCCCGAGCGGTTCGCCTGATATAACCAAGAGAGGCGCGGTCACAAACATTGCAGTACCTGGCTTAGAGATATTCAACCCTGAGCGGCCAAACGGTTCTGCAGTGATCATTGCCGGAGGTGGCGGATATAAGCGCATTGAGGAAGGCAAAGAGTCTTATCCCGCTGCACGCTGGCTCGCAAAAAGAGGCATTTTTGCTTTTGTCCTCACCTATCGACTGCCAATTGAGGGATGGGCTGCAGGACCACTGGCACCGCTACAGGACGTTCAAAGAGCATTTCGTCTGGTGCGGGCGAAAGCGGCTGACTGGCAGATTGCTCCAAACAAGATCGGTGCGCTGGGCTTTTCTGCTGGCGGGCACTTGATGGGGCTTGCCGCGACCCGCTCAGCTTTTGCGTCTTACGAACCTGTCGATGACATCGACACACAATCAGCCCGGCCAGATGCGGCGGCGCTGATTTATCCGGTTATTACACTTGAAGCGCCTTATGATCACACATCGACCCGTCGCTCGCTTGTTGGCAAGCATCCAACACAAGAAGCAACGCGGGAGTGGTCGGTTGAAAGCCATGTTAACAAGGATTGCCCTCCGGTTTTTCTCACGCAAGCGGATGACGATCAGATTTCCAATCCAGCCAATAGCCTTATCATGCAGCAAGCTTGTGTGAAGGCAGGCGTGGATGTGGAGTTTCATGCGATACCATCAGGTGGCCATGGCTTTGGCATGGGTAAGACGGGAACGCCTACGGAACAATGGCCGCAATGGTATGAAGCTTGGTTGAGAAAACACAACATGCTGGCATGATGCGTCGCAGCTCTCAGCCATGGACAAAGCGGACGAATTGGAGGAAGTTCCGCGTACCCAAGTTTTCCAGATATCTGAAATAGCGGCAAATGACAGACACCAGCGACGATTTCACCCAAAACTCAGAACCGTTCCGACTTTTTGCTGAATGGCTGAATGACGCCACCAAGAGCGAACTGAACGACCCAAATGCACTGGCACTTGCCACCGTTGATCCTGACGGTCTGCCCAATGTGCGTATGGTGCTACTCAAGGATTTCGACGAGCACGGTTTTGTTTTCTACACCAATTATGAAAGCAAGAAGGGGCAGGAAATCCTGTCCGCCGAAAAGGCTGCCATGTGCTTTCACTGGAAGTCGCTGCGCCGTCAGGTGCGCGTGCGCGGGCCAGTTGAGAAGGTCAGCGACGCAGAAGCCGACGCTTATTATGCATCGCGCCCACGCGGCAGCCGCATAGGAGCATGGGCATCGAAACAGTCGCGACCGCTCGAAAGCCGTTTTGCGCTTGAAAAGGCTGTTGCCGAATATACCGCTCGTTACGCCATCGGCGACATTCCAAGGCCTTCTCACTGGTCCGGATTCCGCATTCGCCCGGTTTCCATCGAATTCTGGCACGACCGTCCGTTCCGCCTGCATGACCGCGTGTTGTTTACCCGCGACACACCGGAAGGCGACTGGAACAAAGATCGGCTTTATCCGTAATCAAATAAGAAAAAGGCCACCGTTTCGGTGGCCTTTTTAATTCAGACGAGTGGTTTGACGGCCACCCACAGGCTCCCTAACACGAGGCCCAGAAAGATGATCAGGCCCACAATATTGTTGGAACGAAACAGTTTCAGACACTGATCGGGATTGTCGATATCAAGCACGATGATCTGGCGATAAAGATGCGCGCCTGCGGCCAGCAAACCAGCAAGTGCTGGCATCGGAACCTGCGCAACAGCAAACGCCGCCGCAAAAAAACCGATTGCTCCACCATAAAGCACCATGAGCGCAGTCTTGGTATGTTTGCCAAACAGCCGCGCGGTTGAACCCACTCCAACCAGTGCATCATCTTCCTTATCCTGATGGGCATAGATCGTATCGTAGCCGATCACCCAGAGGATCGCGCCGATGTAAAGCAGCACAGGCGGCAATGCGAGAGAGCCTTCCGAGGCCGCCCAACCCATTAGCGCGCCCCAAGAAAACGCCAGACCAAGCACCAGCTGCGGCCAATTGGTGAAACGCTTCATGAATGGATAGGCAGCAACAATCAGCAGCGAGAAGACACCAAGCCCGATTGAAAACCAGTTAAGCTGCAGCACCACAGCAAGGCCAACCAGCGCCTGCAAAACGAGAAAAATCTTCGCCTGCCTGCTCGTGACCTGCCCCGATGGCAGTGGACGCGACCGCGTGCGATCGACTTTATCGTCGATATCCTGATCGACAATATCATTATAGGTACATCCTGCACCGCGCATGGCAATTGAGCCAACCAAAAACAGGACAAGGTGCCAGATCGAGGGCATGACGGACCATGCACCGTCGCCAGGCTGCGCACCTGCGCCAGTAACGAGTGCTGCCGACCACCAGCACGGCCAGAGTAAAAGCTGCCAACCAATCGGGCGATCCCACCGAGCGAGCTGCGCATAGGGCCAAAGCGATGGCGGAAGAACACGATAGACCCAATGGCCCGAGGGCGCGTCTTTCACGCGTCCACGCACATCGCGCGACTGCACATCTGAATTGGCCCCAATACCGGACCCTGCATTGGGTTTTGACTGCTGCATGATTGCCTGCTTTCTAGAAACTGCTACGGCTCCACCCGCTTTTTATCCAAAAATCGCGGTACTGCCCTTGCCCGCAAACGCGTTGGGCAATAGAGACCCGTATCAATAAACATTTACTGATCTCACGCGCAGGGAGCAAGGCATGAAAGTTCTGTTGATCGGTTCCGGTGGCCGCGAACACGCATTGGCCTGGAAACTCGCCGCTTCCGAAAAGCTGACAAAGCTTTATTGCGCGCCCGGCAACCCCGGCATTGCCGAATATGCAGAACTTGTAACGCTCGACGTAACCGATCACGCAGCGGTCATCGCATTCGCCAAGGACAAGGCAATCGATCTGGTTGTCGTTGGCCCGGAAGCCCCACTGGTCGCGGGCCTCGCCGACGATCTCCAAGCCGAGAATATTCGCGTTTTCGGACCATCCAAGGCTGCCGCCCAGCTTGAAGGCTCGAAAGGCTTCACCAAGGATCTTTGCGCGCGTTTTGGCATCCCCACAGGTGCCTATGGCCGCTTCAACAATGCGCCAAAAGCCAAGGCCTATGTCCGTGAAGTAGGCGCACCTATCGTCGTCAAGGCCGACGGCCTTGCCGCCGGCAAAGGCGTTGTTGTTGCCATGACGCTCGATGAAGCGCTGGACGCTGTCGATGCCTGTTTTGAAGGCGCATTCGGTTCCGCTGGTGCCGAAGTGGTCGTTGAAGAGTTTCTTGAAGGTGAAGAAGCAAGCTTCTTCTGCATTTGCGATGGCAAAACGGCCCTATCGCTTGGCTCGGCACAGGACCACAAGCGCGTGGGCGATGGCGACACCGGCCCGAATACCGGCGGTATGGGCGCTTATGCCCCCGCTCCTGTAATGACGCCGGAAATCGTTGAGCGCACCATGCGCGAACTGATCGAACCGACCATGCGCGGCATGGCGGAAATTGGCGCACCTTTCTCGGGCGTGCTGTTCCTAGGCTTGATGATCGGCAAGGACGGCCCGAAGCTTATCGAATACAACACCCGTTTTGGTGATCCGGAATGTCAGGTGCTGATGATGCGCCTTGAAACCGACCTGCTTGATCTTATCAATGCGGCCGTGGACGGCAAGCTTGATGAAGTATCACTTGAGTGGAAAGACCAACCTGCCCTCACCGTGGTTATGGCTGCAGAAGGCTACCCTGCCAATGTGAAGAAAGGCAGCATCATTCGCGGTCTCGACAAGCTCAATGACATTGACGGACTCAAAGTTTTCCACGCCGGTACGGCTGAAAAAGACGGCAACCTCATTGCCAATGGTGGTCGCGTTCTCAACGTAACAGCGATTGCTAAAACGGTAGCCGAAGCCCAGAGCAAGGCTTATGACACCGTCAAGCAGATTGACTGGCCGGAAGGTTTTTATCGCTCAGACATTGGCTGGCGTGCAGTGGAACGCGAACGCTCGGGCAAGTAATAACCCGTCTCATGCGGCTGCAGCATTTCAAGCGATATGGACACGATTGCGCCCGGCTTTTTTCGCCTGATAGAGTGCCGCATCTGCACGGCGCATCGTCTCATAAAGGCTCTCATCATCGATCTGCTCGGCAACACCAAAGCTTGCCGTCGGGCTCCAAGCCGGAGATTTGCCTGTAAAGCGAAGCTCGCATAGAGCTTCCCGCAAGCTTTGCGCCAAAGCTTCCGCCGCCGCCATGTCGTTGTCTGGAATGAAGACGACGAATTCCTCGCCGCCCATTCGTGCGGCAACCGCTGCTTTCGGCAATTGCGTTTTGAGCAGCTTACCAAAAGCTGCAATCACCCTGTCACCGCCATCATGACCATAGGTATCGTTGACACGTTTGAAAAAATCCAGATCACTCATAATCACTGAATAGCGAATACGAGCGCCCTTGCGCGCCAAAACGCGGGAAACATGCCGATCAAAACCGCGTCGATTATAAATCTGCGAAAGCTCATCGACTTCCGATTGCTCGCTGGCCTCCCCCACCATATGCGACACAGTACTCAGCAAAAGAAGCAGTCCGCGCGCTACCTGCACCAACACACCCACTGCCAGGGAAACGATGACATGCCACGTGTTGGCATCGTCCTCCGGCCGCATATCGGAACCCGGCCAAGCGATGAGGAAAGCTTTTGAAAGGTAGTAAATGCAGCTGAATATCGCGAGCCCCATCATCAGTTTATCGACCAGGCGTGGCATACGCGATAGATAGATCACACGGATCATCCAAAGCTGCGCGAGGCAGAGCGGCAACTGATAAAGAAAGCGATGCAAAAACGACGTTCGAGGCAGATCATAGATGAGCAGATTGCAGATGATGGCCGCAAGGAAGAAGCCGCAATAAAATTTCCAGTCGATCTTCTGGTGATAGATACTTTGCAGGCCGATCGTTATAGCCAGAAAAGCCGCCATCAGAAGCGAGAAGGAAGCCAGGACCAATAGGCGTGGATTTTCTGCAAGCGGGATCCAATAGCCGAAGATTGCAACGAGTGCTGCTGCTATGGATGCCAGCGTGAACCAGCGCGGGGCTGCATAGTTCCGTTCCTGAATGGCAACGAACGCAAATGTCAGGATGAAAACACATGACACCGTCAGATTGACAGTCAGGAAGTACGGAACAAGCGTCATATAAAAACACCTACGAACATTACTGACGTTTACAATAATGAACTAAAAATTAGATTAAGTGCAGTGTTTTGTTTTTAAAGGTCTATTTTCGGATTGGAGCATGAGAAAACGTAACCGTCGCGCGCTTTCTAATGCACTGATGACTTGGAGAGCAAATTAACAATCAGCACACCAAAAATTATGAAGCCGATTCCGATAATTCCCCACAAGTCCAGCTTCTGACCATAGACCAGCCAGCCGAAGGCAGAGATCAGAACGATACCGCAGCCTGACCAGATCGCATAAGCCACACCCACCGGAACGGTTTGCAATGTCAGGGAAAGAAAATAAAAGGCTACGGCATAGCCAACAATCATCGTGAAGGTTGGAACCATAACCGTAAATGAGTTGGACGCCTTGAGCGCAGATGTCGCAATTACCTCTGCAACGATAGCAACACCGAGAAACAGATAGTTTTTCATGAGATTTAACTTTGTTGGTAAAGCCAGTTATTAGAGCGGCTCCAGTTAATATTAAATAGTTGGAACCACTCTATCTTTTTGTTTTTATGCATTATTCTTACGCAAAACCGCTTCGCACTTTTGCTGGAAATGCTTTAATCGCTAATCATTTTCAGCAGACGGCTCCGAAGTGCTGACCAGTCATTCGGGACGACGCCAACCATATGGCTCAGCCAGATTCCATCAGCTGCAAAACGCACCGCTTCCATATCTGCCCCGCTTTCCGTGTCGCCGTATTCTTCAAGCCGCGCATTAAGCCAATGGCCCCAGGCATCGCGAAGTCTTGCATCGGAAAATACCGATATCCATAAAGCCCATACGCGACTGTCATCCTGTTGCGCCTCTATCGCCAGCTCAAGATACGCTCTTGTAAAACGTCCGCGAGTTTCTTGGTCATTCGCCATTCTGGCTCGCAGGGCAGTTTCAAAATCCAGTACCAATTCGTCAAAGACCGCATCAATCAGCAATTGTTTGTTTGCGAAGTGGTGCAGCAGACCGCCCTTCGTGACGCCAGCTCTACTTGCCACAGCCTCAAGGCTCACCGCATTCAAACCAGACTCCAGTGCCAACTCGACAGCACTTTCAATGAGCTGCGAACGGACAAGTTGAGGGTTCTTCTGGCGACGATTAGCGATTGACATAAAGAAACCTACCAGATGGTTTGTTTTCTGTCACGCAGCAAACTTGCGTTTTCTTCGCGCTGTAAAAGGAAATCTGGTGTGAGGTTGCGACCACCCAAGGAAACCGAACGTGATCCAACAAGACAATTCACAATATTGACGTTTACGTAATAAGCCGATAGCTCTTATATCAACAGCCATTATGTTCCCGCTGCCTGATTGGCCGCGGGACGGGTTTCCGAGGAGAGACCCATACAAAGGCCAAGTGGAGGAAAGATGTATCGCGCGCCGGTTTCTGAAATTTCCCATACGCTGATGAAGGTCGCAGGCCTTGAAACAGCCATTGAAGAGAACCGTTTCCCCGAATTTTCCGCCGATCTGGCGGAAGCTATTCTGGAAGAAGCAGGCAGGTTTGCCTCCGAGCGCGTGGAACCACTTCGCATCACCGGTGACAGGCATGGAGCTACTGTTAAAGATGGCGTTGTAACGACGGCGCCCGGTTGGAAAGAGCTTTATTCCGACTGGATTGCGGGCGGCTGGAATTCACTAACCGGCACGCCGGAATATGGCGGCCAGGGCCTGCCAACCATGATGTCGGTGGCTGTCAGTGAAATGTGGAACTCCGGCACTTTGGCGTTTGCTATCGCTCCTACGCTCACCATGGGCGCGGTCGAAGCACTGGAAAAGCACGCCTCAAAAGAGCTGAAAGACACGTATTTAGAAAAGCTCATCACCGGCGAGTGGATGGGCACCATGAACCTGACGGAGCCGCAGGCGGGCTCTGATCTCGGTGCATTGCGTGCGCGTGCAGAGCGCAGCGATGATGGTTCATATCGTATTTTTGGCCAGAAGATTTTCATTACCTATGGCGAACATGACCTGACCGACAATATTGTACATCTGGTGCTGGCCCGCCTGCCCGATGCACCTGCCGGAACCAAGGGCATATCGCTGTTTCTGGTGCCGAAATTCCTCGTCAATGCAGATGGTTCGCTTGGCCGACGCAACGATCTGTTCTGCTCGGGCCTGGAACACAAGATGGGCATTCATGCCTCCCCTACCTGCACCATGATCTATGGCGATGGGTTCGTGAAAGGCGAGGAAACAGGTGCTGTTGGTTATCTGATTGGCGAAGAAAATCGCGGCCTCGCCTGCATGTTCACCATGATGAACAATGCCCGTTTGCTGGTTGGTATTCAGGGCGTTGGCGTGGCCGAAGCCGCCTATCAGCAGGCATTGAACTACGCCAAAGACCGCAAACAGGGCCGCGCCTTGGGTGCTGATCCCAAGGCTGGCATGAGCCCAATTATCGAGCACCCGGATGTGCAACGTATGTTGCTCACCATGAAAGCGCTGACACAGGTTGCCCGCTCCATCACCTATTCATGCGCCCATGCGATCGATATGAGTCATGCAACAGAGGGTGCTGACGCACAATTCTGGTCGGATCGCGCCGGACTGCTCACACCTTTGGCCAAAAGCTTTGCAACTGACGTCGGCGTGGATGTGGCCTCGCTTGGCGTGCAGATCCATGGCGGCATGGGCTTCATCGAAGAAACCGGTGCAGCGCAATTGCTGCGCGATGCCCGCATTACTCCAATTTATGAAGGTACAAATGGCATTCAGGCCATTGACCTTGTGCTGCGCAAGTTACCGCTCGGCAATGGTGAGCGCATCGGCAACTATCTCGCCGAACTGCAGCAAGAAGCGGACAAAGCGACAAAATCGAACCGTCCTGAACTTGGCGAAACGGGTTCACGTCTTTCGGCAGCCATCAACGAAGCGCGTGAAGCCACTGAATGGCTGCAAAAGGCGGCAAGTGAAGGCCGTACAGAAGAAGCGCTGGCTGGAGCAACGCCGTATCAGCGTCTGCTTTCCCTGACTGCTGGCGGCGCTTATCTCGCGCGCGCAGCAATTAACAGTGACGATGCCGGCCGCGCTGCGCTTTGCCGCTTCTTTGCCGAAAACATGCTTGCGGAAGTCTCATCCCTCAAGGACACCGTCATCAGCGGCGCAGTCAGCCTTGCAGCTGCAAAATCCGCGCTGGAGGTCTGATTATGAGCGAGCATGTTCTGATCGAACGCAAAGATGCAGTGCAGATCATCCGGCTTAATAGGGCCGACAAGAAAAATGCCATCACCCGCGCCATGTATGCGGCAATGGCCAAGGCGCTTGTAGATGGCGATGCCGATGATGCTGTGCGCGTGCATGTGTTTTTGGGCGTGCCCGGCGCATTCTCGTCAGGCAACGACATGCAGGATTTCATGGCTGCCGCATCGGACGGCAATATGGGCAATGACATTCTGAATTTTCTCGCAGCCCTATCGGGCTCGAAGAAGCCGGTCATATCCGGCGTCGATGGCCTGGCTATCGGGATCGGCACGACAATCCATCTTCATTGCGACCTGACGTTTGCCACTAACCATGCGTTGTTTCGCACACCGTTTGTTGATCTCGGACTCGTACCAGAAGCGGCCTCCAGCCTGCTTGCACCATCGCTGATGGGGCATCAGAAGGCTTTTGCATTGCTCGCACTGGGGCATGGCTTCGATGCGCAGGCGGCACTGGAAGCGGGCATTGTCTATAAGGTTGTAGAAAGCAGCGAGCTGGAAGCAGAAGTGCTGAAAGCTGCAGAGGAAATTGCTGCCAAGCCTCCGCAGGCCATGCAGATTGCTCGCAGCCTGATGCGTATGCCTGCCGAACCTGTTGCTGATCGCATCGCAAGAGAAGCAAAGCATTTTGCCGAGCGGCTCACGTCGAGCGAAGCGCGCGAAGCCGTAATGGCGTTTCTCAGTCGCAAAAAGTAATCTGAATAAAAAATTACCCGGATGGGATTACCATCCGGCTGGCTTGCTGGAGGTCAGCCAAGTTGGTTGCTCCGGCATCGAGGCCTTTGATGTCTGGAAAGGTCCTTCATCTTTCCAGACGACCACCGAGCGGTGCGTTATTCCTTAGATAGTATAGAAATCCGACGAGAACGTGTTCACACGCGAATGTGATGACCTGCTAGTATGGCGAACCCGAAATTCGTATCGCTTTGATGCAGCTCTTGGAGCGAATTTCGGGATGCGATCTAGTTTCGAGCGATAATCTCACGGCCTTCAATGACCATACGCACGCCCAGCGAACCGGTTTTGCGGCGAGCAAGGAAGCGAGGGCGGCGGCGGCGCGGTTCCTGCCCCTGGCGGCGCGCCTGTGGCTCCCCGGTGCGAACCGGGCCAGTGCTTTCATAAAGCGGGCGCGCAACGCCATCTTCTTCCACCAGCATCATTGGTAGGTTGAAGGTTGCAGCCCAAGCGCGCCAGTCAGCAGCAACATCGGTCAGGTCGTGAGCAACCAGCAGCGGCACAGAAAGCTGCGGATCTTCATGCATCAGTTCAAGCGTTACGGTGATTTCGCCAAATTCGTCTTCAACGGCGCGGGCCGTCACACCGATGAATGCGTTGATCGGAAGAGCGAGCGACATTGGCAAGCCGCTCGATGGCAGGATCTGGCGGATAACCGCACCACGTTCACTAATGGTGAAGGTTACGTCTGCATCACAATCTTCTGCCGCATAGGTCACAACCTGCGGAAGGTGAAACGGATCGAGCCGAAGTTCCTGACCTGCCCATTCTGGCTTCTTAAGTCCGCTGCTCATCATTTTCGACGCCTCTGTCTATCTCTGCCTGTTTTTTGAGAGCCAGTTATTCCGGCTTCTCTTTTGAGCGATGTTCGCTCTTGTTGATTTGGAGAATAGACCGCGTTTATTACCGATGCACTTAACGCGTTAGGTTAACTTTTCCCTGCTTTTTCATTTGGTTACCGGATTACAACCAGGTGTAAGAAGTCGGTAATTCTTGCTAATTTTCGTTTACATAAATGAAAAGGCGGACAGTTTCCTGCCCGCCTCGTTTTCGTCATATTCGCTGAATTTACAGCACTTTACCCGGATTCATAATACCATTCGGGTCGAATGATTTCTTAATACGGCGCATCAATTCAAGAGCTACGTCCTGCTTGAAGAAGGCAAGCTCCTCACGCTTCAATACGCCGATGCCATGCTCGGCCGAGATCGATCCGGTATAAGAAGCAACAATTGTATGAATGCGGTGATTTAATTCGTGCCAGCGATCAAGGAAGGCTTGCTTGTCGGCACCCACCGGCTGCGACACATTATAGTGCAGATTGCCGTCGCCAATATGGCCGAAGCAAACGATACGCGAGCCGGGAATCATTTCCAGCGTTGCCGCGTTGGCTTCGTGAATGAATTCCGGGATTTTTACGACAGGCACCGAGATATCGTGCTTGATCGAGCCGCCTTCCGGCTTCTGCGCCCAGGACATTTCCTCGCGCATTTTCCAGAACATCTGCGCCTGTGCAACGCTCTCGGCAATCGCCGCATCCTGAATGATATCGTTCTCGAAAGCTTCCGTCAGGATCGTTTCAAGCGTTGTGCGCGCATCGTCTTCCGAGCGGGTCGAAGAAATATCAACCAGCACATACCAGTCATGCGGGCTTTCGAGCGGATCGCGAACACCGTCCACATGGGCAACCGTGAACTCAACGCCCACACGCGGCATCAATTCAAAGCCAGTGAGCGATGGCCCTGCATGTTCGATCGCAAGCTGGAACAGGCGCAGCACGTCTTCCGGGCTGCGAAGACCTGCATAGGCCACGCCCTTGCCCTTTGGCTGCGGGTAAATCTTCAAAACGGCAGCCGTGATAACACCAAGCGTGCCTTCCGAACCGACAAACAGGTCCTTGAGATCATAGCCGGTGTTGTCTTTCTTCACGTAGCGCAGATCGTTGAGGATTTCGCCGCTTGGCAGAACCACTTCAAGACCGAGGCAAAGCTCGCGCATATTGCCATAAGCGAGAACTGCGGTGCCGCCAGCGTTTGAACCAAGATTGCCGCCAATCTGGCAGGAACCTTCCGCGCCAAGCGACAGCGGGAACAGACGGCCCACTTTCTGCGCTTCGTCCTGAAGGTTTTTGAGAATCACACCGGCTTCCACCGTCACGAGATTGCCGACCGGATCAACCGAGCGGACCTTGTTCATACGGCAAAGCGACAGAACAATCGTGGTGTTGCTTTCATCCGGCGTCTGACCGCCAACAAGGCCGGTATTGCCGCCCTGCGGCACAACTGGCGTCTTGGTTTCATTGGCAAGTTTCAGGATCGCAGAAACTTCTTCTGTTGAAGCGGGGCGCAGAACCAGTGGCGAGCGGCCCTGATAGAGATCGCGCTGTTCGATCATGAAAGGCGCAATATCTTCCGGCGCGGTCAGCGCATTTTTTTCGCCAACGATGGCTGCAAAACGTTCGATCAGGGCGGTGTCGAGCATGTGCTTCTCTTGTCAGTTTGGGGAACTAGCGCGGGGCCGCCGCGCGTTTAAGACGATCATTGATAGCCTCACCGAGACCATCAAAAGGAATGGGTTCAACAGCAATGGTACGTGCGCCGCTTGCATCAAGCTTACGCATGAAATCAAACAAATTGCTGGCCGCTTCGCGCAAATCGCCGGTTGGGCTGAGGTTTAGCGTCGAAACCGCCTTGTCGAAACCGGCCACGCGGTTCGGCCCGAAAGCCAACAAAGCCTCGCCCTCGTGAACACTTGCAGCATCAAGCCGCACGGCAGCATCTGGCGCATAATGGGATTCCATCATGCCCGGCGCTTGAATGACGGCCTTATGCTCGGCACGTTCAAGCTTAACGCCAATCAGCGCTTCAATCTCTTCTGCCGCCAGACCACCGGGGCGCAACAAGCGCACGCGCTCGCCTTCAACCTTAAGAATAGTCGATTCAACACCCACGCCACACGGACCGGCATCAAGGATCATGTCGATCTTGTCGCCCAGATCATCCGCCACAGCCTTGGCCGAAGTGGGGCTGATACGACCCGATGTGTTGGCGCTTGGTGCGGCAACAGGACTGTCGAGCTGGTTTATAACATCACGCACTTGGCCGGTTGGCATACGGATGGCAAGCGTATCAAGCCCCGCCGTCACCAGCGGATGGATCGGGCGCTGCGTGTCTTGCTTGGTTTTCAACGGCAGAACAAGTGTCAACGGCCCCGGCCAGAAGGCTTCGGCGAGTTTGCGCGAGATAGGATCGAAAGTCACATAACGCTCGGCCATGGCTATACTGTCGACATGGGCAATGAGCGGATTAAATTGCGGACGGCCTTTGGCGGCGAAAATACCCGCAACGCCTTCGCCATGCGCGGCATCAGCCGCAAGACCATAGACCGTCTCGGTCGGAATCGCGACAAGGCCGCCACGGGTGAGCACAGCCACCGCGCGCGAAACAGCTTTATCGTCAAATTCCAGAATGTCGGCCAAAGGCTTCAGCCCTTATTCATTGTTACTGCGCTTTTTCGCGCATGTCGTAGCTACACAAAGCGTCGCTTTTGAGCAAGAGACTCCGATCTGCACTTCATGCAAGATCGGAATGAGTTATTAAAAAAGCCGCCTTTGAGGCGGCTCTTTTATTTTATCCGGCGATTTTCGAGAAATCGGCCACCTTACTGGTGGCGGTGCGGATTTGTTCAAGCAGTGCAAGGCGATTGGCGCGGACGTTTTCGTCCTCGTCATTGACCAGTACCTTCTCGAAGAAAGTATCGACCGGACCGCGCAACTTGGCCAGCGCCAGCATTGCGCCGCCGAAATCTTCGCGGGCAATGGCTTCTTCGGCTTCTTGGGCTGCGAGGTTCACAGCCGCATAAAGCGCCTTTTCCTCATCAAGCTTCAAGAGAGCCGCGTCAACGCTTTGGGCGACCTTAGTGCCCTTCTTTTCTTCGGCAGCCAGAATATTGGCAGCGCGCTTGGTACCAGCCAGAAGGTTCTTGCCGTCTTCTTCATTGATGAAGACGATCAAGGCTTCCAACCGACGGGCAACCAGCAGAAGATTGTCGGCATCCGAAGTCAGAACCGCATCAATTGCGTCGTGTCGTGCACCGTCTTCCTTCAAGTGAACCTTGAAACGGTCATGCAAGAAGGACAGCAGATCAGCCAGCAATGGCTCAGCATTGGCTTCGACTTCCGCGCGTGTGGTCGTTTCAAGATTGCGCAGTGCGTTATCGACGTCCTGTTCACCATCAACATCGCCAGATTTTTCATCTGCGAGCTTGGCTTCAAACTCACGCAGTTTGCGCTGAACCTGACCTTCCTTGAGCGAGGCATAAGCTGAGCGCAAGAGTGGCAGAAGAGGGAACTTCCAGTCCTGCGACAGAACCAGACGGATCACGCCAAGCGCTGCACGACGCAGAGCGAACGGGTCTTTCGATCCGGTCGGCTTTTCATCAATCGCCCAGAAACCGACCAGCGTGTCGAGCTTATCAGCAAGCGCGACAGCAACTGAAACCGCGTTTTTCGGTACGAAATCAGATGGGCCTTGTGGCTTGTAATGCTCTTCTAGCGCAGCTGCGACGGATTCGTCTTCGCCCTGAAGTAGAGCATATTTACGACCCATTGCGCCCTGAAGTTCAGGGAATTCGCCGACAACTTCCGTGGTCAGATCAGCCTTGGCCAGAACTGCCGCCCGTGCTCCAAGCGCAGGATCGGCACCGACCAGCGGCGCGATTTGTGCTGCAAGCTGGCGGATGCGTTCGACGCGTGCGCCTTGCGTGCCGAGCTTGGCATGGAAGGTCACATTGAGCGCGTCCAAACGCGCCATGCGCTGATCGAGCGGCTTTTTCAGATCAAGGCCAAATTTTTCGCCAGACAGCGTGAGCTTGTCGAGGTCCGGCAGATCATGCTGATCGGTGTGCCAGAAATAGAGCGCATCGGAGAGGCGTGCGCGCACGACCTTGCCATTGCCGTAAGCGATTTCTGTGCCGCCATCGCGGGCTGCGATGTTGGAGATCAGAATGAACTTGTTCGACAGCGCTTCCGTTTCACCCTGCTTGCGGGTGACAAAGCATTTCTGGTTCACACGGATTGTCAGCTGAATGACTTCCGGCGGAATCGCCAGAAACTCTTCCTCAAACTCGCCCATCAGCACCACAGGCCATTCGACCAGACCAGAAACCTCTTCAAGAAGACCCGCGTCTTCGACCAGTTCCAGACCGGATGCGAAAGCAAGATTATGCGCGTCCTGCGAGATGATTTCCTTGCGGCGCTCGGCGTCGAGAACCACAAAAGCCTTTTCGAGCTTTTCGACATAATCGTCAAAACGGCGCACCTTGATTGCCTGACCATCACTCAGGAAACGATGACCATAGGTGACATTGCCCGACTTGATGCCATCGACGTCAAACTCGACCACAACCGTTTCTTCGGTTTCAGGACCGAAGGTGCAGAGGATCGATTGCAGCGGACGCACCCAGCGAAGCGCACCCGGCTTTGATGAAGCCGCACCCCAGCGCATGGACTTTGGCCAAGGGAAGTTGCGGATTGTCTGCGGTACGAGTTCCGCGATGATTTCTTCTGCAGCACGGCCCGGCTTGGTCAGATGGGCAACGTAGAAATCGCCCTTCTTCGGATCGGAATGCACATGCGCCTGAGACACATCGGTCAATCCAGCCTTGCGGAGAAAGCCCTGAATAGCCTGCTCTGGAGCCGTGACGGATGGGCCTTTTAAGTCTTCATGCACGTCTTTCGAACGCACAGTCAGGCCGCGCACATCGAGCGTCAGACGACGCGGGGTCCAATAGGCGGTCGTGGCCTCATAGGTCAGACCAGCTTCCACCAGACCATCGGTGATCATCTTCTTGAAATCACCCGCAGCCTTGCGCTGCATACGGGCAGGAATCTCTTCCGAGAAAAGTTCGAGCAACAAATCAGGCATTACACAGCCTCGTTCTTAAGGTTGAAGCCGCCGGCGTCGGTGAGCAAAAATGCTTCGCCGCACTGACGCGCGAGATTGCGCACGCGCAGAATATAGCTCTGACGTTCAGTGACCGAGATCACGCCGCGCGCATCCATCAGGTTGAAGACATGGGATGCCTTGATGCACTGGTCATAGGCCGGGAAAACGCATTTATGCAGCGAGCCTTCGCCTGTGCTGCCTGCCTTCAAAATCGCAGCGCATTCGCGCTCAGCATCAATGAAATGCTGGTGCAGAATATCGGTGTTCGCCATTTCGAAATTGTAGCGGGAATATTCCTGCTCAGCCTGCAAGAAAACATCACCATAGGTGACTTTTTCCTCGCCTTCGAGACCATTGAAGTTGAGGTCATAGACATTGTCCACGCCCTGCACATACATGGCGAGGCGTTCAAGACCATAGGTCAACTCACCCGCAACCGGCGAGCATTCAATGCCGCAAACCTGCTGGAAATAAGTGAACTGCGACACTTCCATGCCGTCACACCAGCATTCCCAGCCAAGGCCCCAAGCGCCGAGCGTCGGGCTTTCCCAGTCGTCTTCCACAAAGCGCACGTCATGCAGCGTCGGATCAAGACCGATAGCACGCAGCGAACCGAGGTAGAGCCCCTGCAGGTTCGGCGGCGATGGCTTGATGATCACCTGATACTGATAATAATGCTGCAAGCGGTTTGGATTTTCACCATAGCGGCCATCCTTCGGACGGCGCGACGGCTGCACATAGGCAATTTTCCAAGGCTTTGGCCCGAGCGAACGCAAAGTCGTCGCCGGGTGGAACGTACCCGCCCCTACTTCCATGTCGTAAGGCTGCAAAATAGCGCAACCGTGTTCCGCCCAATAGTTATGGAGCGTCAGGATCAAGCCCTGAAAGGAACGGGTGGGGTGCATATGTGCTGGCAACGTACTGGACACAGGGTCAGGCCTTGTTATTGAAATGATGGCCCGGTCTAATTTGTCCGCCTGCCACGGTCAAGCATGACATTTAATCGCTGAGCGCTGCTCACGCCGGCATAGAGAAATGGAAAGCCCGGAAATCGATCAAACTTCCGGGCTTTGAAATTATTCGGTTTTGGTTTCAGGCGCTTTTGTCGGCTCAGGCTTCTTGTCCTGAGCCCGCGCCTCCGAAGGATTTGGATCAGGAGCCAGACCCTTTTTCAGCTTCTCTTCAATCTTGGCCAACTCTTCTGGTTCAGGCTTGCCAGCAATGGCGTGGTTCCACTGGAAAGTCGCTTCAAGTTGACGGTCCGAGCGCCAGTAAGCATCGCCAAGGTGGTCGTTGATCGTCGGATCTTCCGGACGAAGCTTCACGGCCTTTTCAAGCTCGACCACGGCTTCCGGATAACGACCTAGCTTGTAATAAGCCCAACCGAGCGAATCGACAATGTAACCATCCTGCGGACGCAGTTCGACTGCCTTCTTGATCATTTTCAGTGCTTCATCGAGATTTTCACCCCGATCAACCCATGAATAACCAAGATAATTCAGCACCTGTGGCTGATCAGGATAAAGCTCCAGAGCCTTCTTGAAATTTGGCTCTGCCTGATCCCATTCCTTCAGCCGTTCATGCGCGATGCCGCGCTGGTAGAACACTGGCCAATCCTTGCGTTCCGGCGATTTGATCTGCTCTACCGCTGCATCATAGATTTTTGCAGCGTCGCCAAAATTCTTGTCCTGCGCATAGACACCACCGAGCGCCAAATAGGTGCGCAGATCCGTCTTGTCACGCTCAAGCAAGGTCTTGAGCTGGGTGATTGCTTCGCCAGTCTTCTCGTTTTCAGCAAGATTAAGCGCGCGCTGCATTTCCGCATCACGCCTATACGGCGATTTTTCGGGAACGCGAGCATAATATTCGACAGCCTTTTCCGGCTGACGCAGCTTCGCCGAAATATCTCCAAGCTGGTAAAGCGTAGCATCATTGTCTGGGCGCAGTGGCAACGACATTTGCAGGTACAGTTTCGCAAATGCTTCTGCACCACCGCGATTGATCGCAGTGCCAAGCGTATAAAGCACTTCTCCCACACCTTGCTGCGGCGTATCGATCAGGCGAGGATATTTCTGTCCCGCCTCAATCTTTTCGCGCATTTCTGTGATCGTCATACGGCCATTCAGAAGCTCTTCAGCGTCTTTGAGAATCTTGACAGCACCGGCCTTATCGCCCTGACGCAGCTTGAATGCGGCATAGGACATCACAATACGCTCATAGGTATCAGGTGCTGCGCTACCACCGGCGCGATCATCGAGCGCTTGCTGATAATAATTGCGTGCATCCTGCTTATCGCCAGCAATATCGGCAATAAGCGCTGCATTATAAATGCGGAAAAGGCCGTACCACTCAGGACCGTTGATCTTCACAACATCAGCAAGCGCACGTTTTGGATTGCCCTGCCCGACCTTCACCCATGCGCTCATGAGACTGGTCGCGAGCTGGTCCATGTCGGACTGAATCGACAACATCAGAAGCGGGCCGGTCTTGCGATACTGCTTCTTGGAAATGGCATCGATTGCCAGTGCTACGCGTGAAAAGCGCTCAATTTCCGGCTGATCTTTAAGCTCTTCGGCAAGCGGCAGAGCATCCTTGAAACGACCTTCCGTCAACAGCGCCAATAGCAGGTTCTGCTTGATGATGTCATTTCCCGGATCAAACGCCATGGCCTGACGATAAAAATCGACAGCTGCGGAAATGTTGTTGTCGGCTTCAGCTGTGCGCGCTGCGAGATAAGCGCCGGCAAATGAACCGGCACGCACCTGCGAGACTGGATCTGTGCTTGTTTTAGCCATTGCCGCGTTTGCCGGTATCGCCACTCCCGCCAAAGCCAGAAGAAGCAATCCGTAAAGCGGACGACGTTTAGATCCCTGCCGCATAAAGCCCAGTCCTCTTTCCGATTCCGTATAAGATCCCCTATTCAGAGGCACCTCAAGCATGGCCTTTTTGGGGTCCAAGCGCAAGAAAAGCATCCGTGAAGGATGCTTTTCTTGTTACTCCTTATCAGCATGTCGTCAACCTGAAACCGGTTTCCACTTTCAGGCGACATGCTTGAAAAAGCATCCGTGAAGGATGCCATTCTTTAAATTTTACAAAGACCTTAGTTTACCCGGCTGATGCAGAAGTCGATGACTTCAATCAGCGCATCTTTCTCAGGGCAGGCCTTCAAAGGCGCTAAGGCATCGCGGGCAATTTCGCCGAAATGACGGGCACGCTGTACAGTGTCAGCGATTGCACCGTGCTTTGTCATCAGGCCGATGGCCTTTTCAAGCGAAGCGTCGTCGCTCGCACCTTCTTCAATTGCATGTTTCCAGAAAGCGCGTTCTTCATCAGTGCCGCGGCGATAGCTCAGGATCACTGGCAGTGTGATCTTGCCTTCGCGGAAATCATCGCCGGTGTTCTTGCCAAGATCGGCTGCCGAACCACCATAATCCAGCGCATCGTCAACAAGCTGGAAAGCGAGGCCAAGATTAAGACCGTAGTCGCGCAGGGCTGCACGATCGGAAGGTTTCGCATCAGCAATGATCGGACCGACTTCGGCAGCAGCCGAGAACAGCGCTGCGGTTTTAGCCTTAATGACGGCCAGATACTCGTCTTCGGTGGTTTCCATGTTCTTGGCAGCAGCCAACTGCATCACTTCGCCTTCAGCAATAACCGAAGCGGAAGTTGCAAGAACATCAAGAGCATCGAGCGAGCCGACATCGACCATCATCTTGAAAGCCTGACCGAGCAGGAAGTCACCAACCAAAACGCTTGCCTGGTTGCCCCAGATCATGCGCGCCGTGCTTTTACCTCGACGCAGATCACTTTCATCGACCACATCGTCATGCAGAAGAGTAGCGGTATGCATGAATTCGACCGAGGTTGCGAGACGGACATGCCCGTCACCCTCATAGCCAAACATGCGGGCAGCAGCCAACGTCATCATTGGGCGGAGGCGCTTGCCACCAGATGAAATGAGATGGTTCGCCACTTCCGGGATCATCTCGACATCGGAGCCCGCACGGGACAGGATCATTTCGTTCACGCGGCCCATATCGGCCTTCGTCAGGTCGACCAGAGGCTGAACCGATCCTTCCCGCTTCCGTTTCCCGTCAAGATTCAAAACCACACCCAATGTCGTTACTCCTAGCTGCCGACCACACTATTTGTGCGGATCAGAATGCTCAAGACGCTTAACAGCCCCTGCAACGCCCAAGCTTTTTATTCAGAGCCTGTTCACCATTGAAGGAAGCAGTTGTCAATGCGGTCTATTGATTACACATTGTCGAAATGATCGAACTTATGCGCACAAATGATTCCGTTCTCCTGTCCGTTGCCGAAGCTCTTATGAAAGAGGCCGGCATCATTTACTTCATTGCCGACACCAATATGAGCATTCTCGAAGGTTCATTAGGCGTTATACCTAGGCGATTCCTCGTTGAGGAAGACCGATTGGACGAAGCCAGACGTTACCTGATCGATGCCGGTCTGGAACATGAACTCAAAGACCATGACGAATAACATTTCCGAGCGCGCACAGGATACCGTGGAAGAAACGCTGGATGTGTTTCATCGTGGTGCATTTCATCTCGTGCAGCCCGCGATGAAAGGCCATCGGTCCGGTGTAGACGCAATGATTCTCGCAAGCAGCGTGCCAAATGGTTTCTCAGGCCGCCTTGCCGATCTAGGCAGTGGTGCAGGTGCTGCAGGCCTCGCGGTGGCTGCCCGCTGCAAGGACGCGCGCGCTACACTCATCGAACGCTCGGGCTTTATGCTCAACTTTGCGCATAAGAGCGTCAACCATCCACTAAATACCGCCTTGCGCGACCGTGTCGATATTCTGGAAGCCGATGTATCACTGACCGGCAAGGCGCGGTCAAGCGTTGGCCTGATCGATAACAGCTTCGATTATGTCATCATGAACCCGCCTTTTAATGAGGCGAGCGACCGCTCGACACCTGATCCCGTGAAAGCTGAAGCGCATGTCATGCCCGAAGGCATGTTCAACCAATGGCTGCGCACCGCATCGGCGCTTCTGCGGCCCGGCGGCGGCGTTTCGATTATCGCACGCCCTGCTTCGCTCGCGCCGATATTGGAAGCGCTTGAGCGGCGTTTTGGCGGACTGAAGATCATTCCGATCCTGCCACGCCCTGACGCGGCGGCCATCCGCATCGTGATTACCGGCATTCGCGGTAGCCGTGCAGGCCTTTCGCTCATGCCAGCCCTTATTCTGCACGGCGATGCGGGTAATGATTTCACGCCACGCGCCACAGCCATTAATAATGGCCAGACTTCGCTGCTTTAGGAAAACCCGTGAAAAAATGTCTGAACGCGGTTGATCGCAACGACGGAAAGGCTCGGTTCGAACTCTTTGATCACAGAAACGGGCTTTATTCTTTTGAAGAAACCCAAGAGTTTCTGGATGAAGTGCCTGAGATTGGACCCTACACTTATTGGGGTACGGCTTACGCATCCGGGCTTTACAATGACCAGACCGAAGCCATGCGGGAAGCGAGAGCGCTGATCCAATGGCTTTCCGTGATTGAAACAAGCGAGGGCTTCATGGAAATCAGACCAGCCAAAATTGACGATGCGGATGGCATGAGCCGCGTTCTCAAAGAGATCATCGACGCAACCGGACGTCAGCGGGATTATGATCGCGACCATGTCATTGAGCGTTATATTTCCGATCCGAACCGGATCGAATGTCACGTAGCGGTTGCTGATGGCGAGATATTAGGATTTCAATCACTGAAACATGCGACCGAAGACAATCCCTATGGCGTTGCAGTCGGCTGGGGAATTATCGGCACCCATGTCAGTCCGCGTGCTGCCCGCAAAGGCGTAGGATCGGCCCTATTCGCAGCAACCCGTCAGGCAGCAGAAGCGGCAGAGATAACTGATATCGACGCAACCATCGGCGCCGATAACGATATGGGCCTCGCCTATTATGAAGCGATGGGTTTTCGCACCTATCGCACATCAGGCGACAGAATCTGTAAAAAATATAGTTTGGAAAACTGAAGACATGCTTCTCATCGTTGGAACGATTCGCTTACCAGCGGAAAAGCTTGATGAAGCTCGACCAGTTATGCAGCGGATGATTGAAGCAAGTCGCGCAGAGGACGGCTGCCTTTCGTATTCTTATTCTCAAGATGTACTTGAAACAAACGTCATTCATGTAAAAGAGCTATGGCGAGATCGGGTTTCACTGGACAAACACTTCGTGTCTGACCACATAGGGAAGTGGCGTTCCGAATGGCCAAGACTTGGCATTACGGATCGCAACCTCACGCTCTACGAAGTAGACGCTCCGGAAATAACCTGAAAAGAAGAATAATGACGTCACATCCGAAGCCCGTCCGCCCCGTTTCCATCATGCGTCGCTTTCTCGACAGCGAATCTGCTGGTGGTATTGTTCTCATGGCCGCTGCAGCGCTCGCGCTGATCGTTGCGAATTCGCCTTTTTCCAAGGTCTATTTCGGCGCATTGCAGTCCTATATTGGTCCACTCAGTCTTTCGCATTGGATCAATGATGCACTGATGGCCATCTTCTTTCTGCTGGTCGGACTTGAGATAAAACGTGAGTTTCTCGATGGCCAACTTGCAAGCTGGCCTAATCGCATTTTGCCGGGCATAGCTGCTGCAGGCGGCGTCATCGTGCCCGCACTGATTTTCGTTGCCTTCAATTATAACGATCCTGAGAAAGTGCGCGGCTGGGCTGTACCGTCGGCCACCGACATCGCTTTCGCGCTTGGTGTTTTATCGCTGCTCGGATCGCGCGTGCCGTCAAGCCTCAAGGTCTTTCTGGCGACGCTTGCCATTCTCGATGATCTGGCAGCAGTGATCATCATTGCAATTTTCTATACTGCCGAGATTTCCATGCCTTATCTAGGCGCAGCATTTGCAACGGCCGCCGTTCTGTTTGCTATGAACCGTTTGGGCGTGATGAAACTGCTGCCTTATCTCATTGGTGCTGCCATATTGTGGTTCTTCGTGCTCAATTCCGGCGTTCATGCGACGGTTGCAGGCGTTGTCGCGGCTCTCATGATCCCGCTGAAGCCCGCCAAAGCGAAGCCGGATGATATGACTTCGCCACTTCATACACTTGAGCACGCTCTGGCAAAACCTGTCGCTTTCTTCATCGTTCCAGTGTTCGGTTTTGCCAATGCCGGTATTTCGTTCACCGGAATGACGCCTTCCATCATCTTCGATACTCTGCCGCTTGGCATCATGCTCGGTCTTTTTGTCGGCAAACAGCTTGGTGTGTTTGGTGCTGCATGGCTCGCAATCAAAACGGGTCTGGCACAGCGGCCAATGGGTGCCAGCTGGGGGCAGATATATGGTGTTTCACTTCTTTGCGGCATCGGCTTCACGATGAGCATTTTTATCGGGCTTTTGTCCTATCAGTCGGAACTATTGCAGGCCGAGACAAAAATCGGCGTTCTAACGGGCTCCGCACTCTCTGCAATATGTGGCTATGTACTGCTCAGAATGCTGGCCAAGCCGAAAAAATGACGAAAATACAATGCCCGGAACGAAATTCCGGGCATTTTTCTTTGTGTTTGCCAATTTGCTTCCTACATTCGCTGCAACAAGCATTTTTCAGGTTGGAGTTTGATTTGTCAGGAATATTGTCCCGCTTCATTCCGCGTCGTTTTCGCAAAAAAGAGATTGAAATCCCTGTTGTGCGTTTGCATGGCGTGATCATGAGCGGCGGTTCATCACTTCGCCCATCGTTGTCGCTCGCAAGTGCTTCCGCTGTGCTCGAAAAGGCCTTCACTGACAAGGAAACACCGGCGGTTGCCATTTCCATCAATTCGCCCGGTGGCTCACCGGTGCAGTCACGCCTCATCTATCGTCGTATTCGCGATTTGGCAGACGAGCATCAGAAACGAGTTTTCGTCTTTGTGGAAGACGCTGCTGCATCAGGCGGTTACATGATTGCGCTCGCAGGTGATGAGATCATCGCCGATCCATCATCGATTGTCGGCTCCATCGGCGTTGTCTCAGCGTCGTTCGGCTTCCCGGAGCTGCTTAAGAAAATCGGCGTCGAACGCCGCGTCTATACAGCAGGCCAAAACAAGTCGACGCTTGATCCGTTTCAGCCTGAGAAGGAAGCCGATATTGAACGTCTCAAATCGCTTCAGCTTGAAATTCACCAGACCTTCATCGACATGGTGAAGGAGCGTCGCGGCAGCAAGCTCGCCGATGACGAAAGCCTCTTCACCGGCTTATTCTGGACAGGCATTAAAGGCAAAGAACTGGGCCTTGTTGACGGACTTGGGGATATGCGCGGCTTCCTGCGCAAGACATATGGTGACAAGGTGAAGCTTAAGCTGATTGAACCCAAGCGCGGACTGCTCGGACGTAAGGCACCAGGTGTCGAAATAGCACTTAGTGGCATTGATCCTGCTGCGATCGCAGCTAATCTCGGTGACGGCCTTCTGTCAGTCGCCGAAGAAAAGGCGCTCTGGGCGCGATATGGCCTTTGAAATTCATTGTTTCACCATGATATGATGCATAATCCTACAAAGTAGTGTTATGCTGCCTGCGAATAAGTTTCACTCCGTGATCCCGAAAAGGCCTTTCGGGAACCTATGCTAGCCTGAGGATTAGAGGCCATGCCCCAGCTTATCTTTCTGCTGTTGATACTCGCTGCCGCCTGGTACGGTTATCGCTCGTTCAAGCGCGAAGCGGTACGCGTTACCCAGCGCGTTCGTCGGGCAGAAAAAGAGGCCCAGAACCGCGCCCATGGCACACTGGTTCAGGACCCGAAGACGGGCGAATATTACGTCAAAAAAGACTAATATTGATTTCATTCTGAATGCATCATTCTGCTGAGGCTGCCACTCTGGTTCGTCGTTCTGTTCATCGCGTGGCACCGGCCAAGGTTAATCTCGCGCTGCATGTGACAGGGCGTAGAGATGATGGCTATCATCTGCTCGATATGCTGGTCGTCTTTGCTGATTATGGCGACCGCATCACCATCGAAGAAGCCGACGAAGATAGTTTCAGCATTGGCGGGCGCTTTGCTCAAGGCATACCGCTTGATAGCTGCAATCTAGTCGTCAAGGCGCGCGACGCTTTGCGATCACTTGCGGATCGCGCGCTTACGCCCGTTTCAATCCACCTAGAGAAGAACTTGCCCGTCGCGTCAGGCATCGGTGGTGGTTCCAGCGACGCGGCAGCAACGCTTCTCGCGCTCAACGAAATCTGGCGGCTCAATCTGGACCTCGACACGCTGGCTGAACTCGGGCTCAAGTTGGGCGCCGACCTTCCCATGTGTCTGCATGGTGCCGCTCTTGGTGCACCGCTTGTTGCGCGTGGCATCGGTGAGCAACTCACCGCAATACCGCAAATGCCATCGTTTCCGATACTGCTGGTCAATGATGGCACCGCTGTTGCAACGCCCGATGTCTTCCGTGCGTTGACAAAGCGTGACAACCAGCAGCTCCCAGCACCTGCAGATGGCGATTTGGAAAGCATCTGCACATATCTCGGCTCAACCCGTAACGACCTCCTGCCAGCAGCGCTGGCGATTGCCCCGCAGATTAACGGTAAGCTTGATCTGCTACGTGCGCATGGCGCGCTTTATGCGCAAATGTCCGGCTCAGGCGCCACCTGCTTTGCTATCTTCAAAGATCAGCAAAGCGCGGATGCCGCCGCATCTCAAATCCTGGCGAAAAATCCCAACTGGTTCGTGGTTTCAAGCCAAACAGCTCCGTCAGCGCTCTGACAAAACGGGCATTTTTCCGCCTTACACTGTTCACATATACTTGAATAAACCGTGTTGTCTTGGACATTCTGCCCGTTTCAAGGTTTTATTGTCTACTATTTGAGATACAATCTGTGAACCAAACGGTAGCTAGGCGCAGCCGATTGAAAGGCATATCTCTGGTTCATCGAAACGACGAACACAACGTCGCTTCACAAAACCAAGGAGATAGAAAATGAAAAAGTTTGCTCTTGCTGCCGTAGCCGTTGCCCTTAGCGCCGGTGCTGCTTTCGCTGAAAATCCAAATGTTG